>NZ_JBMVFA010000017.1:0-154734 GCF_049543595.1 Kitasatospora sp. NPDC094028 | reverse complement strand
ACGTCGTCCAGGGCGACGACCCTGGTCTCGCCCTCCCCGTAGACCTTGTTCAGGCCGGTGGCGCGGGCAGCCGCCCGGCCGGTACGGACGGCGGTCGCGATCGACGTCACGGGGATTCCTCCGAGGGTGGGAAGGGATGGAACGGATGTGCTGATTCCGATCCATCCTCCCAAGCCGTTCGGGGCCGATCCGTATGCCACGGGGACGGTCCGCCCCCGCCGACCCGGCGGCGCGGCGGGGGCCCACTCCTCCTCAGGTATGACGTGGGCCCTGAGGACCAAGGTCCCGCCGTACCCCACGGCCACGCCGTCGCTACTCCACGGCCACGCCGAAGGCCGTCGCCAGCCCCGCCAGGCCGTTCGTCACCGCGCGGCCGGACGGCGCGAACCGCCAGCCGCCGTCGGCCCGTCGGAAGGCGCCGAGGAGCATCGCCGAGTCCGGGACCCCGCCGTTGGAGCCCGGCCACCTGGCCGGCCCGTCCGCCCCCGGCCCGTACGAGGCGGCGACGGCAAGCCCGTACACGTGGCCCAGCGGCAGCGCCGGCGGCTCCTCCTCCTCGGTGGAGACCGCGACCACCACCTCCTCGACGGCCGCCGGCAGCCGGTGCAGGTCCAGGGTCAGCCGGGCCGCCCGGGTCGGCTCGCCCGGCACCGACCGGGTCGGGTGCAGCCGCACGGCGCCGTCCGGGTCCTGCGGGTTGTTGAAGAAGACGAAGTGCTCGTCGCTGAGCACCCGGCCGCGCGCGCACAGGAAGGCGGTGACGTCCAGGTCCACCGCGTCCCCGCCGGACGTGCGGCTCTGCCAGCTCACGGTGAGGCTGCTCTGCGCCGCCGCCGGCTCCTCGCGGGCCTCGACGGGGGCCGGGGCCGGGGCGCTGCCGCCGCCGAGGCGGGCGCGCAGCCCCTGCTCCGCCAGCAGCTCCACCAGCTCGGGGCCGGTCACCAGGGTCAGCGGCTTGCCCTCGATGTAGCTGTACGAGCCCCGGCCGAAGCCCGCGGTGGTGACCAGGATGCCCTTGATCGCGCCGTGGTGGCGGACGGTGGACTCCAGGTCGCGCACGGCGGTCGGCGGCACGGTCTTCCTGTAGCGCTTGGCCTGGATGACGATCTTGCCGCCGGTCACCGGGTCCAGGTCCTCGGCGACCACGTCCACCCCGACGTCGCCGCTGCGGGCCGTGGTCATCACGCGGAAGCCGCGCAGCCGGAACAACTCGGCGATCAGGTCCTCGAATTCGAGCGGGTCCATCTCGAACAGGTCCGGCTCGTCCTCGCCGCCGTGCCCGGCCAGCACCCCGCCGACCGTCTCCGGCAGCCGGTCCGGCTTCACCTCGTCCAGCCGCTCCGGGCGCGCCGACAGCTTGCCGCCCAGACCCTGGAAGCACTCCACCGGCGCCACCCGGTCCAGCGCCAGCGCGGCGAAGTCGGCCCGGGACGCGGTCAGCGTGGACAGGAAGCGCTCGGCCTCCCGGCCGGTCGCCGGATCGATGCCGAGCACGAAGCCGTTCAGCACCACCGAGTCCAGCATCCCGTCCCGGTCCGCCCGGAACAGCTCCGCCGCCACCCGCAGCGCCGACTGCGCCAGCACCTCCCGGTACAGCGCCTTGCGCTCGGTCGCCGGGCGGGCCACCTCGGCCTCGCGGTCGTCCGACTTCACGTACCGGACGCGGGCGGCCGCCGGCACCACGTCCGGGCCCGGCAGCTCCCAGTTCACCACCAGCTGGCGGCCGGACGCCTCCCAGGCCGCCACCAGCCGGTGCGGGAAGCCCTCCGGCCAGGCCGCCGAGGCGTACAGCCCGGCCGTGAAGTACTCCTGCACCGCCTCCGGATCGCCCGCCCGCAACCGGCGCAGCAACTCCTCCGTCCGCGCCCCGCGGTCCGCCTCCGCACGGCGGAACCGCTCCGCCCACTCCAGGTACTCCCGGTGGTACGCGGCCAACCGCTGCTGCCGGTCCGCCTCCTGGGCCTGCGCCGCGTACCAGTCCTGCTCGAACCGGGCCCGCGCCTGCGCCACGTACTGCTCGTACTGGCGCCGCACCCCCGCGTTGCGGGCCTGCGCGGCGTCCGGAGCCGGCACGTGGTACGCCGCCGCGTGCTGGTCCGGCATCGCGACCGGCACGCCCAGCGGCCCCGGATCGAACGGCGGCACCTCGCGCTGCACCAGCAGCGCCTGCGGACCGAACGCCGGCGCCGCCAGCCCCGCCGCCAACAGCCCGCGCAACTCCTCTACCCGGGCGGCCAGTTCGGCCGTCCGCCGGGCCGCCTCCGCCTCCCGGGACTGCTGGTACGCGCGCTGCGCCTCCCGCTCGTCCCGGGCCGCCGCCCGCTGCGCCTCCCGCTGCGCGCGCTCGTGCCGCCGCAGCTCCGCCTCCTCGGCGCGCCAGCGGACCTCCTCCCGGCGCTGCTGCTGCCGCTGCGCCTCCGCCCAGATCGCCAGCACCCCGCTGTTCCGCCGCCCCGCCACCAGCCACCCCTTCACGTCCACGCGCCGTCCCGGCCGCACCACCCGCCTCCCGGCGGCGGCGCGGACCGCGCCCGCCACAATAGAACGTGGGCGGCCCACCGGGCGAAGTACTGGCGCCGCTGGACCCGGGGCGCACCTCCACCGCCCCCGCGGCACCGGCCGGCGGCCCGGCCGCGCAGCGGTAGCCCGCGCGGCCCTCACGGGCGGCGGCCGCGGAAGGTGCGGCGCAGGTCGTCGATCCAGGCCCGCGGGTTCTCCCAGGGGATGAAGTGGCCGCCGTGCTCGTGGGCGGTGAGGTTGACGTGGTGGTACCAGTCGGCCCGGTCGCTGTCGAGGAAGCTCCGCACGCGCTGGTCCGTCGTCACGCCCGGGGGGTTCTCGAAGCCGACGAAGGTGATCCCGGTGGGCGCCTCGACGACGGGCCGGCGGTCGTGCGAGGGCCGCCAGGGGTGGCGGTTGATGTTGGCGTAGTAGCGGATCGAGCTGCCGATGGCGTTGGTGGCCCAGTACAGGGTGGCGTGGGTGAGCAACTCGTCCTTGCTGAACACCCGCTCCACGTCGCCGCCGTGGTCGCTCCACTTGGCCCAGCGGGCGAGCAGCCAGGCGAGCAGGCCGGCGGGGGAGTCGCTGAGGCCGGGGGCGAGGGTGGCGGGTTCGAGCATCTGGGCGGCGACGTGGACGGCGAAGCGCCGGTCGAGCTCGATCGTCCGCTCCCGGACTCCGGCCGGCGCGTCCTCGGGGATCGGGCGGCCCTGGGCGACGTCCCAGGCGCGGTCGCCGTTGAGGAAGTCGAGCCGCTGGCCGGAGCCGATGTGGATGCCGTACAGCGAGTCGGCGTACTTGTGGCCGAGCTGACCGCAGATCAGCGCGCCGATGTCGCAGCCGCCGGCCGCGTAGCGCTCGTACCCGAGGACGTCGGTCATCAGGGTGTGCCAGAGGTCGGCGACCCGGACGAAGGTGAGGTCGGGTTCGCCGGTGAGCGGGCCGGGGAGGCCGAAGCCGGGCAGGGTGGGCACCAGGACGTCGAAGGCGTCGGCCGGGTCGCCGCCGTGCGCGCCGGGGTCGGCGAGCGGGTCGATGACCTTCGACCAGTGCCAGAAGGTCCATGGCCAGCCGTGGCTGAGGATCAGCGGCACCGGGCGCGGGCCGACGCCGGCCCGGCGCAGGACGTGCACGGGCACGCCGTCGACGGCCACCGTGTAGTGCTGGTACGCGTTGATCGCGGCCTCGGCCCGGCGCCAGTCGAAGCCGTCGCGCCAGTGGGCGAGCAGTTCGGCGAGGTAGCCGCGCGGGACGCCGTACGACCAGTCGTCGGGGTCGCCGAGCGGGGCGCGGGTGCGGGCGAGGCGCTCGCGCAGGTCGTCGAGGACGGCGTCGGGCAGGTGGACCGGGGTGGGCGGGAGCGGGAACGGATCGGTGGCCAACTCGGCTTCCTTAGCTGAGTGGTGGAGACGCCGCCGGTTGCTCGGCGCCGAGCGCGGCGATCTCCAGCAGGGCGGGCAGCGCCGCGGCGACGGTCCGCCGCCGGGGCGCGTCGAGGTGTGCGGTGAGGGCGGTGAGCCGGGCCACCCGGTCGGCGCGGCGGCGTTCGACGACGGCGCGGCCGGCGGGCAGCAGGTGGACCAGGACGGCCCGCCGGTCGGTCGGGTCGGGCTCGCGGCGGACGAGCCCGTCGCGTTCGAGCCGGGTGACGAGCTGGGTGATCGCCGGCTGGGTGACCTGCTCGCTGGCGGTGAGCTCGGACAGCCGCAGCGGGCCGCGCCCGGCCAGGGTGTGCAGCACGCCGAGGGTGGTGAAGCTGAGCTTCTCCACCGAGGCGAGGCGGATGAACATGCCGGTGAACTGTTCCAGTGCGTCGGCGAGGGCCGCCACGTCGAGGCCGTCCGGCGAGCCGGGCGGGGCGGGGGACCGCGGTGGTGCCATGTCCTGGAATGTATCAGCAACTTATCTAAGCTGCTTATGCATTTTTGGCTCCGACCGGCCCTGTCAGTGCCACGGGGTAGCCTCACTGGAGCCGAAGGGAGGGAGAACGACGTGACGATCGCACCGCAGCGCCCCGACCGGCCCGCCGGCTGGATCTCCACCGGCCTGAGCTGGCAGGACGGCCGCGCCGTGCTCGGGGCCGTGGCCGGCACCCGGGTGCACGAGCGCGCCGTGACGCCCGGCGCCGAGGTCGGCTGGCTGCTCGGCGGCCCGCGCCGCTGCACCGGCGCCTGGCTGGCGGGGGCGACGGAGCGCACGCCCTGCCCGCACCGGGCGGAGATCGACCCGGACGGCGGCCCCACGCAGTGCCCGGCCTGCCAGAGCGTGGACCGCGGCCTCGCCCTCGCCCGGGACCAGATCCTCGACGACGGCCGCACCTACCTGCTCTACCTCGCCTGGTTCGGCGAGGGCCTGCTCAAGGTCGGCCTGACCGCCGAGCAGCGCGGCGACAGCCGGCTGCTCGAACAGGGCGCGCTGGCCTACGCGTTCACCGCGCGCGGCGGCCTGCCCGCGGTGCGCCGCGCCGAACTCACCGTCGCCGCCTCGGGGATGGCCCGCGAGCGGTTCAAGTCCCGGATCAAGACGGACCACTGGTGGTCGCACGGCGACGCCGCGCACCGGCGCGCCGTGCTCACCGAGGCCAGACGGCGGGCGCACGGGCTGCTGGACGGCCACGCCGTCGAACGGCTCGCGGACCGCCCGGTGGTGGACCACGTGGACCGCTTCGGCCTGGCCGCCGGTGCCCCGGAGACGTACCACGAGGTGGCCGGCCTGGCCGACGGCGCGGTGCTGGCGGGGGCGCTGCGCCCGCCGGTCGGCCGGCACCTGTTCCTCGACCGGCCGGACGGCTCCGGCCCGCTGCTGCTGGACACCCGGAAGCTGACCGGCTGGACGCTGACGCCCGTCACCGGCCGCGCCTGCGCCGGGCTCACCCTGCGGGAGCGGGTGCGCCCGCCGGAGCCGGACACCCAGGAGGCGCTGTTCTGACCCCGACGTTCTAGGACAGCTTGCCGCGCACCCCGCCCGGCCCCTTGCGGGCCCGGCGGGACAGCGGAGGCCGGGACGGCCGGACGTCGCCGCGCCCGCCCGCGGCCGGCTCGGCGGTGTCGGCGGCCCGCCGGGCGAGCGCGGCGCGGGCGGCGGCCAGCGCGACCCGGGCGAGCAGCGGGTCCTCCCGGAGCCCGGCGGTGTGCTTGGCGTGCTGGCAGGTGGCGCACCAGAGCGGCGAGGCGGGCCCGTCCGGGTAGGCCATGCCCTCCGGTGGCAGGTAATGCCCACCGCACTCGACGCACTCGAAGACCAGCCTCATCCGACGATCACCGTCCCTGACCCGTGGCACCGACCGCAGGGCGACCAGAATTCGTGGACCCTGGGCACCATGCTTCCTTCCTCGTCCAGTTCGACCGTTGCCTCGGTCTTCTGGGTCCCCCCGGACCCGCCGCAGCCGGAACAGGACTGAACCTCGGGCATATGCCGTCCCTCCGTAGCGGAGGACCACCGTAGCGCGATTCTCCGCGGCACAGCACCGCTCTTGACGTTCCACCACCCGTACGGGGAGCGCGAACGGGGGCCGCGCGCCCCGCCTCCGCACGCCCCCGCGCACGTCCCCGTGCGCCCCGCGCACGGCGAAGACCCCCCGCGTGAGCACCGCGCGGAGGGCCTTCCGTACCGAGGGGGCGTCAGCCGAGCGACGCCCGCAGGAACTGCCGGTTCATCGCGGCGATGCCGGTGAGCGGGATGCCCTTGGGGCAGGCGGTGGCGCACTCGCCGGTGTTGGTGCAGCCGCCGAAGCCCTCGTCGTCCATCGCCGCGACCATGTTCCGCACCCGGGCGGAGCGCTCGGGAGCGCCCTGCGGCAGGATGTTGAGGTGGACGACCTTGGCCGAGGTGAACAGCATCGCGGAGCCGTTCGGGCAGGCCGCCACGCAGGCGCCGCAGCCGATGCACTCGGCGTGCTCGAAGGCGGTGTCGGCCGCCTCCTTGGGGACGGGCGTGGCGTGCGCGTCGGGGGCGCTGCCGGTGGGCGCGGTGATGTAGCCGCCCGAGCCGATGATCCGGTCGAAGGCGGTGCGGTCGACGACGAGGTCCTTGACCACCGGGAAGGCCGAGGCCCGCCACGGCTCGACGTCGATGGTGTCGCCGTCCTTGAAGTGCCGCATGTGCAGCTGGCAGGTGGTGGTGCGCTCGGGGCCGTGCGCCTGGCCGTTGATGACCATGCCGCAGGCGCCGCAGATGCCCTCGCGGCAGTCGTGGTCGAAGGCGACGGGCTGGTCGCCGCGGGTGATCAGTTCCTCGTTGAGGGTGTCGAGCATCTCCAGGAAGGACATGTCCGGGCTGATGCCGCTGACCTGGTAGGTGGTCATCGAGCCGGGGGCGTCCGGGCCCGCCTGGCGCCAGATGCGCAGGGTGAGGTTCATGCGTAGCTCCGCTGGGTGGGGTGGACGTAGTCGAAGTCGAGGGCCTCGCGGTGGAGGACGGGCGCGGTGCCGGTGCCGGTGAACTCCCAGGCGGCGGCGTAGCTGAAGTCCTCGTCGCGGCGGGCGGCCTCGCCCTCGGGCGTCTGGCTCTCGGTGCGGAAGTGGCCGCCGCAGGACTCGGCCCGGTGCAGCGCGTCCAGGCACATGAGTTCGGCGAGCTCGAAGTAGTCGACGAGCCGGTTGGCCTTCTCCAGCGACTGGTTGAGCTCCTGGCCGGTGCCGGGCACCTTGATCCGGCGCCAGAACTCCTCGCGCAGCTCGGGGATCCGGACGAGCGCCTGCTTGAGCCCGGCCTCGTCGCGGGCCATGCCGCACTTGTCCCAGAGGAGTTCGCCGAGCTCGCGGTGGAAGGAGTCCGGGGTGCGGTCGCCGTTCACGGCGAGGATCCGCTCCAGCCGGTCGGTGACCTCGGTCTCGGCCCCGGTGATCGCGGGGTGGTCGCCGGGCACGGCGGGCAGCGGGTTGCGGGCCAGGTAGTCGTTGAGGGTGGGCGGCAGCACGAAGTAGCCGTCGGCGAGGCCCTGCATGAGCGCGCTGGCGCCGAGCCGGTTGGCGCCGTGGTCGGAGAAGTTGGCCTCGCCGACCGCGAACAGGCCGGGGACGGTGGTCTGCAGGTCGTAGTCGACCCAGAGCCCGCCCATGGTGTAGTGGATCGCCGGGTAGATGCGCATCGGCACCTTGTACGGGTCCTCGGCGGTGATCCGCTCGTACATCTCGAACAGGTTGCCGTACTTGGCCTCGACGGCGCTCCGGCCGAGCCGGCGGATGGCGTCGGCGAAGTCCAGGTACACGCCCTGCCCGCCGGGGCCGACGCCACGGCCCTCGTCGCAGACGTTCTTGGCGGCCCGGGAGGCGATGTCGCGCGGCACCAGGTTGCCGAAGGAGGGGTAGATCCGCTCCAGGTAGTAGTCCCGCTCGTCCTCGGGGATCGCCGCCGGCGGGCGGGTGTCGCCCTTGGCCTTGGGCACCCAGATCCGGCCGTCGTTGCGCAGCGACTCGCTCATCAGGGTGAGCTTGGACTGGTGGTCGCCGGAGCGCGGGATGCAGGTCGGGTGGATCTGGGTGAAGCACGGGTTGGCGAAGTAGGCGCCGCGCCGGTGGGCCCGCCAGATCGCGGTGGCGTTGGAGTTCTTGGCGTTGGTGGAGAGGTAGAAGACGTTGCCGTAGCCGCCGCTGGCGAGCACGACGGCGTCCGCGGTGTGGGTGCGGATCTCGCCGGTGACGAGGTCGCGGGCGACGATGCCGCGGGCCCGGCCGTCCACCACGACGAGGTCCAGCATCTCGGTGCGGGCGTGCATCTCCACGTTTCCGGCGGCGATCTGCCGGGAGAGCGCCTGGTAGGCGCCGAGCAGCAGCTGCTGGCCCGTCTGGCCGCGGGCGTAGAAGGTGCGGGAGACCTGGACGCCGCCGAAGGAGCGGGTGTCGAGCAGGCCGCCGTACTCGCGGGCGAAGGGCACGCCCTGGGCGACGCACTGGTCGATGATCTCCACCGACACCTGGGCGAGCCGGTGCACGTTGGACTCGCGGGCGCGGAAGTCGCCGCCCTTGACGGTGTCGTAGAACAGCCGGCGGATCGAGTCGCCGTCGTTGCGGTAGTTCTTGGCCGCGTTGATGCCGCCCTGGGCGGCGATCGAGTGGGCCCGCCGCGGGGAGTCCTGGAAGCAGAACTGGACGACGTGGTAGCCCTGCTCGGCGAGGGTGGCGCCGGCGGCGCCGCCGGCCAGGCCGGTGCCGACCACGATCACGGTGTGCTTGCGGCGGTTGGCGGGGTTGACCAGCTTGGCCTGGAACCGGCGCTCGTCCCAGCGCTGTTCGATCGCCCCGGCCGGGGCCTTGTCGTCGGCGATGGGCTCGCCCACGGAGTACTCGGGGTAGGTGGTCACTTCACGACTCCGAACATCACGGCCAGGGGGACGGACACGAAACCGACGCTGAGCAGGAGCGCCAGCCCGTTGGCGGCCAGCTTCAGGATGAAGTTCAGGCGCGCGTTGTTGGCGCCGAGCGTCTGTGCGGCGCTCCAGAAGCCGTGCCGGATGTGCAGGCCGAGGGCCAGCATCGCGAGGATGTAGAAGATGCAGCTGTACCAGCGGTCGAAGGAGGCGACGATGTTCTGGTACGGGTGCTCGTGCTCGCCGACCGGGTTCACGGTGCCGGTGGTGAGGTCGAGGATGTGCCAGATGATGAACAGGCCCAGGATCACCCCGCCCCAGCGCATCGTGCGGGTCGCGTAGGTGGCCCGCTGGCGCTGGTGCGCGTACTTGGTCGGCCGGGCGGCGATGTCACGGCGGCTGAGCTGGTACGCGGACACGCCGTGCGCCACGACGCAGACGGTCAGGCCGGCCCGGAAGATCCACAGCAGCCACTCGTAGCGCAGGAACGGCATGCCGAGGGTGCGCAGCCAGTGGGCGTAGTAGTTGATCTCCTGGGGCCCGAAGAAGATCTGCAGGTTCCCCAGCATGTGGAAGACCAGGTACAGCAGCATGAGGAGTCCGCTGACGGCCATGACGGCCTTCTTGCCGACGGTCGACCGCCACAGGTTCAAGAGCAGGGACGGAGGGCGGCCCGTCCGCGTCACGGTTGTCATGGCGGCAACCGTAGGGATGCATTCCAAGCCGTGTCCAAGACATGATCTAGCTCGTGACGATAGCCGCAGCCTATGGAAGGCCTTTACGCTGGGCTTATGCAGCTCCAGCAACTCCGGTACTTCCTGGCCGTGGCCGATACCTGTCACTTCACCCGGGCCGCAGAGACAGTGCGGGTGGCCCAGCCGTCACTCTCGCAGCAGGTTCGGGCACTGGAGCGCGAGCTGGGTGCCGAGCTGTTCCACCGCACCCGCGGCAACATCGCGCTGACCGACGCCGGGGAGGCGCTGCTGCCGCTGGCCCGGCGCATCGTGGCGGACACCGAGAGCGCCCGGCTCGCCGTCCAGGAGACGGTGCAGCTGCGCCGCGGCCGAGTACGGCTCGGCGCGCCGCCGAGCCTGTGCACCAGCCTGGTGCCGGACGTGCTGCGGCTCTTCCGGGACCGCTACCCGGGGGTCGCGCTGGCGGTGCGCGAGGGCGGCTCGCGCGACCTCACCGGGCTGCTGGCGGCGGGGGAGCTGGACCTCGCGCTGGTGATCACCCCGGAGGGCGGGGAGCGGCCGCCGGACCCGGCCGTCACCGAACTGCTGCACGAGGAGCTGGTGTTGGTCTCGGCCGGGCACCCGGCCCGGCGCAAGGCGCGGGTGGCGGAGCTGAAGGGCCGGCCGCTGGTGATGTTCCGGGAGGGCTACGACGTCCGCGAGGCCACCCTGGAGGCCTGCCGGGAGGCCGGGTTCGAGCCCGAATTCGCCGTCGAGGGCGGGGAGATGGACGCGGTGCTCGGCTTCGTCCGGGCCGGGCTGGGGCCCGCCGTGGTGCCCGGCATGGTGGCCGCCCGCTCGGGGCTCGCGGTGACGCCGTTCGCCGGCCCGGGCCTGGGCCGCACCATCGCCGTCGCGCACGGGCCCGAACTGCGGCCGACCCGCGCGGCCGAGGCGCTGCGCGACACCCTGCTGGCGCACCTGCGCGACGCGGCCCGGGCGGGTGAACTCCCGCCCGGGACGCGGCTGTTGCTCTGAGGAGCGGGATCAGGCCGGGAGGACGGCCTCGATCGCGGTGATCACCTCGGCCGCCTCCGGGTCGACGGCCGGGCGGATCCGGGCGGTGACGGCGCCGTCCGGGGAGACGACGAACTTCTCGAAGTTCCAGGCCACGTCCCCGGCCTGGCCCTCGGCGTCGGCGTGCCGGGTCAGCACCTCGTACAGCGGGTGCCGCTGCTCGCCGTTGACGTCGATCTTCTCGAACAGCGGGAAGGTCACGCCGTAGGTGGTGGAGCAGAACGCCCGGATCTCCTCGGCGCTGCCCGGCTCCTGCCCGGCGAACTGGTTGCACGGGAAGCCCAGCACGGTGAACCCGCGCCCGGCGTAGCGCCCCTGGAGCCGCTCCAGGCCGGTGTACTGCGGGGTGAGGCCGCACTTGGAGGCGACGTTGACGATCAGCAGCGCCTGGCCCTTGTGGTCGGCGAGCGAGGCGGGCTCACCGGCGAGGGTGCGCAGCGGAATGTCGTACAGGCTCACGGTGGTGGTCCTTCCGGCGGGGTCGTGGAGCGGGCGGGACAGGGCCCGGTCCGGGGTCGTTCCGGGGCCGTGCCCGGCATCACGGTAGCGGCCCCGGACGGGTCAACCGCGCCGACGCCGCGGCTGTTCCGCGGGCGCGGGGGCGTACGCGAACGGCGTGCGGCCCCCGCGCGCCCGGGAGGACCCGAGGGGCACGCCTCAGACCGTGAGCGGGCGCACGGCGGTGGGCGCGTGCTCCGGGCGGGTGGCCGGCTCCTCGAACTCGTTGACCTTGTCGATGTCGGCGGCCGCCATCGAGATGTTGGTGACCCGTTCCAGGATCGCCTCGACCACCACCGGGACGCGGAACTCGGCGGCCAGCTTCTTGGCCTCCTCGAAGGCGGGCAGCAGCTGGTCCGGCTCGGTGACCCGGATCGCCTTGCAGCCCAGGCCCTCGACCACCCGGACGTGGTCCACGCCGTAGACGCCCAGCTCCGGGGCGTTGATGTTCTCGAACTCCAGCTTGACCTGGAAGTCGATGTCGAAGGCGCGCTGCGCCTGCCGGATCAGGCCCAGGTAGGAGTTGTTCACCAGCACGTGGACGTACGGGATCCGGTGCTGGGCGCCGACCGCCAGCTCCTCGATCATGAACTGGAAGTCGTAGTCGCCGGAGAGCGCGACGACCTGCCCTTCCGGGTCGGCGGCGGCGACGCCGAGCGCGGCCGGGACGGTCCAGCCGAGCGGGCCGGCCTGGCCGCAGTTGATCCAGTGCCGCGGCTTGTACACGTGCAGCAGCTGCGCGCCGGCGATCTGGGACAGGCCGATGGTGGTGACGTAGCGGGTCTCCGGGCCGAAGGCGCGGTTCATCTCCTCGTAGACCCGCTGCGGCTTGAGCGGCACGTCGTCGAAGTGGGTGCGGCGCTGCAGCCGCGCCTTGCGCTCCTGGGCGGAGGCGGCCCAGGCGCTGCGGTCCTTGAGGGTGCCGGCGGCCTTCAGCTCCTTGGCGACCTCGACGAACAGCTCCAGCGCGGCCCCGGCGTCGGAGGCGATGCCGAGGGCGGGGGCGAAGATCCGGCCGATCTGGGTGGGCTCGACGTCGACGTGGACGAAGGTCCGGCCGGCGGTGTAGACGTCGAGGCCGCCGGTGTGCCGGTTGGCCCAGCGGTTGCCGATGCCGAGGACGAAGTCGGAGGCGAGGAAGGTCTCGTTGCCGTAGCGGTGCGAGGTCTGCAGGCCGACCATGCCCGCGTTGAGCTCGTGGTCGTCGGGGACGGTGCCCCAGCCCATCAGGGTCGGTACGACGGGCACGCCGGTCAGCTCGGCGAACTCCAGCAGCAGCGCGGAGGCGTCGGCGTTGATGACGCCGCCGCCGGCCACGATCAGCGGGCGCTCGGACTCCTGGAGCAGGGCGATCGCCTTCTCGATCTGCACCCGGTTGGCGGCGGGCTTGTAGACCGGCAGCGGCTGGTAGGCCTCGGGGTCGAAGTCGATCTCGGTCAGCTGGACGTCGATCGGCAGGTCGATCAGGACGGGCCCGGGGCGGCCGGAGCGCATCAGGTGGAAGGCCTGCTGGAACACGCCGGGGACCTGCGCGGCCTCCAGCACGGTGGTGGCCTTCTTGGTGACCGGCGCGGCGATCGAGGCGATGTCGACGGCCTGGAAGTCCTCCTTGTGCAGCCGGGCGACGGGCGCCTGGCCGGTGATGCACAGGATCGGGATCGAGTCGGCGATGGCCGAGTACAGGCCGGTGATCATGTCGGTGCCGGCCGGGCCCGAGGTGCCGATGCAGACGCCGATGTTCCCGGCGGCGGCCCGGGTGTAGCCCTCGGCCATGTGCGAGGCGCCCTCGACGTGCCGGGCCAGCGTGTGCCGGATCCCGCCGGACGCCCTGAGCGCGGCGTAGAAGGGGTTGATGGCCGCGCCCGGCACGCCGAAGGCCGCCTCGACGCCTTCGAGCTTGAGGATCTCCACGGCCGCGCGGGCGGCTGTCATTCGGGGCATCGGGTCTCTCCTGCGTCGGCCCGCAGTGGGTCGGAGGGCTCATCTCCAGAATTCCACCATACGGAAGAACGGTTTCTGTATGTGGAATGAAAGTACGATGGGCCGGGCGGGCCGTCAAGGGGACTTCAACAGAATGTGGAACGCCGGCCGGCGGTGGTCGGGAAGGTCTCTTTACCTCCCGGTTCGCACGGGCGGGCGGCGTTCGCGCAGGTGTACCCGGGGAGCCCGCCCCTCCGCCCCCGAAAACGCGTCCGGTGTGGAGCGCCGGTGAAGGGCCGGTGCCGGAGGTCGGCCCGCCCCGCGCGCCCGGGTACCGTCGGTGCCACGCCGGGCCCGTGACGTCCAACTGAGGCCGCGGCAGGGGGGTTTGAGGGCGTCCAGGAAGCGGGGGAGCTTCCGGGGGCAGCCCCGTCCAGGACCATCGCGCCCGGTCCGCCGCACCCGAGCGAGGGACGCACCCCCTGACCGCACCGACCCGACACCCGCCGCCGCCCTCCGGTCCAGCCGGACGCGCGGGCGTACCGTTGTCGCCCGCCGCGGTCAATCCCTCTCTCCTCGGCCTGCAACGGCGTGCCCGCGGTCGCGGGTACGCGGAAAGAAGCACCCCCATGCGCTGTTCCCTGCCCCCCTTCCGGCGGTGACCGGGTGAACCCGTACCCGCGCCGTCGCAAGAGCCCGCCGGGCCACCCCCGCACGAGCACCCCGAAGGGCCGCCGCCGGCCCCCGCTCGCCGCGCTGCGCGCCGTCCCGTGGCGTCACGACCTGCCCGCCTCGCTGGTGGTGTTCCTGGTCGCCCTGCCGCTGTGCGTCGGAGTGGCCGTCGCCTCCGGCGTCCCGGCCGAACTCGGCCTGGTCACCGGCATCGTCGGCGGCCTGGTGGTCGGCCTGCTGCCCGGCAGCACCCTGCAGGTCAGCGGCCCGGCCGCCGGGCTGACCGTGCTGGTCGCCGACGCCGTCCAGCGCTTCGGCGTCGGCGCCCTCGGCCTGCTGGTGCTCGGCACCGGTCTGCTCCAGCTGGCGATGGGGGCCTTACGCCTCGGTCGCTGGTTCCGCGCCATCTCCACCTCGGTGGTGCACGGCATGCTGGCCGGCATCGGCCTCACCCTGCTGACCGGCCAGCTCTACGCGCTCGCCGACCGCCGCGCCCCCGCCACCGGCCCGGACAAGCTCGCCCGGCTGCCCGCCCTGCTCGGCGACGTCCTCGGCGGCGCCGCCCACCCGAGCGCCGTCCTGCTCGGCCTCGGCACCCTGGCGGTGCTGGTCGGCTGGAAGCACCTGCCGGAGCGGATCGCCCGCGCCGTCCCCGCGCCGCTGGCCGCGGTCGGGCTGGCCGCCGTCGTCACCGCCGCCGCCGACCTGCCGGTGGCCCGGGTCCGGGTCTCCGGACTGCTCGACGTCGTCCACCCGCCCGAGCCGGCCTCGCTCGGCGCCCTGGCCGGCACCGCCGGGCTCGGCACCGTGGTCGCCTTCACCCTGATCGCCTCCGCCGAGACGCTGTTCAGCGCCGCCGCCGTCGACCGGATGCACCACGGCCCGCGCACCGACTACGACCGGGAACTGACGGCCCAGGGGCTCGGCAACACCGTCTGCGGGCTGCTCGGCTCGCTGCCGATGACGGCGGTGATCGTGCGCAGCGCCGCCAACGTCCAGGCCGGCGGCCGCAGCAAGGCCTCCCGCTTCCTGCACGGCCTGTGGCTGCTGCTGTTCACCGCGCTGCTGCCGGGCGCCCTCGGGCTCGTCCCGCTCTCCGCGCTGGCCGCCGTGCTGGTGCACGCCGGCGCCAAGCTCGTCCCGGTGCGCCGGATCGTCGCGCTCTGCCGGGAGCACCGGAGCGAGGCGCTGGTGCTGGTGGTCACGGCCGTGGCGATCATCGCCACCGACCTGTTCGAGGGGGTGCTGATCGGCATCGGCCTGGCGGTGGTCACCTCCGCCTGGCAGACCTCCACCCTGCAGATCGCCGTCGAGGAGGTGGTGCTGACGACCGGGCAGCCGCTGCACCGCGTCCGGCTCAGCGGCAACGCCACCTTCCTGCGGCTGCCCCGGCTGCTCGACACCCTGGAGCGGCTGCCCGCCGACCGGCCGGTCGAGCTGGACTGGTCCGGCCTGCGCCACCTCGACCACGCCTGCACGGTGGCGCTCACCTCCTGGGCGGCCCAGCACCGGGCCCGCTCCACCGCCCCGCTGGCCGTCGAACCGCCGCTGCCGACGATCGCCTGAGCAGGCCCTAGCCTGGTCGCGGCCCGGGGTGATCCGGGCCGCGGCCGGTGCCGTCGACACAAGGAGCGCAGAACAGTGATCGCAGCTTTTTCGGTGACCCCGCTGGGCATCGGCGAGGACGTGGGGGAGGCGGTGGCGGCGGCCGTCCGGGTGGTGCGGGCGAGCGGCCTGCCGAACCGGACGGACGCGATGTTCACCAGTATCGAGGGGGAGTGGGACGAGGTGATGCCGGTGATCCGGGCGGCGATCGAGGCGGTGAAGGAGTACAGCGGGCGGGTGAGCACGGTCATCAAGATCGACGACCGGGCCGGGGTGGCCGACGGCCTCACCGCGAAGGTGGCCACCGTCGAGCGGCACCTCGCGGAGGGCTGACCGGGTGGCCGGCGGAAGTATCTTGACCGATCGGTCTCGAAAGACATAGCGTTCCCTCATGGCGCGAACGAAGGAATTCGACCCGGACGCGGCGCTGCAGGCGGCACTCGACCTGTTCTGGCGCCGCGGCTACGAGGCCACCTCGATGGCCGACCTGGTCGAGGAGCTCGGGATCGCCAGGGCGAGCATCTACGCGACCTTCGGCAGCAAGCACGAGCTCTACCTGCGCGCGCTGGAACGGTACGCCGAGCAGACCGACCCGGTGCTGCTGGCCGAACTGTCCCAACCCGGGCCGGTGCTGCCGGCCGTCCGGGCGATGGTGCGCCGGTACGCGGCGTCCTCCGCCGAGGAGGGGCGGGAGCGCGGCTGCTTCGTCACCAACACCGCCGTCGAGCTCGCCCCGCACGACCCTTCGGCGGCCCGCCGGGTGGACGCCAGCCTCGGCCACCTGGAGACGGTGCTGGCCGCCGCGCTGGTGCGGGCCCGGGCGCAGGGGGAGCTGCCAGACGGGCGGGAACCCCGGGCGTTGGCCCGGATGCTGATGGTGCTGATGCAGGGTATGCGGGTGATGGGGAAGACCGCGGACGGCGCGGCCCGGGTGCGGGACGCGGCCGAGCAGGCGCTGGTGCTGCTCGACTGATCCGCTCGGGGGTGCGGGGTCCGTCGTCGCTCTGCGGGGTGCTGCCGTGCGGGCCTTCTGCTGTGCGGGGTTTCTGCCGTGCGGGGTTCTTGCTGTGCCGATACTGGACCGAACGGTCATGTTAGAGAGGGGGGTCTCATGCGTGTCACCACGGCCGGTCGGCCGGGCTTCGCGCTGCTGGGCGGCGTGCAGGCCGCGCTGATCTTCACGATCATGATCCTCTCCGTGCCACTGCCCCTGGTGGCCCGGGAGTTCGGACTCGGCCCGTCCGGAGTGCTGCTGCTGAGCGCCGCCTACGGGCTCTCCTTCAGCGCGCTGCTGCTGCTCGGCGGCCGGCTCACCGACCGGCACGGCGGGCGCCGGATGCTGCGGTCCGGCCTGGCCCTGCTCGGCGCCGCCTCGGTCGGCTGCGCCCTCGCACCCGACTTCGCCGTCCTGCTGGCGGGCCGCTTCGCCCAGGGCGTCGGCGCGGCCCTCACCGCCCCGGCCGCGGTCGCGGTGGTCCGCGAACTGCGCCCCGAACCCGCCGCCTTCCGGCGGGCGATGGCCACCTGGGGCGGCCTCTCGGTGCTCGGCGCGACGGCCGGCAACCTGGCCTCCGGCGCGGTCGCCGCCGTCGCCTCCTGGCGCTGGCTGTTCGCCGTGCCCGTGCTGGTCGCCCTCGCCGGGCTGCTGCGCTCCGGCTCGCTGCCACCCGCCGCACCCGCCGGCCGCCGCCCCGCCCTGGACCTGCGCGGCGCCGTCCTCGCCACCGCCGGTGTCTGCGCGGCCAGTTACGGCCTGGTCGGCTCCGCCGAACACGGCTGGCGCACCCCCGCGACGCTCGGGCTGCTGCTCGCCGGGCTCGCCCTGCTGCTCGCATTCGCCGCCGCCGAACGCCGCACCCCCGACCCGCTGCTGCCGCCCGGCTTCCTCGCCGACCGGCGCCGCGCCACCGCGCTCGCCGCCGTCACGGCGACCGCCGCCGGCACCGCGCTGACCTTCCTGCTGCTCGCGCTCTACCTCCAACAGGTCCGCGGCTGGGGGGTGCTGGCCACCTCCGGAGCCTTCCTGCCGTACGCGGCGGTGCTGCTGCTCGCCGGCCGGCTCGCCGGGCCGCTGACCGCCCGGTACGGGCCCGTCCCGGTCACCGCCGGCGGGCTCGCCCTCGCGGCGGCCGGGCTCGGCCTGCTGGCCGGGATCACCCCCGGCAGCGGGTACGCCACCGGTCTGCTGCCCGGACTGCTCCTGCTGCCCGCCGGAGCCGCGGCCGCCTTCGCCGGCTCGGCCGTCCTCGCGACCGGCGGCGTGTCGCCCGAGCGGACCGGCCTCGCCGCCGGCGTCCTCAACACCGCCATGGAGCTCGGCCCCGCCGCGGGCCTGGCCGCCCTGATGGCGCTCGCCGCCACCCGCCCGACCGTCGTCGGCGGCTACGCCGCGGCCTTCGCGGCCGCCGCCGCCGGGCTGGCGCTCACCGCCCTCGCGGTCGCCGCCCTGCCCCGAACCACCACTGACCGCACGACATCCGAACGCACCACTCTTATCAGGGAGTTCACCTCATGACCGCACGTTTCGCCGACTCGTCCGTCCTGGTCACCGGCGCCGGCAGCGGGATCGGCCGGGCCATCGCGCTCGCCTTCGCCGCCGAGGGCGCCCGGGTCGCCGTGGCCGGCCGCACCGCGGCGCCGCTCGCCGAGACCGTCGAGCTGATCGAGCAGGTCGGCGGCAAGGCCATCGCGCTGACCGGTGACGTGACGAACGGCCAGGACGCCGCCCGCCTCGTCCGCGAGACCGTCGAGCAGTTCGGCGGGCTGGACGTGGCCGTCAACAACGCCGGGGTGTTCGGCGCGGCCGGCCCGGTCGCCGACATCGACGAGACCGAGTGGCAGCGGGTGTTCGACATCAACGTGACCGGCACCCTGCTCGCGATGAAGCACCAGATCGGCCACATGCGGGCCCACGGCGGCGGCGCGATCGTCAACGTCTCCTCCAACCTCGGCGCCCACAAGCGGATCGAGGGCGTCGGCGCCTACGCCGCCAGCAAGGCCGCGGTTACCGCGCTCACCCGTGCCGCCGCCCGCGACCACATCGGCGAGGGCGTGCGGATCAACACCGTCAGCCCCGGCCCGGTGCAGACCCCGATGTCGAGCCGGCCCGGCGAGAGCGCCGCCGACAAGGCCGCCCGGATGGAGACCGAGGTCCCGCTCGGCCGGGCGGGCGCGGTGGAGGAGATCGCCTCCGCCGTGCTCTACCTCGCCTCGCCCGAGGCGGGCTACACGGTCGGCACCGACCTGGTGCTGGACGGCGGCATCAGCGCCTGACGGCAGCCCGACCCACTCGAAACCGGCTCAACGCCAGCGCGCCGCGCGGGCGTTGAGCCGGTTTCGTTTCCCCCGTCGCGCCCCGCGCCCCCCCGCCGGGATTCGGCCGTCGCGGACGGCGAGCCGGAGCCGCTCCGGTGCGCGCCCGCACCGCCCGGCACCCTGCCGACACCGGTGCCGGTGCCGGGCCGGGCCGGGCCGAGGACGCCCGGGCCCGTCCGCGCACGACCGGCCGAATATGACGCGAACGCGTAATCCCGCCGACACCCGCTGCTCATCGCGAGGTTTCCGCGCCGTCGTTCGGGCAAGACACGGTTTCGGCCGGAACCGACATACGAAAGGCGGACGCGCAACCCATGCCGACCGCACCGCACGCCGCAGCCCCCCGGGGCCGCACCCCGTCACCACGCCGGCGAGGGCGCTGGGGCGAACACGGGCTCGCCTGGGCCTTCCTGCTGCCCTCCCTGGTGGTCTTCGTCCTCTTCATCGGCTACCCGCTGGGGCGGACCCTGTACCTGAGCGCCCACGCCAACGACCTGTTCGGCGCGCCCTCGAAGTACGTGGGACTGAAGCACTACACCGACCTGCTCAGCTCGGCCGACTTCGCCGAGACCCTCCTCACCACGGCGCTGTTCACGCTGTTCACCGTGGTCCCCGGGGTGCTGGGCGCGCTCGTGCTGGTGCTGCTCCTGGAGAACCGGATCAGGGGCGTGCGGCTGCTGCGCTCCGCCTTCGCGCTGCCGTTCGCCTTCTCGGTGGCGAGCGCGTCGGTGGTGTTCGCGGTGTTCTACAACCCCGCCAGCGGGGTGCTCAACGGCCTGCTCTCGCAGGTCGGCCTCGGCCCGATCGGCTGGCTGACGGACTCCCGGTACGCACTGGTCTCGGTCGCCGCCACCACGGTGTGGATGAACCTCGGCTACAACGTGCTGGTGCTCTCCGCCGGCATCGGCTCGATCCCCACCGAGATCGTCGAGGCGGCCCGGCTGGACGGCGCCTCGGGCCTGCGCCTGGCCCGCTCGATCACCGTGCCGATGCTCGGCCCGAACCTGTTCTTCCTCACCGTGGTCTCCACCGTCCACTCGCTGCAGAGTTTCGGCCAGATCCACATCCTCACCAAGGGCGGCCCGGACAGCTCCACCAAGACGCTCGTCTACTCCGTCTACGAGAAGGCCTTCGCCTACGGCTCCAGCGACTTCGGCCGGGCCAGCGCCCAGGCCGTGGTGCTGCTCCTCGTCGTCCTCGCCTGCACGGCCGTCCAGTTCGGCGTCCTGGAGCGGAAGGTGCACTACGCATGACTTCGATCGCCACCGAGGCCCCCGAGAAGACCGCGACCGGGCCCGCCCGCCCGCGGCCGTTCGCCGGCCGTTCGCCGCGCGACCTGCTCGGCCGGGCCGTCGTCTACCTGCTGCTCGCCGTCGCCGTGCTCACCGTGGTCTTCCCGGTGTACTACGCGATCGCCGGCGCCTTCATGGGGCCGTCCGAACTCTCCAGCTACCCGCCCGCGCTGGTGCCGCATTCGCTCACCGGCCGGAACTTCACCGGCGCGATCGACGCGATCCCGCTGGTGCGCCAGTACGCCAACTCGGCGCTGGTGGCGACGGTCATCACGCTCGCCCAGCTGGTCACCTCGATCCTCGCCGCGTACGCCTTCGTCTTCCTGCCGATGAAGGCGCGGGCCGTGGTGTTCGGGGTGTTCCTGGCGACGCTGATGGTCCCGTGGGAGGCCATCATCATCCCCAACTACCTGACGCTGTCGGACTGGGGCTTCGGCAACACCTACTTCGGCCTGGTGCTGCCCTTCCTCGCCAGCGGCTTCGGCACCTTCATGCTGCGCCAGTCCTTCCGCCAGCTGCCCGGCGAACTGCGCGACGCGGCGCGGATCGACGGCGCCGGCCACTGGCGCTTCCTGTGGCGGGTGGTCGTGCCGCTCAACAAGCCGGCCCTCGCGGCGCTGTCGATCTACGTGTTCCTGTCCGCCTGGAACCAGTACTTCTGGCCGCTCATCATCACCCGCACGGCGGAGATGCGGACCCTGCAGATCGGTCTGACCTCGCTGCGCGACTCCGAGATGGCCGACCCCGGCCTGATCCTGGCCGGCGCCGTCCTGTCGCTGCTGCCCACGCTCGCCCTGGTGGTCTTCGGCCAGCGCTTCATCGTCCGCGGCCTCACCGCGGGCGCCGTCCGGTGACCGGGCAACCGTCCTCCCCTCCCCCCGACAGAGAGAGAACCCCCGTGAAGAAGAGTGCCCGCGCGCTCGCGGCCCTGCTGGTGGCCGGCCTGTCCCTGACCGCCGTCACCGCCTGCAGTTCCTCCGGCTCCGACTCGGGGTCCGGCGGCGCCGCCGACGCGGCCCCCGGCGCGCAGGCGCTGGACCAGGCCTCGGGCGTCACCACCGTCGAGTTCTGGCACTCGATGACCGGCAAGAACGCCGACGTGCTGAACGGCCTGGTCAGCCAGTTCAACGCGGCCCACCAGGGCAAGATCGAGGTCAAGGCGCAGTTCCAGGGCAAGTACGACGAACTGGTCACCAAGTACAAGGCCGCGGTGCAGCAGAAGGGCACCCCCGCCCTGGTGCAGGTCTACGACATCGGCACCCGGTTCATGATCGACTCCAAGCAGACCGTCCCGGCGCAGGCCTTCGCCGACAAGGACGGCTACGCGCTGGACGACCTCGACGCCAACATCCGCAACTACTACTCGGCCGGCGGCAAGCTCGTCTCGATGCCGTTCAACTCCTCCATGCCGCTGCTCTACCTGAACGACGACGCGTTCAAGGAGGCCGGTCTCGACCCGGCGCAGGCGCCCAAGGACCTGGCCGGGCTGGGCGAGCTGGCGAAGAAGCTCACCAAGAAGGACGCGGATGGCAAGACCGTCCGGTACGGCTTCGGCGCCGCGATCTACGGCTGGTTCGTGGAGCAGCTGCTGGCCGAGTCCGGCACCATGTACTGCGACAACGACAACGGCCGCACCGACAAGGCGGGCAAGGTCGTCTTCGACTCCGACAAGGGCGCCGAGATCGTCCAGTGGTGGGCCGACCTGGTCAAGAACGGCTATGCCGTCAACACCGGCCGCAACACCGACGACGCCCAGGCCGCCTTCAAGGCCGGCACCGTCGCGATGCACCTGGAGTCCACCGGCGTGCTGCGCGGCTACAAGGAGGCCGCCAAGTTCGAGGTCGGCACCGCCGCGTTCCCGAAGACCTCCGCCGCCGACCAGGGCGGCCCGGTGATCGGCGGCGCCTCGCTGTGGATCAGCGGCCCCGGCCACTCGGACGCCGAGAAGCGCGCCGCCTGGGAGTTCGAGAAGTTCGTCACCTCGCCCGAGCAGCAGGCCGTCTGGCACACCGGCACCGGCTACTTCCCGGTCAACAAGAAGTCCCTGGACGACCCCAAGGACAAGGAGTGGGTGGCCAAGTACCCGCAGTTCCAGACCGCCATCGACCAGCTCAAGGCCACCAAGCCCACCCCGGCCACGGCCGGCTGCCTGCTCGGCGTCATGCCGCAGGCCCGCAAGGGCGTGGAGACCGCCATCGAGCAGACCATCGCCGGCACCAAGCCCGCGAAGCAGGCGCTGGCCGACGCGGCCAAGGAGATCCAGCCCGCGATCGAGAGCTACAACAGCTCGGTGGGGTGACCCCTCCCGGCCGGTGAACGGTGACGGCCCGCCCGGCACGCGGTCGCGTGCCGGGCGGGCCGTCGTCCGTTCTTCGAGGGCAGCAGCCGCCCGTCAGGCGGACAGTGCCTCGCCGCCGGCGTCCTCGGGCAGGGCGCAGGCCGCCGCCAGCTCGTCCAGGGAGAGGTCGAGCGCGAAGGCCAGCGCGGCGATCGTGAAGAACGACGGCGTCGGCGCCCGGCCGGTCTCGATCTTGCGCAGCGTCTCCGCCGACACCCCGGCCACCGCCGCGACCTCGACCATGCTGCGCGCGCCGCGCGCCTCGCGCAGCAGCGCCCCGAAGTGCTCGCCGCGTGCGCGCTCCCACGGGGAAAGCGGAGTCCTCACCATGGCGCCGAGTCTACGGCCATCCGCGGCCGCGGCGCCCGCGCCCGGCGATCCGGGCGCCGGCGCGGTCGATGGCGGGGCCGGTGACGGGGCCGGTGCCAGGGTGAGGCGGTCGGTGCCCGGGTCGGGCCCTCAGTGCTCCGCGGGCCAGGACGGCAGGGTCTGGATCGGGCCACCCGGCCGAGCGGCGTTCACGGCCAGGCAGAGGGTGACGACGGAGGAGCGGCGCTCCTCGGTGTAGGAGCCGAAGACCTCGTCCGGCTCGGAGTCGCACGGGTGCTTGTCGTGCTCGTCGTGGACGACCTTGGTGACCTTGAAGTCCGCGTTGGGCTTCGCGCAGTCCACGAGCTCCATCTTCGGCTTGGTCCCGTTGCCGAGGTCGTGCACGCAGTCGCCGGCCTGGGCGGCGGCGGGCTCGGACTTCTCGGCGAAGGCGGCGACGGTCAGGGCGCCGGCGACCAGCACGACGAACAGGAGCGGTCCCCACGCGCGGCGGCCGAAGCGGCGCAGTCGGGAGGGCTCGGCCGGGGCGGCGGGGAAGGCGGCGTGCTCGGGCTGCTGGGCGAGGGGCTGGGCGGGGGGCTGGGTCTCGTCGGCGGAGTCGAGCGGCGGGGTGGTCACGTCGGGTCCTTGAAATCAGATCATCGGAGTATGCGGGCGAACACTAGCGGATCCCGGACCGTCGGGTGTCACGAATTCCCTGGTGAGCGGCCTGCGACCGCCTTGTCCGCCCTCCTCCGTCCTCGTCCCCCGCGGTCGCCGCCGAGGCCCCGATCCGGCGCCGGTGACGCCCGTTCACCAGGGACCGTGATACAAATACCGGTATAAGAATTGGATCCAGGGAGGAAACCGTCATGGTCGAACTCAAGTCGGACACCGCACTCGCCGCGATGCGCGAAGCCGGGCGGGTGGTGGCCCGGGCGCTGGCCGCCGTCCAGGAAGCGGCCGGCGTCGGCGTCAGCCTGCTGGAACTGGACGAAGCGGCGCGCGCCGTGCTCCGGGACGCCGGGGCCGACTCGCCGTTCCTCGGCTACCGCCCGTCCTTCGCGCCCGTCCCCTTCCCGGCCGTCATCTGCGCCTCCGTCAACGACGCCGTCGTCCACGGCATCCCGGACGGCTACCGGCTGCGCGACGGCGACCTGGTCAGCATCGACTGCGGCGCCGTCCTCGACGGCTGGGCCGGCGACGCCGCCGTCAGCTTCACCGTGGGCACCGCCCGCCCCGAGGACACCGCCCTGATCGCGGACGCCCGCCGCGCCCTGGACGCGGGCATCGCCGCCGCCGTGGTCGGCAACCGCACCGGCGACATCGCCCACGCCATCGGCACCGTCGCCCGCTCCGGCGGCTACGGCCTGCCCGAGGACTTCGGCGGCCACGGCATCGGCCGCCGCATGCACGAGGACCCGCACGTGCCCAACGAGGGACGCCCCGGCCGGGGTTACCCGCTGAAGGCCGGCCTGGTGCTCGCCATCGAGCCGATGCTCACCCGCGGCGGCCGCGACGACCACCGCACCGACCCGGACGGCTGGACGCTGCGCACCACAGACGGCAGCCGTGCCGCCCACGTCGAGCACACCGTCGCGATCACCGAGGACGGCCCGCGCATCCTCACCCTGCTCTGACGCGCCCCTGGCTGAGGTCGCCGACATGATCAAAGCTGTGATTCGATTTTTCCGGCACCCTCCCGCGCGTCATCTCCACCGCCGAGTGGCCGGCCGCGCACCGACCGGCGGGCGGACGGCGGCGCCGCGGCCCTCGGCTGCGCCTTCCTCCCGGTGGACCACCTCCCGGTCGCCCAGCGCCCGGACGGCCTGGCCCCGGTCCTGGACCTGCTCGCGCCCTGACCCGTCGTCAGGCCGCCCCCCCGGTCGGCCGGGGGAGAACCCCACCCCCGGCCGACCGGCTGCCCGGATGGGCCCAAGTCCCCTTCCCCAGCAGACTCTTGGGCATGCCAAAACCCCAACGCGCCGCTGCGGCCGCCGCGCTCGCCGCCGCCGTCCTCAGCACCCTGGCCGTCGCCCCCGCCTCCGCGGCCGACCAGCGGCACGGCCGCCACGACGGCCTCGCCTGGGCCGACTGCCCGTCCACGCCCGGCCAGTCGTACGACCCGGCCCAGCAGTGCGCCACCCTCGCCGTACCGCTGGACTACCGGCACCCGGACGGTGACCGGATCACCCTGACCGTCTCCCGGATCGCCACCGCCAAGCCGGGCCTGCGCCAGGGCGTGCTGGTGATCATCCCCGGCGGCCCCGGCGACAGTGGCCTCGACCGCCCCGGCCGCGCCGTCAAACAGCTGCCGCAGGCCGTGAAGGACCGCTTCGACCTGATCGGCTTCGACCCGCGCGGCGTCGGCGCCTCCACCCCGGTCGGCTGCGGCCTGGACAGTGCGGACCTCGCGCCGGTCAAGCTGCGCCCCTGGCCCGCCCCGGACGGCTCGATCGACGCCAACCTCGCGTTCGCCCACCGCTTCGCCGACACCTGCGCCCGCAACGGCGGCCCGGTGCTGCGCAGCATCAGCACCGCGAACGAGGCCCGCGACATCGACAGCATCCGCCGCGCCCTCGGCGAGCGCCGGATCTCCGCCTGGGGCACCTCGTACGGGACGTACGCGGGCGCCGTCTACGCGACGATGTTCGCCCGGCACACCGACCGGGTCCTGCTGGACAGCAACGACGACCCGGACCCGGCGAAGGTCGCCCGCGGCTGGCTGGCCGCCTACGACCAGGGCGTCGAGGACCGCTTCCCCGACTTCGCCAGGTGGGCCTCGGCGCCCGGCAATCCCGACCGGGTCGCGGACACCCCCGAGGAGGTCCGCCCGCTGTTCCTCGACCTCGCCGCCCGCCTCGACCGCACCCCGCTGCCCTGGCCCGGCGCCGACCCGGCCGAGCTGAACGGCAACGTGCTGCGCACCGCCATGCTGCAGAGCCTGTACGCCGACGTGCGCTTCCCCGATCTCGCCCGGCTGATGCTGGCCGGTCTCGGCCGCCGCCCGCTGCCCGCGCCGGTGGTGGCGACCCCGGCGGCCGAGGCGGTGGCGCAGAACCACATCGCCGCCTCCGCCGGCACGATGTGCAACGACCTGACCTGGCCGGCCGACCCGGCCGGGTACGCGAAGGACGTCGCCGCCGACCGCGCGGCCCATCCGCTCACCGCGGGCATGCCGGTCAACGTGCTGCCGTGCGCCTTCTGGCCGTTCGCCCCGGCCGAGCCGCCGGTCCGGGTGACCGACCGCGGCCCGGCGAACGTGCTGCTGGCGCAGAACCTGCGCGACGTGGCCACGCCGTACGCGGGCGCCCGCAAGCTGCTGGCGGCGTTCGGCGAGCGCGCCCGGATGGTCACCGTGGACTCCGGCGGCCACGACGTGTACCTGGCCAACGGGAACGCCTGCGGCGACGCCGCGGTGACGGACTTCCTGGTCACCGGCAGTCGGCCGGCCGAGGACGTGTTCTGCCCGGCCGGCTGAACCGGCCGCACGGGGCAAGGGTGGTGGACGAACGGCCCTTGCCCCCGCGCGAGCGCCCGTTCGACGCTCGCGAATGCGTCGAAGCTGTCGCGATTTTGTGACAATCCTTCGCCAACGGGCCGCCCACGCAGGGGTTTCGCGGCCGTAATCTTCCGACTATGTCACCGAAGAGCCGCATACCTGCCCAGGACCCGGGCGACACCTGGGTGCCGCGCCCCCGCCGCCGTGAGACCCCGATGGGACTCCTCGGCCACGCGGGCAAGTTCCTCGGCAGCAGCGTGCTCGGCGGCGTCCTGCTCGCGGGCCTCGTGCTCCCGGCGGCCGGCGCCATCGGGCTGGGCGCCAAGAGCGGCGCCGAGAGCTTCGACAACATCCCGGACGACTTCAAGACCCCGCCGCTCACCCAGGCGACCCAGATCTTCGACGCCAAGGGCGGCCTGATCGCCAAGGTCTACGAGCGCGACCGCACCGTCATCCCGGCCGAGCAGATGTCCCCGCTGATCCGCAAGGCGCAGGTGGACATCGAGGACGCCCGCTTCTACGAGCACGGCGCCGTGGACCTCAAGGGCGTGCTGCGCGCGATCACCAAGAACGCGGAGAGCGGCTCCGCCGTCCAGGGCGCCTCCACGCTCACCCAGCAGTACGTGAAGAACGTCAACGTCGAGAAGGCGGGCGACGACCAGGACGCGGTGCGCGAGGCCCAGCGCAAGACCCTCGGCCGCAAGATCCAGGAACTCCGGTACGCCATCAAGCTGGAGGAGGACCTGACCAAGGAGCAGATCCTCACCAACTACCTGAACATCACCTTCTACGGCCACCAGGCGTACGGCATCCAGGCCGCCTCCCAGCGGTACTTCGGCAAGGACGCCAAGGACCTCTCCCTCCCCGAGGCGGCGATGCTCGCCGGGCTGGTGCAGAACCCCTCCCAGTACGACCCCAAGCTGCACCCGGTGGCCGCGCAGAAGCGCCGGGACACCGTCATCGACAAGATGCTGGAGCAGAAGCACATCACCGCCGACCAGGCGAAGGAGGCGAAGGCGGCCCCGCTCGGCCTCAACTACCGCGACCCGCAGAACGGCTGCATCACCGCCAAGGCCGGCATGGGCTTCTTCTGCGACTACGTGCGGCGCGTGGTCAAGCAGGACCCGGCCTTCGGAAAGAACGCCGCCGAGCGCAAGAAGCTGTGGGACACCGGCGGCCTGAACATCTACACCACGCTCGACCCGGACAAGCAGGGCGCCGCGCAGAACGCCGTCTCCACCAAGGTGTACGTCACCGACCCGGTCTCGGCCGCGATGACCATGGTCGAGCCGGGCACCGGGAAGATCCTGGCGATGGCGCAGACCCGCCCGTACGGCCTGGCCAAGGAGAAGAACGAGACCGTCGTCAACTACAACGTGGACGCGGCGATGGGCGGCGGCATCGGCTTCCAGCCCGGCTCCAACTTCAAGCCGATCGTGGCCGCCGCGGCCCTGGAGGCGGGCCTGCCGCCCACCCAGAGCTACGACTCGCCTAACCGGATGGACTGGCCGACGATGACGACCTGCGGCGGCACCTGGAAGAACGTCAACAAGGGCAAGAAGGACGGGGTCATCCCCAACGAGAGCCCGCGCGAGAAGGGCCCGTACCAGCTGAAGGAGGCGATGGCGCTCTCCGTCAACACCTACTTCGTGCAGATGGAGCAGGAGATCGGCCTCTGCGCGGTCAAGCAGATGGCCAACAAGCTCGGCGTCGCGACCAAGGCCAGCGGCGACCCGCTGGAGGAACTGCCCGGCCTCGGCCTCGGCACCGAGGAGGTCACCCCGCTGACCATGGCGAACGTGTACGCCACCTTCGCCGCCCGGGGCACCTACTGCGCGCCGCTGGCGATCAGCCGGATCAGCACCGTCGACGGCAAGGACGTCCCGGTGCCGGCCCCGCACTGCAACGCGGTGATGTCCGAGAACACCGCCGACGTGATCAACACCGTGCTGCTCGGCGTGACCGAGAAGGGCGGCACCGCCCGCAGCCTCGGCCTGGACGACGGCCGCCAGATCGCCGGCAAGACCGGCACCACCGACGAGAAGAAGTCGGCCTGGTTCACCGGCTACACCGGCAACCTCGCGGGCTCCGTCTGGCTCGGCAGCCCCGGCACCAAGGTGCCGATGCGCAACATCCGGATCGGTGGCGAGTACCAGGCCGAGGTGTTCGGCGCGACCGGGCCCGGCCCGATCTGGCAGAAGGCGATGAGCGACGCCGTCCAGGGCCTGCCGGAGAAGGACTTCACCACCGTCTACATCCCGGACCCGCCCAAGCGCGACCCCAACTGCCCCAGCACCGGCCCCACCCCCGGCGCCACCTGCACCGGCGCGCCCGCCACGGGCGGCACGGGCAAGCCGCGCGGCGGCGACCCGGTCGGCCGCTCCGCGCCGTCCGCCCCGCCGGCCGACCAGCCGGACGACGGCGGGCAGTGAGCCCGGGGCCGGAGTCCCCGCGGTGCCTCGGCCCGGGCGTCCGGGCCGAGGCACCGGTCAGCGCGCCTCGATCGGCTCGCCGGTGTCCTGGTCGAGGTTGAACACCCGACGGTAGGAGTCCGTCACCACGGTGATCTGGTCCCGGTCCGTCCAACTCGCCGTCACCAGCCGGGAGTCGTCCGGCCCGCCGATCTCGGCCAGTGACCAGCGGCGCGCCGACCAGCCCTGCCCGGCCTCCAGCAGCACCTGCCACCGCTCCCCGCCCCCCGGCCCGGCCGGGAACTCGCGGTGCACCACGACCAGGGTGCGCTCCGGCACGGCCGGGGCGGCCTCCCGGCTGCGGGTCTCGGCGGCCGACACCTTGTGCGCGGTCAGCACGCCGAGCAGGAACACCACCCCGGCGGTCACCGTGATCGCCCGGGTCGCCTGCCGGACGGCGGTGCGGCGATCGCCCAGCCAGGCCGCCGCGATCAGCGCGGCCAACGCCGAACCGAGCAGCAGCTCCGGCTGGTTGAGCAGGTCCGCGACCGCCATCCGCCCGCCCGAGCGGCTCTCCCACTGCCCCTCGGTGTACAGCAGCACCGCGGCCACCCCGGCCGCGGCCAGCAGCCGGGCCAGGACGCGCCTGGCACGGCGCCGTCCGGATTTCTCAGCTGTTCCGATCACTTCATCCCCCCGGTCGCGGTGTCACAGTTCGGCGAGCAGTGTCCGGCCCTCCGGCCAGTCGCCCAGCCCGGAGGCCGAGTTGAGGTGCCCGTACGCGCCCGGCTCGACGTACCGGGCGCCCCACGCCGCGGCGAAGGCCCGGGCCCGCTCCGGCCGCACCCACGGGTCGTCGGTCGAGGACACGACGACGGCCGGGAACGGGAACGGCGCCAGCGCCACCGGGCGGAAGCCGACCAGCTCCGGCACCTCGGCGGTGTCGATGTCCGCCGGGGCGACCAGCAGCGCGCCCCGCACGGCGGCGGTCCGCTCGGCGGAGGCGCCGGCCACCCAGCGGGCCGCCGTGATGCAGCCCAGGCTGTGCGCGACCAGCACCACCGGCCCGTGCGCCGCCGCCTCGGCCACCGCCGCGTCCACCCGGGCCACCCAGTCCACCGGCTCCGGGTTGTCCCAGTCGGCCTGCTCGACCCGGCGGAAGGCCGCCGGCTCGGCCGCCTCCCAGTGGGTCTGCCAGTGCTCGGGCCCCGAGTTCTGGTAGCCGGGCAGGACGAGGAAAGTGGTGCGGTCCGGCAAGGCGGTCCTCCGGGAATCGGTTCGTTCGGGCAGCACCCCGGCCGCAGCCGGGCACCAGGAGTCTAGGCCGCGCCCCACCCCACCGCCGCAGCCGGTCGGCGACCCGGCGCCCGCGGCTCACGGCCGGCGCGCGTGGGTGGCTACGCGCCGTGCCGGACCCGGTGCGCCCTGTTGCCAACGGGCCTGCCGGTACGGAAGGTTGGACCCGGCCCGGGCAGCGGCGATCACACCGCGCGGGCGCCCGCCCCGCCCTGGGGAACGATCACGGGCTCGACCACGTGGAGGAATGTCGGCGATGACAACGAAGATCCTGCTCGTCACCGGGGACGCCGCCGAATCGCTGGAGGTGTTCTACCCGTACCAGCGGCTGCGCGAGGAGGGCTACCAGGTCGACATCGCGGCCCCGAGCAAGAAGCGCCTCCAGTTCGTGGTGCACGACTTCGTCGACGGCTACGACACCTACACCGAGAAGCCCGGCTACACCTGGCCCGCCGACGTGGCCCTCGCCGACGTCGACCCGGCCGACTACGCCGCCCTCGTCATCCCCGGCGGACGCGCCCCCGAGTATCTGCGCAACGACCCGCACGTGCAGCGGATCGCCCGGCACTTCTTCGCCGCCGACAAGCCCGTCGCCCAGATCTGCCACGGCCCGCTGATCGCCGCCGCCGCCGGAGTCCTCGACGGCCGCCGCAGCTCCGCCTACCCGGCCCTGGAGCCCGACATCAAGGCCGCCGGGGGCGAATTCGTCGACGGCGAGGCCGTGGTGGACGGCGTGGTCGTCTCCGCCCGCGCCTGGCCCGACCACCCGGCCTGGCTGCGCGCCTTCATCGACATCCTCCGCGACAAGGCCCCCCTCACCTGATCCACCCCACCCCGACTCGGCGCCCCCGGCCGGCACTGTCCGAAACAGTGCGGGCCGGGGGCCGCCGTGTGTGCTGGGGGTGATCCGGAAGACCCGGTGAGTCCCACCCGGAAACCGGAGGGGACCCGGCGTGGTGGCCGGTGACGTGAGACCGGTGCCGGTACGGAGTCCAGGCGTTTCGTCGCGTTCCGTCGCCAGGTGGCGGCCGGATCACCCGGGTTCGAGGTGAACGCCCGGTTGTGGTGCTGCCGTGGCCCGGTTGTGTTTCGTTGCGGGCGTCGTGTTTCGTCGCGTCGGGGCGGGTGCGCCGGGTGCCGGCGGCCTGCGGGCTCCGCGCCTCCCGGGCGGTCCCGTGCGCGGATTCGGCGGCCTGCGTCGGGGCTCGGACGCTGCCCGGCGGGCGGGTCCGGCGAAGTCCGTCTCGTCCGCCGGGCGGGCCGCCACCGTCTCGGCGGCCGGGAGCCGCCCCGGTCCCGGTGGTGCGGTCTCCGGGCCGGCTCGGTGAGTTGGGCCCTGCGGCCGGCCGGTCGCGGCATGCCTCCTGAACGTGCATGGCGCGCAGATGAGACCTGCGCTCCCTCCCGGCGGGGGTCCTGACCTGCGAGTCTTCTTCCCAACGGCAGCCGCCGCCGAGGCGGGTCGCCGACCCGATGTCACGTCACGGAGCAGTGGGGGAAGGAGTTCCCGTGGAGAAGAGGTTCGCCCGGCGGGCGGCGGCCGCGGTGCTGGGGCTGGCGCTGACCGGCCTGGCTGTTCAGGTCAGTGCCGGTGCCGGTGCCGGTGCCGGTGCCGGGACCGTGGGCGTCGATGCGAGCGCCCGGGCCGCGGCGGCTCTGGGAGCGGCGCCCGCGCCCTCCGATCCCTCCCGGCCGTGCCCGAAGGTCCACACCACGGCCTGGGGTGACAGCATCCACGGGCACTGCCCCAGCTGATCCCCCCCGAGGCGAGCGAGGCGGGTGCGATCCCCGCCCTCGCCTGTCATGTCTGCGACACCTCACTCCTCCGTGTCGCCTCGCCCGCCCGGCCCGCGCACCAGCGGCCCCGGCGTCGCGATCCGTCATCCCGTCATCCCGTCATCTCGTCATTCCGTCATTTCGCCATCTCCGGCACCCCTCTTTCGTCGAAGGAGCACGTCTTGCGTCGTCGGATCACCGGCACGGTCCTGCTGACCGCCGCCCTCCTGGGCACCGCCACCACCGCCCACGCCGCCACCACCCAGCCCTCGGCGCCCCGCGCCGCAGCGGCCGTCGGCTTCTACGGCGGCAAGTACGCCAACTACCGCGACTGCACCGCCGCCGGATCCCTGGCCATCGGCCTGGGTCTGTACAACGGCTACGTCTGCGACCCCGTCCCGGGCAGCAAGGCCTACTGGCTCTACTACCGCTGACCGGCCGCCGCCCGTACCACCCGGGCACCTTCCCCAGGGCATCCGCCCCCATCGCCACGAAAGGACAACGCTTCCCCATGACCGAGAACACCGCCCCCACCCGGCGCGCCCGCGCCGGTGCCCGGCTCGCCGGCACCGCCGTCACCGCCGTCCTGATCGGGGCCGCCGCGCTCACCGCCGCCCCCGCCGCCCAGGCCGCCGCCCCCACCGCCCAGCCGCCGCGGGAGCTGTCCGCCCGCTCCACCCAGGTCAGCCTCGCCAACACCACCGACCTCAACCTGCAGCTCCTCAACACCTCGCTCTCCGGCGGCTGCTGGGACAACAACAACCTCCCCCCGGGCAACATCCCCTACGGCCACACCTCGTCCTGGGGCAGCCACTCCTGCGGCTTCGCCACGGGTACCCAGGGCCAGGCCAAGTTCAAGGGCGTGAACGCCAACGGCACCGAGGTCGTCGACGTCAGCGTCGGCTGGAACAACCCGTACTGGGGCAGCAACACCAACACCTGCACCACCTCCAACGCGGACTACGCGTGCGCCACGTCCGGCGGCAGGGGCAACAACGCCGCCGTCACCTTCACCCTCACCTCCACCAAGCGCGCCCGGGCCGCCACGCCCGCCGGCGACGTCGCGCCCGCCGGTGACGTCGCGCCCGCCGGTGACGTCGCGCCCGTCTCCCGGGCGGCCCGCAGCACCCGGGTCACCCTGGTCAACAACAGCGGCTACAGCCTCGGGCGCACCGGTGCGGGACTCGACCACGGCATCTGGTCGGGCAGCCAGCTGCCCCCCTCGCTGATCAACCCCTCGGACAAGGTGTCCTGGGCGAGCGAGTCGGGCGGCTTCCTGACCGGCACCCAGGGCTACGTGAACTACTTCATGGCCGGCTACGGCCCGCTCACCATCACCTGGGACAACCCCTACAGCGGGTCCAACAGCTACAGCTGCACGGCCCCGAGCGGTCACAAGTGCTACCGCTCCGGCGGCGGCGGAAACAACGCCGCGGTCACCTTCACCGTCTACTAACGGCCAGCCCGACCGCCCGACCGCCCGTCCCGTGTCCCGGCGGACACCGCGGCCCGGCCGCCCACGCGGCCGCGGTGCCGCGGTGCCGCCGGGCCGCGCCCGCACCCCGCCCGTACCCCGTCCCCACCATCGACAAGGAACAGCACATGACCCGCCGCCGCCTCACACCCCTGATCACCCTGGCCACCGCCGTCAGCCTCCTCGTGCCCGCGGCCTCCGCCGCCGCGGCCGCCCCCGCCGCACCGGCCGCCCCGGCGGTCCAGCCCGTCGAGCACGTCATCACCAACACCATCACCTGGCGCCTGTCCGACGGCGCCGGCGGCTATGCCGCGTACCGGACCATGCTCAACCAGCTGCGCGCGGCAGCCACCCAGGACCGGATCGGCAACCACCCCAGCCTGCCCATGACCTACTCCGCCAACAACGACGGCGTCATCGCGCTCAACATCTCGGGCGGGAACGCACGGCTGACCCTGTACTTCACCCGCTCCAACCTCTACCTGCGCGGGTTCGGTGTGACCAACTCCAACCAGGTGTTCCAGTTCGGCGACAGCGACTACGACCTGAACCAGCAGATCGACGCGACCGCGATCACCAACCTCAACTTCAGCGGCGACTACGTGGGAGACCGCTCGCTCCAGAACACCGCGCGCACCAACCGTGCGGGACTCCAGTACGGCATCGGTCAGTTCACCACGGACATCGCGGAGCTGTCCCGCTACGCCCCGGGCGGGGACAACGCGCAGGCCGCAACGTCGCTGCTGCGGCTGATCGGCGCCACCTCCGAGGCGGCCAGGCAGACCCCCCTCGCCGACACCATCGCGACCGCGATCAGGAACAGGACGCAAAGCACTCTCACCGGCAGCGAGCTCAGCTACGAGAACATGTGGAACGCGCTCTCCACCTACTTCTCGGCCCTCGTCGCCGGGCAGCACCCCGCCCCCGTGACCTTCAACAACGGCCAGCAGATCATCACCGTCAACGGTGCCAACATGGTCGCCGCCGTCTTCGCCCTGCTGCTGCGCCCCGGCGCCGGCGGCACCCACGGGTGAACCTGAACGGGTGAGGTCGGCACCCTGCCGCCCCTGCCCCCGATGGCCCATGCGGGCGCGGGGGCGGGCCCGCCCGCCCGGGGGGGGCGGCCCCCCCGCCCGGGGGGGGCCCCCCCCCCCCCCCCCCCGGCGCCGGGCCCCCCCCCCCGCGCCCGCCCCCGGCGCCCCCCCCCCCCCCCCCCCCCGGGGGCCCCGGGGGGGGGGGGGGCGGCCCCGGCGGGGGGGGGGGGCCCCCCCCCGCGGCCATGGGGGAGCCCCACCGCCGCCCGCACGGTCGACGTGCCCCCGCTCCGGCGCCGGCCGCGGGCCGGGGCCGCACCCCTCCCGGACGGCGCCGTGACGCCGCCCCTACGCTGGCCGGCGACAGGTACGGCACACCGTCAGCAGGAGGACGAGACCATGGCAGAACCGCTGATCGCCGGCGTCGGGGGCCTGGTGCCCAGCGTCGACCCGAGCGCCTTCGTCGCACCGAACGCCGTGGTGGTCGGCGACGTGACCATCGGCGCCGGGGCGAGCGTCTGGTACGGCGCGGTGCTGCGCGCCGACGCGGGGCCGATCACGGTCGGCGCGGGCAGCAACATCCAGGACAACTGCAGCCTGCACGCCGACCCGGGCTTCCCGCTGGTGGTCGGCGAGCGGATCACGGTCGGCCACAACGCGGTGCTGCACGGCTGCACGGTCGAGGACGACGTGCTGGTCGGGATGAGCGCCACCGTGCTCAACGGCGCACGGATCGGCACCGGTTCGCTGATCGCGGCCGGCGCCGTCGTCCCGCAGGGCACGGTCGTGCCGCCCGGTTCGCTGGTCGCCGGCGTCCCGGCCAAGGTCCGCCGTGAGCTGACCGAGGAGGAGAAGGCCGGCATCAAGGCCAACGGTGAGGGCTACCTGCTGCTCGCCGAGGCCCACCGGGCGGCGTTCTAGAGCGACGGCGCCAGGACGGCCGGCTCGGCCTCCCGCACCGCGGGTACGGCGGGCCGGCGCCGGTCGGCCGCCCAGGCGAGTACCGCGATCAGTGCGCCCGAGGCGGCCAGGCCCGCGCCCACCAGCGTCGGGGCCGTCCAGCCGAGCCCGGCGTCCAGCGCCAGCCCGCCGAAGTACGCCCCCTGCGCGTTCGCCAGGTTGAACGCGCCCTGCACGGTGGCCGAGGCCAGCGTCGGCGCGCTGCGCGCCTTCCGCATCACCAGCGTCTGCACGGCCGGGACGATCGCGAAGCCGAACAGCCCGATCAGCACCACCGTGACGGCCGCCGACCAGCGGGCGTGGGCGGTCACCGCGAACAGCGCGAGGGTGGCGGAGAGCAGCACGAAGGACACACAGACGGTCGGGCGCAACGCCCGGTCGGCGGCGAACCCGCCGAGCACGTTGCCGATCGTCATGCCGACCCCGAAGAGCGCCAGCACCACGGTCACCGAGGCGGTGGCGTAGCCGGAGACCTCGGTGAGCAGTGGCGCGATGTAGCTGTAGCAGGCGAACATGCCGCCGCAGCCGAAGACCACGGTGGCCAGTGCCAGCCACAGCTGCCCGCTGCGGAAGGTCCGCAGCTCGTGGCGGAGCCCGGTGTGGCCGGGGGAGGGCAGTGCCGGCACCAGCCGGGCGATGGCGAGCGTCCCGGCGGCGGCGATCAGCACCACCACGAGCATGGTGGCCCGCCAGCCCAGGTACTGGCCGAGCAGGGTGGCGGCCGGGACGCCGACGATGTTGGCGACGGTCAGCCCGGAGAACATCACGGCCACCGCCCGGGCCCGCCGGTCGGGCGTCACCAGTTCGGCCGCGGCCACCGCGCCGGCCCCGAAGAAGGCGCCGTGCGGAAGCCCGGTGACCAGCCGCGCGGCCGCCAGCGTCCAGAAGTCGGGGGCGAGCGCGCACAGCAGGTTCCCGGTGGCGAACAGGCCGGCCAGTGCCACCAGCACCGCCTTGCGCGGCCGCCCGGCGGCCAGCGCGGTGAGCAGCGGCGCGCCGAGCACCACCCCCAGCGCGTAGGCGGAGATCAGCCAGCCGGCCTGCGGGATCGAGACGTGCAGGCTGTCGGCGACCTGGGGGAGCAGCCCCATGGCGGCGAATTCGGTGGTGCCGATGGCGAATGCGGTGACGGCCAGCGCGACCAGCGCGAGAGGCAAGGCGGTGCTCCGGGGTGCTGCCCGCGCCGGGGGCGCGCGTCAGGGCGCGCGGGGCGGGTGGGAATTGGTTCGACCGGCATCCTAATCCGCCCGGATGACGCCCTTGTGAAACGGATGTCACGGGAGGGGGTCGCCTGCGCGGCGTCCGCGCGCGAGACTGGGGTCATGTGCCGCAACATCAAGACACTGCGACCGCCCGTCACGCCGGACGCCGACGAGGAGGACTTCCACGCCGCCGCGCTGCAGTACGTGCGGAAGGTCTCCGGTTTCCGCGCTCCGGCGGCGCACAACCGGGAGGCCTTCGACCGGGCCGTGGCGGCGGTCACCGAGGCCACCGCCCGGCTGCTCGGCGAGCTGGAGGTGCGCGGCTCGCACACCGGGGCGACGGTCGGGCCGGTCGTCGCCGAGCCGGTCGTGGTGGAGGTCGCGGCCCGCTAGGCGCGCGAGCCCGCTGGATGCGGGAGGCCGGGAGCCGGGGGACCGAGGAAGCAGGGACCAGGAGGCCAGTGATGGGACCAGTCGACCGCTACGCGCTCACCTTCCCCGGCACCCCCGGCACCCAGGCCCCGCAGGACGTGGTCGTGGTGGTGCGCACCAGCGCGAACGGCCCGGGCGGCCACCCCGTCTACGAGGACGAGAGCGGCATCGTCCGGGCCGAGATCAGCGACGCGGGCGAGGTGCGGATGCTGGCCAGCGGCGGCCACCAGAGCCCGCACCTGCCGGTCCACGCGCACCCGCTGCCCTGAGGGCCGGGGGCGCCCCGAGCCGAGGGACGCCCCCGGGGCCGATGCGGACCGCTCAGCCGGCCGGCGGCGCCGGTGCGGTGGCGCCCCCGCCGGCCTTGACGCCGTTCACCATCGCCTGGTGGATCGCCCGCGCGGTGGTCTCGTCGGCGGCCGGCACCGGGCTGCCGGCCACGGTGTACCAGTCCAGGGCGCCGGTGTACTGGACGGTGAGCCGGGTCTCGCCGTCCACCCAGGTGGTGTGCACGGTGAGGTCGCCCGAGATGGGTCCGACCTCGGCGGTGGTCACTCCGCCGGGGCCGCTGATGATCGATTGGGTGGTCCAGGTCGCCCACGAGGTGCGCGGGTCCGCCGGGGGCCGGGCCTGCCGGCCGCTCTGGTCGTGTTCGGTCATTCGCCAGTCCTTCCTCGCCGGTGCGCCCCGGCCAGGGCGGCGGCACCCGCGGTCGCGGCGACCGCCCGGTCGGGCCCGGGCGGTCGTGGTCTCGGCGAACCTCAGCCGTTTCGGCCGGGTTCCTCCAGCATGTCCTCGCCCTCGGCCTGGGAGGTGTCCTGTGCGTGCAGGTTCTGCATCGAGGTGATGCCCTCCTCCGGGTCGGCGGCGCGGACGTCCTCGTCGCGGTCGGTGCTCGGCTCGAACCGTCCGCTCATGTCGGTCATCGCGGGCTCCGTCTCCTCGGCCGGTCCCGTGGGCGCCCGAACGCGGGCACGGCGGGGCCGGTTCCTCTGTGCCCCTCAAGCCTGCCTCCGCCCCGCCGCCCCGGCCAGCCGGGTGCGGTGTGCCCGGGCCGGTCACCACGCGACGGGCAGTGACGGCATGCCGTGGATCAGCGTGTCGGCACGGAACTCCAGCTCCTCGGCGGGCACGGCGAGCCGCAGCCCGGGCAGCCGCCGGAACAGCGCGGCGAGCGCGATCTGCAGCTCGGCCCGGGCCAGCGGCTGGCCCAGGCACTGGTGCACGCCGAAGCCGAAGGCCAGGTGCCGGCGGGCGTCGCGGCCGAGGTCGACCTCGTCGAGCGGCCTCCGGTCGGGGCCGCCGAAGACCGCCGCGTCCCGGTTGGCCGTGGAGAGCAGCGCGAGCACGCCCTCGCCGGCCCGGATCACGGTGCCGGCCAGCTCGACGTCCTCCAGTGCCACCCGGGGCAGCCCGCTGTGCACGATGGTGAGGTGGCGCAGCAGTTCCTCGACGGCCCCGGGCAGCGCGGCCGGGTCGGCGAGCCGGGCGATCTGCTCGGGCCGGCCGAGCAGCAGCGCGGTGGACAGGGCGATCATGTTCGCGGTGGTCTCGTGCCCGGCGATCAGCAGCAGGAGGCCGGTCCGGGCGGCCTGGCGCGGGGTGAGGTCGTCCCGGGCGGCGAGCCGGCTGAGGATGTCGTCCTCCGGCTGCTCCCGCTTGTGGGCGGCCAGGTCGCCCAGGTAGTCCAGCAGTTCCTGCTGCGCGGCGGCGACGTCCGGTACCGCGCTGTGGCTGCTGAGGAGCGTGCGGCTGAGCCGCTGGAAGTGCTCGCGGTCCTCGTACGGGACGCCGAGCAGCAGGCAGATCACCAGGGAGGGGACGGGCAGTGCGAACTCGGCGAACAGGTCGGCCGAGTCGCGGCCTTCGGTCATCCGGTCGAGGGCGGTGTCGACGATCTGCTGGATGCCCGGGCGCAGTGCCTCGATCCGCTTGACCAGGAAGTCGCCGGCGACCATGCGGCGCAGCCGGGCGTGCTCGGGGTCGTCGAGGCGCAGGAAGGTCGGGTTGGCGGCGAGGATCTCGCGCCGCCCGGGCAGCAGCAGCGGGAGCGCCGGGTGGCGGATGTCGGCGCTGAAGCGGTGGTCGGACAGGACGGCGCGGACCTCGGCGTAGCCGGTGACCAGCCAGCAGGTGTCGCCGCCGGGCAGTTCGGCGCGGGTGAGGGGGCCGGTCGCGGCCGCCTCCAGGTAGGCGGGGGGCGGGTCGAAGGGGCAGCGGGCGGAGTGCGGGGACGGCATCGGGACGGCCGGGCGGGCGGGTGCGGGGGTGGTGGTCACGGTGGGGCCTCCTTGGTCGGCGGGGTCCTCGGAGTGGGTGGTCGGTGGAACGGGGGACGGATGGTGCGGGCCGGGGGACGGGAGTTGCGGGCGCGGGGCGGACGGTTGCTCAGGCGTTGCCCGGGGAGTGCTCAGGTTCTGCCCAGGTGGTGGTCACGCGGTGCTCGCGCAGCGCTCACGCGGTGCTCACCCGTGCGGTGTCCTCGTCCTCGACGACACTGATGGCGCCACCCGGGCACAGGTCGGCCGCCAGCCTCAGTCCGGCGAACTGATCGGACCGGAAGGTGGATTGACGCAGCATCACCAGTCCGTCGCGGTCGTCCTGGTCGAAGATCTCGGGGGAGTTGGTGACGCACATGCCGGAGCTGCAGCACAGCTCCCGGTCGACCTTGACCTGCACGGGTGGGTTCCTCTCGACAGTGCGGCGCCGACAGCCCGGCGGCCGCGTCTCGTTGTCATTACCAACTTTGTAGCCAACCTCGGCGCCGATATTCCGTCCCCGGACGGCGTGTTGGCGGGATCGTCGAGAATGGCCGATTCGTCCCGGTCCGAAGTGGACGGGCGGGCCGGGGATTTGACTTGACGCCACTGCGCCGGGTGGCGGCTCACAGCCCCTCGGCGGCCGCGATCTCCCGGACGGTGGCCACGGTGTCCGCCTCGGCCGCGCCCTTGTCCGGCCGGTAGCGCACCACCCGGGCGAAGCGCAGCGCCAGCCCGGCCGGGTAGCGCGGGCTGCGCTGGACACCGTCGAAGGCGATCTCCACCACCAGCTCCGGCCGTACCCGCACCGTCCAGTCGTCGCGGCCCGTCTCGCGGGCCAGCAGCTCCGCCGTCTGCCAGGCCAGCGTCTCGTCGGTCAGCCCCTTGAAGGTCTTGCCCAGCATCACCCACGGGCCGAGCCCCGGCTCGCCCGCCGCCCGCGCTCCCAGGTGCAGATTGCTCAGGAACCCGCGCCGCCGCCCGCTGCCCCACTCGGCGGCCAGCACCACCAGGTCCAGCGTGTGCCGCGGCTTCACCTTGATCCAGCCCGCGCCGCGCCGCCCCGCCGCGTACCCGGCCGACTGGTCCTTCACCAGCACGCCCTCGTGGCCGAGCGCCAGCGCCTCCCGGAAGAACGCCGACGCCCGCTCGCGGTCCCCCGTCTCGGTGCGCCCCACCCGCAGGCCCGGCGGCACGGCCTCCGCCAGTGCGGCCCAGCGCTCCCGGCCCGGACGGTCCACCAGGTCCGCGCCGTCCCGGTGCAGCAGGTCGAAGAAGCGGACGCTGAGCGGGACTTCGGCCCGCAGCCGGTCCGGGTCCCGGCGGGAGGCGGCGCGCGCCGCGGTCTCCTGGAACGGGCGCGGCCGCCCGTCCGGGCCGAGCGCGATCGCCTCGCCGTCCAGCACCGCCGACCGCAACGGCAGGGCCGACGCCGCCTCCGCCACCTCCGGGACCCGCCCGGTGACGTCCTCCAGGCCGCGGGTGAACACCGCCACCTCGCCGCCGTCCCGGTGCACTTGCACCCGGACACCGTCCAGCTTCCACTCCAGCGCGGCCGGGCCCGTCCGTTCCAACGCCGAACCCACGTCGGGTGCGGAAGCCGCCAACATCGGCCGCACCGGACGGCCCACCTCCAACCGGAACGCCGCCAGCGCCGATTCCCCGCCCGCCAGCGCCGCCCGGGCCACCGCGCGCGCCGACCCCCGGAACATCAACGCCCGCCGCACCGCCGCCACCGGCACCCCGGCCGCCTGCGCCACCGCCTCCCCGACCAGCGCGTCCAGCGCCCCCTGCCGCAGATCCCCCACCAGCACCGCCCGCAGGAACTCCTGCTCCACCGCCGTCGCCCGCGCGAACAGGCCCACCAGCAACCGCCGCCGCTCCGCCCGCGCCCCCGCGCCGTGCACCCCGGTGATCCGCTCCAGCTCCCGCTCCACCTCCCGCACCCCGAGCGACGCCTCCGCCGCCGGCCCCGGCAGGTCCCGCAACCCCGCCGGCCCCACCCCGGTCCGCAACCGCTGAGCCTCCCCGGACAGCAGCGCCACCGCCGCCGGCCCCTCCTCCGGCCCCAACTCCCGCAGGCACTGCGCCAGCAGCGCGGTCTTCGCCCGCCGGCCCGACTCACCGGCGACCGCCCGCGACACCAGCGCCACCCGCCGCAACCCGCTCGGGCCGCTCAGCTCCATCCCACCAGCATCGACGACCACCCCCGCCCCCGCACCGCGAGCCCGAGCCGGGCGCGCCCCGCGGCCGGCCGCCCGGTGGGTCGACGTCATGGTCCACATGCTCACCGAGACCGGCCGGCACGCGGGACACGCCGACATCCTGCGCGAACAGGTCGACGGCTCGACCGGGACGACGGCCCTGCGCGCGGTTGCGCGGCACGACGCGGCCCTCCGGGAGGCCCGGCGCGCGAGGATCGAGCGAGCCGCCGAAGCGGCCGTCAGGCGGGCCGGACGGTGACGGTGCAGAGGCGCTTGGTGGCCCGGGTCAGGGCCACGTACAAGTCCCGGTCCCCACCCGGTCGGGCCGCGATGATCTCGTCGGGGTCCACGACGACGACCCCGTCGAACTCCAGGCCGCGTGCTTCGGACGCCGGCACGACGCGCGCGTGCTCGGCGACTCCCCGGGCCGTCAGCTCGCCCACCCTGCTGTCCGCGCAGACCACGCCCAGCAGCTCGCCCGGGTGCGCGGCGGCCTGGGCGCGGAGCTCCCGGAGGACGGCGGTCACCGACCCGTCCGCGGGTGTGGTCACGGTGCGCGGGCTCGCGCCGCTGCGCAGTGACCGGGTGGGTTTCTGGTCCGGCGCGATCCGCGCGAGCAGGCCCCGGACGCTCTCCAGGATCTCCTGCGTGGTGCGGTAGCTGACGGTCAGGTCGTGCAGCTTGAACCGCGGCCCGACGTGGGGGCTCAGGGCTTCCTGCCAGCCGCGCGCCGTCGCGACCGGGCCCGCCTGGGCGAAGTCGCCCACCAGCGTCATCGCCCGCGCCGGGCAGCGGCGGACGATCATCCGCCACTGCATGGCGGTCAGTTCCTGCGCCTCGTCGACGACGACGTGCCCGTACGTCCGCTCCGGAGGGCCGTCGAGCAGGCTCGCCGCCTCGTCCAGCAGCGGCACATCGGCATCGGTCCACGGTTCCGCCGGGCCGCGCAGCAGGAGGGACCGCTCCGGCGCGGTCAGGCCGGGCAGGTGCTCGGCCAGGGCGTCGGCGTCCGTCAGGAGCGCCCGCACGAGGTCGCCGGGTACCAGCCGCGGCCACAGCACCTCGACCGCCCGGTCGACGCCGGCGTCGTCGAGGAGGTCGGCCCGGATGGCGTCCAGGTCCAGTTCGTGGGCCGGGCCCGGGTCGGCCGCGCCCTCGGCACGGCGCCGGGCGGTTCCGGTGAACCGGTCGAGGTCGATGCCCGTCATCAGCTCGGCATCGGCGTCGATCTGCTCCAGGAGGTCGCCCATGTCCCGTTGCATCGCGTCGGTGACGGCGTCGACCAGGAGCTCCTTGAACACCCGGCGCGCGGGGTTGTGCCCCGGTACGGCCGCCAGCGCGGCGTCGCGTGCCGTGGCGACCTCCGCGCCGGAGAGGTGGACCAGGTCCCGTCCGACCCGCACGGTGAAGTCGCCGGCCGGGGCCTGGTGACCGCGCAGCAGGCCGGCCAGGGCGTCGGCGAGGTCGGAGCCGCCCTTGAGGCGCGCCGTGTCGAACGGGTCCACCGCCTCCGGGGACACCCCGGCCAGGTCCCGGCAGGTCGCCAGGACGACGTCGTTCTCGCCGAGTGAGGGAAGGACCTGGGAGATGTAGTCGAGGAACCGGGCGTTCGGGCCCAGCACCAGGACGCCTTCCTCCGCGGCGCGCGGGAACGCGTACAGGACGTAGGCCGCCCGGTGCAGGGCGACCACCGTCTTGCCGGTGCCGGGCCCGCCCTGCACCACGGTCACCCCGCGGTGGGCGGAGCGGACGATCTCGTCCTGCTCGGCCTGCAGCGTCGCGACGGCCGCGTGCATCCTGCCCGTGCGCCGCGCCGACAGGGCCTCGGTCAACGGGCCGTCCCCCACGACGTCGTCGTCGGTCGGGGCGGTCCCGTCCAGCAGTTCGTCGCTCACCGAGACGACCGTGCGCTCCTCGACGCGCAGGTGCCGGCGCCGCCGCAGACCCATCGGGTGGACGGGCGTCGCCTCGTAGAAGGGCCGCGCCGCTTTCGCGCGCCAATCCACGAGCAGGGGAAGGTCGTCCTCCTCCGTCTGCAGTCCGATCCGCCCGATGCGCAGGGCCGTACCGTCCGTCCAGTCGATGCGTCCGAAGACCAGCCCATTTTCGGCGCCCTCCAGTCGACCGATTTCCTTGGCCAGCCGCTCGGCGGCGATTTCCCGCTCGTATGCCTCACCGGCGCTTTCCGCCGGGGCCCTCAGCAAATCCGCTCGCTGTACCCGTGCTTCGGAAAGCCGCTCGGCGAGTACCTCGTACAGGGAGGACACATAATCCCGCTCCGAGTCAACCGCGCGCGCAGCGAGATCGTTCACGTTGTGCAACAGGGGCTCCTTCGATTCGCACCACACCCTACGGTCCGCTTTCCCGAAAGGTAAGTCTTGACTTACTTGCCGGCGCCATGTCCCTGTGAATGAATCCGGGACGGCCGGGCGATGGGTGTTTTCCCGCATTCCGCCGATCCGCATATCGGCAATTTGCGTCATCGATTCCGGTATGCCTCAGGAGAGTCCGGCCTCGGTTGCCGGCGAGGCTGTGCCGCGCCCGGAAACGGGCGGTCGAGGTTCAGCGGGCCGCTGCCCGGCCGGGCGAGCGGCCTCGCGCTCCCCGGGCTGCCGGACGGGTGGCGGGGCGCCACCTCGGTCGGTCGGAGCCGTTCTCCCAGGAGGCGGCCCGATGGGGCGGCCGGAGGTGCTGGCCGGAGGTGCAGGCCGGAGGTGCAGGCAGGAGGTGCTGGCGGGAGGTGGCGGACATTCGTTCGGAGTTTTTGTTATCGCCCTCCGGCCCACGGGTCTCCTGGGTGTCGGCACCCGATCGGCCGGCCCGGACAGAAAGCGTGACCAGGTGAACAGCGACGACAGGACGACCATCCTCCCGGCGAGCGGCAGCGGTGCCGACAGCGGCTCCGGCGGCCGGGCCGCGCGCCGTGCGGCCCAGCGGCACGCGGGCCGGGGGCGGCGGTCGCGGCGGCGTGGCGCGCTGACGCCCGTGACGGCGGCGGTCGCGGCGGTCGCGGGTACGGGTCTGCTGGCGGCGCTGGCCGGGGCCGGGTACGCGGCGTACGGGGGGAAGCAGACGGACCGGGACATCGCCGGGCAGTCGGTGGCCGCGGACAGCCTGATATCCGCCGAGCTCGGCACGCACGACGGCATCCAGGTGCCCGGCGCCGGGGGAGTGACGCGGGCGGTGCCGGCGGCGGGCAGCCCGACCGGGACCCCGACCGCGACGGACACCCCGACCGCCACGGCGACGCCGTCCCCCACGGCCACCGCCACCGCGACGCCCACCGCGACCGCGACCGCCACCGCCACGGCCTCCGCCAAGGCCGCCCCGACCGCCGCCAGGGCCGCCGCGACCGGCACCCCGGGCGCGGCCCAGCGCACGGCCGGCGGTGCCGCCGCCGGCACGGGCGGGAGTTCGGGCGGGGGCTCGGGCAGCGCGGGCGGAGGCCCGGCGTCGGGCTACGCCCAGCAGGTGGTGGACCTGGTGAACGTCGAGCGGTCGAAGGCGGGCTGCGGGCCGGTCACCGCCGACTCGCGGCTGGCCAGCGCGTCCCAGTCGCACAGCGACGACATGGCCGACCGGAACTACTTCGACCACGCCAGCCCCGAGGGCTACCACGCCGACCACCGGATCGAGGCGACCGGCTACCGCTGGAGCACCTGGGGCGAGAACATCGCCCGGGGCCAGAAGGACCCGGCCGCCGTGATGGACGCCTGGATGAACAGCCCCGGCCACCGCGCGAACATCCTGAACTGCGCGTTCAAGCAGCTCGGGGTGGGCGTGCGGACCGGCGCGGACGGCCCGTGGTGGACGCAGGTGTTCGCCACGCCGTCCTGAGCGGGCGCCGATCCGCCGGTCCGAGGCACCGGTCCGAGGTGCCGGTCCGAGGTGCCGGTCCGACCGGCCCATCCGAGCCGATTTTCCGATTCGGTCCACATTGTTGTTATCTGATCACTCTCCACGGGTCTCCCAGGAGGCAGCGGCGGACGGATAGACGGCAAGACGGAGTGCGGACCATGAACGCTGACGTGCACGGCAGGGACTTGCGGAGCGAGACCGGGACCACCCTGGTCCGCGAGGCCCAGGGCGGCGACCGGCAGGCCCAGGAGGCGCTGGTCGCCACCTGGCTGCCGCTCGTCTACAACGTGGCGGGCCGTGCCCTCGACGGCCACGCCGACGTCGACGACGTCGCCCAGGAGACCATGATCCGCGCCCTGGACGGCCTGGACGGGCTGCGCGACCCGGGGTCGTTCCGGTCCTGGCTGATCGCGATCACCATGAACCAGATCCGCCGCCGGCACGCCGCCGGCCAGCAGCAGCCCACGGTCGGGGGCCTCGACGAGTCCTGGGAACTCGCCGACCCCCGGGGCGACTTCACCGACCTGACCATCCTGCGCCTGGGTCTGTCCGGTCAGCGGCGGGAGGTCGCCGAGGCCACCCGGTGGCTCGACCCGGACGACCGCGAACTGCTCTCCCTGTGGTGGATGGAGGCCTCCGGCGAACTCACCCGCACCGAACTCGCCGAGGCCCTCGACCTGACCCCGCAGCACACCGCCGTCCGCGTGCAGCGGATGAAGAAGCAACTGGAGGCCGGGCGGATCGTGGTCCGGGCGCTGAGCGCCTACCCTCGCTGCCCGGAACTCGCCGAGGTCACCGCCGGGTTCGACGGCACCCCGAACTCGGTGTGGCGCAAGCGGATCGCCCGCCACATCCGCGGCTGCGCCGACTGCGACGGTCTGGGCCGCGACCTCTTCCCGGCCGAGGGGCTGCTGGCCGGACTCGCCCTGGTGCCGATCCCGCTGAACCCGCCGAGTCTGCTGCAGCTCCAGCAGACCGCGGCGGCCGCCGCCGCAACGCCTGGCGCGCCCACCGCGCCGCCCGCGCCTGCCCCGGGCGGCACCGGAACCGGCAGTGGCACCGGTAGCGGCAGCGGCGCGGGGAACACGGGCGGCGCGACCGGAGGCCACGGCGGCCACGGCGGCTGGACGGGCACCGCGGCCCGGAAGGCCGTGCTGGCCGGCAGCGCCGCGGCCGTCCTGGCCGTCACCACCCTCGCGCTGGTCTGGCCGCGGCACGAGCAGCACGAGGAACCGCCGAGGAGCGCGCCGCCCGCGCCGACCGCCCCGGACACCGCCCCGACCACCCTCGCCGTTCCGGTCTCCACCGCACCCGCCCCGGTCGTGACCCCGACACCGGAACCCACGCCCACTCCCACGGCCACGCCGACCCCCACGCCGACCGTTTCGACGGTCAGCGCCCGGCCGAGCACCCCACCGGCACCCAGTCCGGAGCGCCAGTTGGTCGACCTGGTCAACGCCGAGCGCGCGAAGGCCGGTTGCGCCCCGCTGCGGATCGACCCCCGGCTGCACTCCGCCGCCCAGAAGCACACCGACGACATGGTGGCCCGGGGCTTCTTCGACCACGTCAACCCCGATGGCGCCCGGGCCGACGCCCGGATCACCGCCGCCGGCTACCGCTGGTCCCAGTGGGGCGAGAACCTCGACCGGGGCCCGAGCGCCCCCGCCGTCGTCTTCTCCCACTGGATGGACGGCGGCATCCACCAGAGCAACATGCTCGACTGTGGCTTCAAGGACGTCGGCGTCGGCGTCGCGACCACCCCGTCCGGCACCTACTGGACCCAGGACCTCGGCGCCCCGCAGTCCTGAGCGGTGCCACAAGCCACCCGCCGGCCGCCACCCGCCGGCCGCGTCCCCGACCTCACGGGTCGGAACACCTAGGCAGGGGTGACCCCGACCAGCCCGTCCGCCGAGCCGGTGACGTAGCCGGTGGCGTGGCCGACCACCCCGCCGGCGTCCCCGACCTGCCCGGGCACCACGTCGGGGGCGCTGGACAGCGGCCCGGGCAGGCCCTCCTGGCCCCCGACCGCACTGGCGTGCGCGGAGGGGGCGGTCAGGGAGGCCAGGACGCCGACGGCGAGCGAGGCGACGGCGAGCATGCTGCGCTTCTTCATGGCCGGTCCAACGAGCGCTCCGCCACCCGGGTTACGGAGTGCCGCCGAATCCGACGCGAATCAGCGCGCGGGGACGCCGCGTCAGGCCCGGTAGAACGTCCGCCCACCGGGGCCGGGGGAGACCGACCAGACCTCGGCTATCAGCCCGCCGGACAGCCGCAGGATGTCCGTGCCGCTCAGCGCCGTCGTCCCGCCCTCGCCGTCCGGGACGCTCGCCAGGTACGGCCTGGCGACCAGCCCGGACACCGCCGGGGCGTCGGCGCCGGCGTCCACCGCGACGTCCACCACCGGGACGCCGTCGACCTCGAACCGGATTCCCGGCCGCGCCGCGCGCCACTGCCCGATCAGCTCCGCCAACTGCGCGGGCGTACGCACCTCGTCGAAGGCGTCCGACCCCGGCTGCGCGTACCGCAGCGTGAACTCGGGCGCCATGATCTCCTCGGCGAGACCCAACGCGCCGTTCCACAGCGCCGTCCACCGGTCGTACACCTCGACGCCGGCCGTCCGAGGCCCGCCTTCCGCGAGCAGTTCGACACCCATGACAGAACCCCCGTTCGTGCGACGACCGTTCCTCGATCGTGCTCGGGACGCTAGCAGCACCCCCTGACAATCGAGCCCGGCGCCGTCCGCCGCCACCCGCCGACCGACCGCCCGCCGACCGCCCGCCCGCTACGGGCTCCGGATCGAGTCGATGACCTGCTGCACCTGGGCGAGCGTCCGGTCGGACGGATCCCGGAGGCAGGCCGTCAGGTCGATGCGCATCAGCCCCCCGTTGGCGGCGACCTGGCGGTGGCCGAGGAGTTCGCGGTTGCCGCCCCGGGCGCCGCACTCCTTGCCGGGCACGACGGCGGCCAGGACGGCCGGCGAGGCGGTGCCGCCCGTGCTGCTGTCCGGCGGGACACCGAGGCGCAGTGTGACCACGACACCGTCGATCGGGAGCGGCCCGGTCGGCAGGCAGGAGAGGTCCGCGGCCTTGCAGCCGGTGTTCGGGTCGAAGGGCAGGTTGGCCAGGTGCGCGGCGCCGTCCCGGGGGTTGGTGGCGAAGGTCCGGGCATACCAGTCCGGCGGGAGGTTCCCCACGAGGCCGTACAGGGGGAACCGGATCGGCGAGGCCTCCGGCGCGGGGGGCGAGACGGTGGCGGCCGGCGTGCGCGCGGCCGGCCCCTGACCGGCGGCCGAGTCGGGCCCGGGCGCCGGCGCGAGGGCGGGCGCGGCGGCCAGCACCGCCGCGAGCAGGCCGCTGCCCAGCCCGCCCGCGAGTCCGGCCCGCCGTCGTCGGGCCCGCGTCCGGTCGGCCCGTGCGAGCACCCGCTGCACCCGGTCGTCCGGCGTCGCCAGCGGGGGGACGGCCCGCTGCAGCAGGCCGCGCAGCTCCCGTTCCTCCCACGGTTGTTCAGGCGTATCACCGGCTTCCGGCAGGTGTACGAAGTCAGACGGGTTCACGACGCCCCCCGGTGAGCAGCAGCTCGCGGTCCGGCAGCCGTCCGCGCAGGGCGGCGAGCGCGCGGTGCGTCTGGCTCTTGACGGTGCCGGTCGAGCAGCGCAGCACGTCGGCGGTCTCCTCGACGCTCAGGTCCTCGAAGAACCGCAGCACCACGACGGCCCGTTGGCGCGGCGGCAGCGCCCGGACGGCCTCGGCGACGACCTGGCCGAGCACCACCCCCTCGTACGGGTCGGGGTCCGTCGGCGGCTCCGGCAGGTCGCCGTGCGGCAGTTCCCCGGTCCAGCGGCGGCGCCACCAGGAGACGTGCGAGGTGACGATCACCTTGCGCAGGTACGCCTCGGGCCGGTCGAGGGCGAGCCGCCCCCAGCGCGGCCATAGCTTGGCGAGGGCGGTCTGCAGCAGGTCCTCCGCCTGGTGCTGGTCGCCGGTCAGCAGCCAGGCCACGCGCAGCATCTTCGGGCCGCAAGCGGCGACGAACTCGGTGAAGTCCGGTGTCGCGTCGCTCATCCCGCCGTTCCTGCCATGGTGTCCGTGCCGTTCCTGTCAGCCGTGGCGGCCGGGTGGGCCGCGTCGTCGGTGAAGCTCTCACAGCTGGTGAACGCGGTGGGGGGCGGTCCGGGTTGCCTGCCCGGGCGGGGAATCCGCGCGGGCGCTGGACGGCCCGCGCGCCGGCCGGGACTCGGCCGGGCGGCGGGCGGGCCGTGGGCACCACGATGGCCGCCCGGACGGGGCCCGGCCAGGCGTGCGGACGGGCGCCCGGAAGCGGAGCGGCGCGCCGGGGCGTACGGCGCCGGCCGCGGCGGCGCCGTCAGAGCGTCCCGGACCCCTGCGCCGTCCCGGACCTGGTCCCAGCGGACCCCTGTGCCTCACCGGACCCGGCCCGGGCGTCGGCGGGCCCCGCGCCCACCGGCGCGACCGGCCAGTCCGGGTGCCCCGGCATCGGTGGGGTGCGCCGCCCGTACAGCCAGTCGTCGAGGAAGCCGTCCAGGTCCTGCCCCGACACCTCGGAGGCGGTGCGCTCGTAGTCCCGGGTGGTGGCGACGCCGTGGCGGTGCTCGCGCAGGAAGGTGCGCTCGATCCGGTCGAAGGTCTCGGCGCCGACCTTCTCGCGCAGCGCGTACAGCACCAGCGCGCCGCCGAGGTAGCGCTGGTCGCCGAAGAGGTCGGCGGCGGTGGGGGCGGCGACCGGTCCGGAGTCGTGGCGCCACTGGTCGCCCTGGCCGTAGACCTCGCGCATCCGGTCGGCGAGCGTGGTGTGGCCGGAGGTGTCGGGCCAGCCGCGCTCGTAGCGGTACATCAGACCGTAGAAGTCGGCGTGGCCCTCGTTGAGCCAGAGGTCGGCCCAGGTGGCGGGGGAGACGCTGTCGCCGAACCAGGAGTGGACCAGTTCGTGCATCATGTGCGAGCCGATGGCGGGCTCGGGCTGGCGCAGGAAGCCGGGCTTGTAGAGGGTGAGGGTCTGGGTCTCCAGGCCGGTGAAGCGGAACGCGGCCGGGTCGTCGGTGTCGGCGGGCAGGATGCCGTAGGTCTCGAACGGGAACGGTCCGAGGCGCTGTTCGGCCCAGGCGAGCTGGTCGGGGGTGAGGGCGAGCGCGGGTTCGAGCTCGGCGGCGCGCGCGGTCGGGACGACGTCGCGCAGCGGCAGGCCGTGCGGGCCGGTGCGCTCGCGGACGGTGTACCGGCCGACCGAGACCTGCAGCAGTTCGGTGGCCAGCGGTTCGCGGGAGGCGTACCGGCGGGTGGTGCGGCCGTCGTCGTGGTGCTCGGTGGCCGTCAACTCGCCGGTGGCGACGCCCAGCAGGTCGTCGGGCGCGGTGACGGCGACGGTGAAGCGGGCCTTCTGGCTGGGGTGGTCGTTGCAGGGGAAGACGGTGTGCGCGACGTCCGGCTGGCCGGCGACCGCGAAGCCGTCCGGGGTCGGCACCCAGGCGGTGTGCGGGAGCGCGGCGCGCGGATCGGCGGTGTACTCGACGCTCAGCCGGGCGGTGCTGCCGCGCTGCAGCGGTCGCTCCGGGGTGACGACCAGCTTCTCGTCACGGGTGCTGAACCGGGCCGGCCGCCCGTCCACGCGCACCGATCGGACGTCCAACCCGAGCGCGTCTAGCCGCAGTTCGGCGAGGGTGCGGGTGAGCCGGGCGGTGACGGTGGCGTCGGCGCGCACGGTACGGCTGTCGGCGCGGTAGTCGAAGGCCAGCTCGTAGGCGAGCGCCTGGTAGCCGGGGTTGCCGAGGGCGGGGAAGACGGGGTCGCCCAGGCCGTCCGCGGCGGTGGCCACCGGGGTGCCGGCGGACAGCAGGGCCGCGCCGAGCACGAGCGACAGGGCGAGGGCGGCACGGGGGCGGGGCAAGGCGATCACCGCATTCCGGGAGTCGTCGGCAGTCGGACGATAGCGGACCGGCGGGCCGGGCCGGGCGGAGTTCCCGACGGTCCGTCGACGACACGTGGCGGCTCCCCCGGACGGCCCAGCGTGCTGGCGGAGCGGCCGGGGCCCGCCTAGTCTCGGAAGTGCTTCGTCCCCTGACGGACGGGGCCACGGCCGCCGGAGCTCCTGGCCAGATCCGGCGGCCGTACTCGTGCGCCCGGCCGTCGCCCGGCCGTGCTCGTGCGCCCTGCCGGGCCCGGCGCCGGACGCCCCCGCGTAGGCTGGCGGCCGAGACGACGCCCCGTACGGATGCCAGGAGCCCGCCCGTGACCAGCCCCGAATCGCCCGTTCTGGTGATCGGCGAGTGCGTCGCCGACATCGTCCGCACCGACGGCGCCCCGGACCGGGTGCATCCCGGCGGCAGCCCGGCGAACGTCGCCTACGGCCTGGCCCGCCTCGGCCGCCCCGCCACGCTGCTCACCGAGCTCGGCCCGGACGCCCACGGGCGGCTGATCCGCGCGCACCTGGAGTCGGCCGGGGTGGTGGTCCGGGCGGCCGAGGCGGCGCGGACGGCCTCGGCCGTGGTGCGGCTGGACGGCCTCGGGCGGGCCGAGTACACCTTCGACATCGGCTGGACGCTCCCGCCGACCGGGCTGATCGAGCCGACCGAGCCCGCCGAGGCGCCCGCCGCGATCCACCTGGGCTCGATCGGCGCGGTCGCCGAGCCGGGCGCGGCGGCGGTGCTCGCGCTGGTGGAACGCTGGCGCGGCCGGGCGCCGGTCAGCTACGACCCCAACGTGCGCCCCGCGCTGATGGGTGAGCGGGCCGAGGCCGTCCGGCGGGTGGAGCGGTGCGTGGCGCTGAGCGATGTGGTCAAGGCGAGCGACGAGGACCTGGCCTGGCTGTACCCGGGCGAGCGGCCGGAGGCGGTCGCCGAGCGGTGGCTCGGCCTCGGGCCGGCCGTGGTCGCGGTCACCCTGGGTGCCGAGGGCGCCTTCGCGCTGACCGCCGAGGGCGGGTACGTCCGGGCGGCCGCCGTGCCGGTGCCGGTGGCCGACACGGTCGGCGCCGGGGACTCCTTCACGGCCGCGTTCCTGGACGCCCGAGCCGCCGGGGTCGAGCTCCCCGGCTGCCTGACCCGCGCTGTGACGGCCGCCGCCCTCACCGTCTCCCGCCCCGGCGCCAACCCGCCCTCGGCCGCCGAGCTCGCGGCGGCCCTGGCCGGCTAGCCGACTACTCGGGCGCGGGCGCCCGGTGGCCCTCGGCGCTGTCCGGCGTCGGGGCAACGCCCCTACCGGGCAGGGCAGGTGAGCTCCTTGCCGTACCAGACCTCGGCGTACGGGCCGTCGCTGTAGGCGGGGATCTCGCGGTAGCCGGTACGGGTGTAGAGGGCGCGGGCCTCGACCAGGTCGAGGCGGGTGTCGAGGACGATCCGGCGGGCGCCGAGGTCCAGGGCGGCCCGGTCGACGGCGGCCATCAGGCGGCTGCCGCCGCCGGTGCCGCGGACGTCCGGGCGGACGAAGACGCGGGTCAGCTCGGCGGTGCCGTCCTCGCTCAGGCGCAGGCCGGCGCAGGAGTGCGGGGTGCCGTCGTAGCGGCCGATCAGGAAGACGCCGGTCGGTGGCGCGAGGTCCGTGCTGCCGGAGCCGGCGAGCCCGGTCTCCAGCTCCTCGGTGGTGCACTCGCGGTCGAAGTGGAGGCGGTAGTAGCGGTTGGCCACGTCGTAGTAGTACTCGCGCAGGAGCTGCAGGGCCTCGGGGGAGTTCACGTCGGCCGGGGTGACGGTCCAGAGGTCGGGGCGGCGGGGCGCGGTGTTCGTCATGCGCGCATGATCCGGTTCGGCGCGGTCCGGGCGCAATCGGGTTTCGCACACCCGGTCGACGGCGGGGTCGGAATCGGGCCGGGCGGCCGGACCACGGCAAAGGAACGGCAAGGCGTTCGGCGCGTCGTTGCCCCGCACGGGTGACGGAAGGATTGACGGGGGCACAGCACGGGGGAGCAGTGCCCTTATGATCAGACCATCGGATTGTCGGATTAATGGGGGTTTGAGGGGGAGTCAGCGGACCCGGCAGGGTCGGCGCACGGCCCGCACCGGCCTGCTCGCCACCGTCTGCCTCGCCGCCGTCGTGGCCGGCTGCGCCGGGCCCACCGGCCCCGCCCGGCCCGCCCCCGAAGGCGCGGCCGCCGCCAACGCCGCCGCGAACGCCGCGAACGCCGCGAAGGCCGCCAGCGCCGCGAACGCCGCGAAGGCGGAGAACGCCGAGGGCAGCGCCGCCACCGCCAACGCCGCGCCGCCGCAACTGCCCGGCCTCGCCCGCAAGGAGGAGGAGACCAGCAGCGAGGCGGCGGCCCGTCAGGAGGCGGCCGTCCGGGCGGCCTTCGAGACCGCGCAGCGCTGGGGCCTGGAACGCCCGCCGATCAAGGCCCCGCAGCGCCCGGCGACCAGGGCGGCCCTGACCCCGATGACCGGCGTCAAGGTCAAGGACGGCCTCCCGCCCGTGGTCTACCGCGTGCCGACCGACGACAAGGTGGTCTTCCTGACCGTCGACGACGGCTGGGAGAAGGACCCGGAGTTCAACCGGATGGCCGAGGAACTGGGCATCCCGCTCAGCGCCTTCGTCTCCGACTACCTCGCCCGCGAGAACTACGGCTACTTCCGCGACCTGCACGCCCAGGGTGTGGAGATCAACAACCACACCATCAACCACCGCAACCTGAAGGTCCTCGACTACGAGACCCAGCGCGGCGAGATCTGCCGCCAGCAGGACCAGCTGGAGCAGCAGATCGGTGTGCGCCCCCGGCTGTTCCGGCCGCCGTACGGTGAGTACAACGACGACACGCTGCGCGCGGCGGCCTCCTGCGGCGTGCAGGCGGTGCCGATGTGGAACGAGGAGGCCTTCCCGGACCACATGGACTACCGCTACGACGACCGGGAGCTGCACCCGGGAGACATCATCCTGACCCACTTCCGGGGCATCGACATCTGGAAGGCCACCATGCCGGACCTGCTCCGCAAGGTGCTCAACGACGTCACCGCGGCCGGCTTCTCGCTGGGCCGGCTGGACGACTACATGTAGTCCCGGTGAGCTCCCGGGATCTCCTTGGAGCTCCCCGGAGCCACCCGCGGCGGGACGCGGTGCGGATCAGCCGATCGAGAGGGCGTCGAGGTACACCCAGGCGCCCTCGTGCCGGACGAAGCGGCTGTGCTCGGTGAGCACGCCCTCCTCGCCGCCCTGTGTCCAGCTCGCCCGGAACGCGACCGTCCCCTCGGCGTGGAACGCGCCGCCGTCCGAGGTGGAGACCACCTCCAGGCCGGTCCAGCGCAGGCCCGGGTCGAAGTCCACCTCGGCGGGCCGGGTGTCCGGGTGCCAGGTACGCAGCAGGTACGCCTCGTCCTGGGCGACGAAGGCGCTGTACCGCGAGCGCATCAGCGCCTCGGCGGTGGTGGCGGCGGACGTGCCCCGGTGGAACCGGCCGCAGCAGTCGCCGTAGCCGGCGGACAGGCCGCACGGGCAGGGGGAGGAGGGCAGCAGCCGGAGGGCGGCGGGGCGGGGCGCGGAGCGGCGTCGGGACATGCGGCCCATTCTCCCCCAACGGCCGCGGGCGGACGCGCCGGGCCCGCCCCGCCGCGGCGGCGTGCGCGCGCAGGGGCGGGCCCGGTCGGGTCACTTCGCCCGTTGGATGCGGTAGTTGAACTCGGCGGTGCCGAGCGTCCCCATCAGCCGGAGCCAGAGCGGCATCATCATCTCGGTCGCGCGGGCGGCCGTGATGTCCCCGAGGTCGATGATCCACTCGGCCGGCCAGCCGAACCCGCCGAGCAGCGCGACGGTCTCGGCCTTGGCGTCCGCGTCGTTCCCGGCGATGAACAGCTGGTGCTCGCCGGCCAGCCGGTCGGGGGCCACCATCAGGGCGCAGTTCACCGTGTTGAGCGCCTTCACCACCTTCGCCTCGGGGAACTCGCGCTGGATCTGCTCGCCGATGCTGTCGGTGTTCGCCGGGTCGAGCGTCACCTGCCCGTCGGCCCCGAAGACCAGCGGGTTGGCGAGGTCGATCAGCAGCTTGCCGCCGAGGTGTTCGGCCCCGGCCGCGCGCAGCGCCGCCAGCGAGACGGTGCCGCCGGTGGCGTTCAGCACCACTTCGCCGAAGGCCGCCGCCTCGGCGAAGGTGCCGGTGCGCCCGTCCGGGCCGGCCTGTTCGGCCCAGGCGAGCCCCTTCTCGTTGTCCTTGGTCCGCGATCCCAGCATCACCTGGTGGCCGAGCTCGACCAGCTTGCTCCCCAGGGTCTGCCCGACCATGCCCGTGCCGATGATTCCGATGCGCACAGTTTCCCCGTCTCGTCCGTGGAGGCCCGCCCCCGGTGGGGCGGGACGGCGACGACGATAGTTGACCGTGCGTCAGTGGCGCCGTGTGCCCGGGGCGCGTGTCCGCCCCCTCGGCGGCGGGGGCTCAGGCGCGGGGTGCGCCGAACCAGGTGCGCAGCGCCCGCTCCAGCCCGTCCGGGTCCGGCGCGCCGGCGTCGCAGGCCCAGGCGACGTACCCGTCCGGGCGTACCAGCAGGGCGCCGGCCGGCGCCTCGGGGCAGTCGGCCGCGAGGGTGTCCACCCGGTCCTTCCAGCCGGCCGCGCGGTCCGCGAGGCCGAGCCCGCCGCCCGTCAGGTCGAGCAGCAACGGCCTTGCGCCGCGGCTGAGTTCGGCTAGGCGGGCGGCTCCTTCCGAAGTCCGGAGGGTGAGGTCCGGGGCGAAGCGGCCGGCCAGCGGGTGGGCGCAGTCGACGGCGTAGCGGACGTCGCCGCCGGCCATCAGCGAGGCGATCCGGCCGAGGTTGTCCGGGTGGGCGAGCAGTTCGCCGAACAGCGCGCGGATCGCGGTGATCCCGGGGCCGGGGGACATCAGCGCCATCTGGGCCTGGGTGTGCATGTACACCCGCTCCCCGATCGGGTACCGCTCGTCGTGGTAGCTGTCGAGCAGGCCGTCCGGTGCCCAGCCCCGGACGTCGGCGGCCAGCTTCCAGCCGAGGTTGGCGGCGTCCTGGAGACCGAGGTTGAGGCCCGGTCCGCCGACGGCGGCGTGCACGTGCGCCGCGTCGCCGACCAGCAGTACGCGGCCCTGGCGGTAGCGGTCGGCGAGCCGGGTGTTGTGGCCGGCCTGCCGGCGCACGCCCTGCGGGTGGGGCGCGGGGGCCGGGGTGAGCTCCAGGTCGGCGCCGGTCACCCGGAGCAGGCTGGCCCGGAGCTCGTCCAGGGTGGCCGGCGTGTTCTCGTCGGCGGCCGGGCGGCCCCACTCCATGGTGGCGAGGATGCAGGCGTCCGGGCTGATCGGGGCGAGGACGACCACGCCGTGCTCGGTGCGGGTGTGGGTGAACGGGGCGATCGGCGTCGGGCAGCCGGGCAGCAGGGCCGCGCCGGTCCCGGTGGTGCGGACGGTGTCGGGCAGGACCGTGTGCGTGGTCAGCGAGACCGGGTCGGGGGCGGTGACGCCGGGGAAGCCGATCCCGGCGAGCTTGCGGACGGTGCTGCGCCCGCCGTCGGCGCCGACCAGGTAGCGGGTGCGCAGCCGGCGCTCGCCGTCCGGGCCCCGGTACCGGACGGTGACGCCGTCCGGCTCGTCGGTGAAGCCGGTCACCTCGCAGCCCTGGCGGATCTCGACGCCGAGTTCGCGGGCGCGCTGTTCGAGCACCGTCTCGATCCGGTGCTGCGGGGCGAGCAGGGTGTACAGGGCGTTGTCCGCGACCTCCCGCAGGTCGAGCGGGAAGGCGCCGAAGACGAAGCGGGGTACGGGCTGCGGCGTGCCGGTGCCGCCGAGCGGCTCGTACAGGCCGCGCCGGTCGAGCAGTCGGACCACCTGGCCGGCCAGCCCGTTGGCCTTCTGTTCGGTGGAGCGCTCGGTGAGGCGGTCCAGCACCACCGGCCGGACGCCGGCCAGGGCGAGTTCGCAGGCCAGCATCAGGCCGACCGGGCCCGCACCCGCGATCACGACGTCGGTGCTCAGTTCGGAGTCGGTCATCTCGAATCCCCCCTCAGGGACGGTGAGTTCAGTGCGACGAGGGGTCCGGCAGCCCGGCTGCCAGCTGCCGCAGCGCGTCGGTGAGCAGCGGCTTGTACGGCACCACGGGGTCGGCGGCGAGGTACTGGTCGTCGGCGGTCTGGAGCGCGGCCAGCGCCACCGCGGCGACCAGCTTCGGGTAGAGGTCGCGGGTGGCGTCGGTCCCGGTCCGGGCGGCCACCGCGGCCGCGAGCCCGGTCCGGGCCACCACCGCGCCGCGGGTCAGTTCGGCCTGCAGCGACGGCTCGCGCAGCAGCAGTCGCACGGCCGCGGTCCAGTTCGGGTCCGGCTCCTCGGTCGCGCCCTCGAACCGCGCGAGCAGGGCGTGGGTGAGCGCCTCCCACAGTGGCTCCCCGGCCGGGCGGGCGCGCAGTTCCTCCGCGGCCTGCCCGATCCGGTCGTGCTGCCGGGAGACGATCGCCTCGGCCTTGCTGGAGTAGTAGTTGTTGTAGGTGCGCGGTGACACCCCGGCCCTGGCCGCGATGTCCTCCACCCGTACGTTCTCCAGCCCCCGCTCGACGGCCAGGCACAGTGCGGCCCAGCTGATCGCGTCCCGCGTCGCGGCCTTCTTCTTCTCCCGCAGTCCGGGCTGCCCCTTCGTCATGTGCCCACTCTCGCCGCAAAGTTGCGTGGCGCGCAAGTGTGCGCGGCACGCAACTTCGCAACTGCCGGTCGGTCGGATCGCGCCGTCCCTCCGGAGGGTCGGCGAGTCGCCCCGCGACCTGCGCTTGGTCACTGGTAGTAGTTGCCTGGTCGCGCGGCGACCCATCGCAGGAGCGAGGTCCCGCCCGGCGAACCGGGCGGGGCGACCCGACAGCACGTGAGGAGCGGTCATGGCTGGCAGACGGCGTCCGCCGAGGACGCGGGCCCCCCGGCAGGACAGGCCCGCGGGCGTCGGCCGGGCGGAGTCCAGGGTCGGGATCGCCCGGCTGGAGGGCCTGCTGGCGTGGGAGGCGGAGGTCGCGGCGGCCGAGCGCGACGCCCGGGCCTTCGCCGAGCAGTTCCCCTGGCTGCCCGCCGCGGAACGGGAGAGCCTGGAGCAGGCCTACACCGCCGACCGGCTGCGCTACGCCGAGGAGGTCGTCGACCGCGCCGTCGAGCGCTGCCGCCGCCTGGCCGCCCGCTACCGCGCCGAGTGCCGGCGGATCTGCGCCCGCTGGGCGGCGCTCTGCCTGTCCGTCACCCTGGTGGCGGCGCTGTTCGCCGTCGTCCCGGCCGCCCTGCGGGGCTGAGCGCCACGCGCAGAAGGCCCGCCGCGCCGGTGACGGCGCAGCGGGCCTTCGCGGTGCCCGGGTCCCGACGGTGCCCGGGGCGGTGATCAGTGGTGGCCGTGGCCGCTGCTGATCTCCTGGTGCTCCTCGACGGTGGGCTTGGCGATCTGGCTGCCCTCCCCGTAGAAGCCGCGGGAGAGCTTCACCCGGGCGCGGGTCCACACGCTGGTCTTGCGGGCCACCCCGTTCTCGTCCACCGCGGGCGGCAGCTCGGACGGCTCCGGCTGGTCGTGCGCGGTGAGGGTGTACAGCCGACCGGGCGGCAGCGGAGCGTGCACCTCGATGAACTCGCCGTGCTGGAGCCGCTGGATGACGCCGGTCTCCCGGCCGTGCAGCACCTTCTCCTTGTCGCGCCGCTGCAGGCCGAGGCACCAGCGCTTGGTGATCACGAAGACGATCACGGGGACGGCGAAGAAGCCGATCCGCACCGCGTAGGTGATCGCGTTGATCGACAGGTGGAAGTGGGTGGCGAGCAGGTCGTTGCCGCCGCCGGCCAGCAGGATCAGGTAGAGGCTGACCCAGGCCGCGCCGAATGCGGTGCGCACCGGCGCGTTGCGCGGCCGGTCGGCGATGTGGTGCTCGCCGCGGTCGCCGGTGACCCAGGCCTCCAGGAACGGCCAGGCCCAGATGAGCAGCAGCACGGTCGGGAAGACCATCAGTGGGATGAACACCCCGAGGTTCAGGGTGTGGCCGCCCCAGACGCTGATCTCCCAGCCGGGCATCACCCGGATCAGGCCCTCGGAGAAGCCCATGTACCAGTCCGGCTGGGCGTCGGTGGAGACCTGGTCCGGCCGGTACGGGCCGTACGCCCAGATCGGGTTGACGGTGGCGATCGCCGCCATCGCCGCGACCACGCCGAACACCAGGAAGAAGAAGCCGCCGGCCTTGGCCATGTAGATCGGCAGCAACGGCATGCCGACCACGTTCTCGTTGGTGCGGCCGGGCCCGGCGAACTGGGTGTGCTTGTGGTAGAAGACCAGGATCAGGTGCGCGGCGAGCAGGCCGAGCATGATCCCGGGGATCAGCAGGATGTGGACGGTGAACAGCCGCGGGATGATGTCGTGGCCGGGGAACTCGCCGCCGAAGATGAACATCTGCAGGTAGGTGCCGACGATCGGGACGGCGAGCACCGCGCCCTCCATGAACCGGATGCCGGTGCCGGAGAGCAGGTCGTCCGGCAGCGAGTAGCCCATGAAGCCGTCGAACATGCCGAGGAACAGCAGCAGCGCGCCGAAGATCCAGTTGATCTCGCGGGGCTTGCGGAAGGCGCCGGTGAAGAAGACGCGCATCATGTGCGTCAGCATCGCCGCGATGAAGACGATCGCCGCCCAGTGGTGGATCTGGCGCATCAGCAGGCCGCCGCGCACCTCGAAGCTGATGTTGATCGTGGAGGCGTAGGCCTCCGACATCTGGATGCCCTTGAGCGGCACGTAGGAGCCGTCGTAGACGACCTCGCCCATGCTCGGGTTGAAGAACAGGGTCAGCCAGACGCCGGTGAGGATGATGATGACGAAGGTGTAGAGCGCGACCTCGCCCAGCATGAAGGACCAGTGGTCCGGGAAGATCTTGCGCAGGTTGGCCTTGGCCAGGGTGTAGATGCCGAGCCGCCCGTCCGCCCAGTCGGCGACGGCCTCGGCCTTGTTGGCGGGCTTGGCGCGGGTGCTGGTGACCGGTCCCGGCCGCGACTGCTGGTCGGTGCTCACGACGGGCTCCCCGGCGTTCGCGGCGTGCCGAAGTGCGGGCCCGCCGACGGGAACCCAGGCCGGCGAAGTGTTGTGATCATGGGACCTCTCGATACGGGCCTGCCGGTCGCACCGGCGTGCGGATCGGCCTGATCCGCTGGACCCGCTGCTCAGAGTGATGGATCGCTTACTCTGTCATGCTGTCGGCAGGGGGCCGACTGTGCACGTCCATCGGCCCGTCCGGCGGCTCGTGTCGGGCCGGACGGGGGGTCCTGGCGCCCGATCGGTCGACCGCCGGGTGGTCGAACGAGCCGCACTGCTGCGCCCGGGTGCCGCTGAACCGTTTCGGCGCGCGCCGCGCCCGCCGGTCGCGCGGCCGGCGGCCTACGCTGCGCCAATGGTGGAACACCGTGAACTCTGTGCGTCCGTCACCGAGGCCCTGGCCGGAGCCGGTTTCGACACCGCGCCCGGCGCCTCCCCGCTGCGGATCGACCCCGGCCCCGAGGGCGTCCTGGTCGACTGGCCGCCGGACGGGGAGGGCGGCGGGCCGCTCTCCGGGGAGGTCCGCGCGGCGGTCAGCGGCGCCGCCGCCGTGGTGCTGCGCGAACGCGGCCACCTGGTCGCCGAGACGGCCGGGGGCGGACTGCTGGTCACCGCCGCCGAGCCGGTGGCCGTCGCGGCCGAGCCGGAGGCCGTCCCCGAGCAGTGGTGGGGCTGAACCGGCAGAACGCCCGCCCGGCGCGCCGTTTTGACGTGCGCACAGGCATCCTCATACCGAACCCTTACCTTTCCGAGGGGTTCAGTTGACCTCGGGCCCTCTAAGGTTTGCCTAAGCTAAGCCAATGCGCCCTGGACCATGCGTCCGGGGCGTTCGGCTGTGCCGCTCCGCCCGCCGCCGGCGTCCGGGGCGTTCGGACAGGTACGACCGGCCCGGGGATCCCGGGGGGAGGAGCCCGCTGCATGTGGGATGAGGCGTTTCCCAGCTTTCTGATCGGGCTACGCGAGGGCTTGGAGGCCGGACTGATCGTGTCGATCCTGGTCGCCACGCTCGTCCGCTTCGGCCACAAGGCCCGGCTGCCCCAGGTGTGGACGGGCGCCGCGGCGGCCGTCGCCCTCAGCCTCAGCTTCGGCGCGGTGCTCACCTTCACCGCCGCCAGCCTCTCCGGTCACGCCCAGGAGGCGTTCGGCGGCGTGCTGAGTCTGATCGCGGTCGGCTTCGTCACCGCGATGGTGTTCTGGATGCGGCGCTCGGCGCGCACCCTCTCCGCCGAACTCAAGGAGAAGGTCCAGGCCTCGCTCGCGATGGGCGCCGGCGCGCTGGTGCTCACGAGCTTCCTCGCGGTCGCCCGCGAGGGCCTGGAGACCTCGCTCTTCCTGTGGACCAACGTGCGCACCGCCGGGGAGAGCACCGGCCCGCTGCTCGGCGCCGGGGTCGGCCTGCTGCTCTCCACCGGCCTGTGCTGGGGCCTGTACCGCCGGGCGCTGAAGATGAACCTCACCCGGTTCTTCACCATCACCGGCGCCGGCCTGATCGTCGTCGCGGCCGGCGTGCTCGGCTACGGGCTGCGCGACCTGCAGGAGTCCGGGCTCATCGGTGGCGGGAGCACGTACGCCGTCGACCTGAGCGGGCACCTGGACGCCTCGTCCTGGTACGCCACGCTGGTGCAGGGCACCCTCAACCTGACCGTCACCATGACGGTCCTCCAGGTCGTCGGCTACGTCGCGTACCTGTGCGTCGTGATGACGCTCTTCATCGAGGGCGTCCGGGGCGGGCAGCCGGCCCCGGCCAAGGCCGCGGCCGAGAAGACCGCCGAGCAGGCCTCCGACGAGGCGTCGGAGAAGGCCGGGGACAAGGCCGGGGACAAGCCCGCCGCGCCGGTGCGCTCCGGCCGGCCGCGCTGGGTGCTGCCCGCCGCGCTGGTCGCCGTCCCCGTCGTGGTCGCCGGCACCGTCATCGCGGTCAGCGACGGCAAGCAGGACAGCTCCTCCACCGTCGCCGTCTCCGAGGACGAGTGCGGCAGCGGCTTCAAGGCCCCGCTGCCCGGCCAGCAGGTGTTCCAGATGCACAACACCGGGGACAAGGTCTCCGAGGTCTACCTGGTCAACCCCGGCACCGGCGCCGTCTACGGCGAGATCGAGGGCCTGGCCCCCGGCACCACCCGCGCGCTCACCGCCACCATCGGCTCCGGCGACTACGCCTGGCGCTGCGTGCCCACCGGCGGAAAGGCCGTCACCTCCACCGCCGTGCACGTCACCGGCGGCGTCGAGGTCAAGGCCGTCAAGCCGGTCGCCGAGGACGACCTCAAGGCCCCGCTCGACAGCTACAAGGACTACGTCAACAAGGGCCTCGCCACCCTGGTCACCGAGACCCAGAAGCTGCAGGCCGACGTCCACGCCGGCGACCTCGCCACCGCGAAGACCGACTGGCTCACCGCCCACCTGCAGTACGCCTCGCTCGGCGCCGCGTACGGCACCTTCGCCGACCTCGACGGCAAGATCAACGGCCGCCCGGACGGCCTCGCCGACAAGGCCAAGGACAAGGACTTCACCGGCTTCCTGCGCCTGGAGTACGGCCTCTGGCACGGCCAGTCCGCAGCGGAGCTGACCCCCGTCGCCGACCAGCTCGCCGGCGACGTCACCAAGCTGCAGCAGGACTTCCCCGGGCAGCAGTTCGACCCGGGCGACCTGCCGCTGCGTGCCCACGAGATCCTGGAGAACACCCTCCAGTTCGAGCTCACCGGCGACACCGACCAGGGCAGCGGCACCAACCTGGCCACCACCCAGGCCAACCTGGCCGGCACCCAGGAGCTGCTGACCGTCCTCAAGCCGCTGCTCGACGAGCGCGATCCGCAGGTGCTGGTGCGCGCCGACGCCGGGATGAAGCGGGTCGGCGACCTCGTCGCCGCCGCCCACAAGGCCGAGGGCTGGACCCCGCTCGACCAGCTCCCCGCCGACAGCCGCCGGCAGCTGAACGGCGCCACCGGGCAGCTGCTCGAAGACCTCTCGCCCATCCCCGCCCTGCTCGAGATCCGGAAGGCCGCCTGATGACCGACCACACCGCAGCCGCCGGAGGCACCTGTCCGTTCCCGCACGCGGCCGAGGCCGTCGAGGCCGCCGGGACGGGCGGCTGCCCGGCCGGACCGGCCCGGCGCAGCTTCGTGCGCGCCGCGCTCGGCGCGGGCGCCGGGGCCGCCGTGATCGCCGGCGGGGCGTCCCTCGCCCTCGGCGCGTCCCCGGCCGCCGCCGGGGACGGCAAGGAGGCCAGGAGCGGGGTCGTGCCGTTCCACGGCGACCACCAGGCCGGCATCACCACCCCGCAGCCGGGCTACGCGGCCTTCGTCTCATGCCAGGTCATCGCCGCCGATCGCAAGGGCCTGGAGGACCTCTTCAAGACCCTGACCGAGCGGATCCGCTTCCTCACCGCCGGCGGCACCCCGCCCGACCTCGGCGTCGGCGCGCCGCCCGCCGACAGCGGCATCCTCGGCCCGACCGTGACCACCGACAACCTGACCGTCACGGTCGGGGTCGGCGCCTCGCTCTTCGACGACCGCTACGGGCTGGCCAAGGCCAAGCCGGTCAAGCTGGCGCCGATGAAGACCTTCCCGAACGACAACCTGCAGGCCGCCGAACTGCACGGCGACCTCTCCCTGCAGATCTGCGCCGACCAGCAGGACACCGTCCTGCACGCGCTGCGCGACATCACCCGGCACACCCGCGGCGCGATGCAGATCCTCTGGCGGATCGACGGCTTCCAGAACCAGTCCCGCCCGGACGGCAGCCAGCGCAACCTGCTCGGCTTCAAGGACGGCATCGTCAACCCGGACATCAAGTCGGCCCGGGAGATGGACCGGCTGATCTGGGTCACCGACGGCACCGGCGAGCCCGCCTGGGCGACCGGCGGCAGCTACCAGGTGATCCGGATCATCCGGATGCTGATCGAGTTCTGGGACCGCGTCACCCTCGCCGAGCAGGAGAAGATGTTCGGCCGCCGCCGCGACACCGGCGCCCCGCTGGACGGCCACCTGGAGACCGACGCGCCGGACTACGGCAAGGACCCGGACGGCAAGGCGATCCCGCTCAAGGCGCACATCCGCCTCGCCAACCCGCGCACCGCCGACACCGACAACTCCCGGATCCTGCGCCGCGGTTTCAACTACGACCGGGGCGTCGACAAGGCCGGCAACCTGGACATGGGCCTGGTGTTCTGCTGCTACCAGCAGGACGTGGTCCGGCAGTTCGAGGCCACTCAGACCCGGCTCGTCGACGAGCCGCTGGTCGACTACATCTCGCCGACCGGCGGCGGGTACTTCTTCGTCCTCCCGGGCGTGAAGGACAACGCCGACTGGCTCGGCCGCGGCCTGCTCGCCGCCGTCTGACCGGCGACCGCCCGAACGGGCCCCGGCGTTCGCCGGGGCCCGTTGCCGTGCTCCCGGTGGGCCGTCCGCCGTGATCGGCCGACTTCCGGCGCGGCGTCAGCGCGGCGGCCGCGCAGGGCCGGCGGGGGCTCGCAGACTGGGCGCATGATTCGACTCCGAACCACCGCCGCGGTGGTCCTCGCCCTGTCCCTGGCCGGTCTGTCGGCCCCCGCCCCGGCACTGGCCGCCGAGTCGCCGCGCACCGCGCAGACCCAGCGCAGCCTGACTCCGGCGGAGCAGCAGGTCAACAGGTTCTTCTCGCAGTACTGCAGCGATGTCCTGGCGGGCGACCTCCAGGGCGCCCGTGCGGTCCGTCAGCAGTACCTGACCGCCCACCTGAACGCCGTGCTCGACGCCTGGGCCGCGGCCCATGACGCCGACCCGGTGTTCCGGGCCCAGAACGTGCCGACCGGCTGGAGCCTCGCCCAGGGGGACAGCGGGGCCGGCCACACCCGGGTGTTCCTCACCGAGCAGTGGGACGACGGCTCCACCACCAGGGTGGTGTACGAGCTGCGGCTGGCCACCCTGGTGGTCGACGACCTGGAGGACGCGCCGGCCTGATCGCGCCGGCGCGCCCGGTGTCGCGCCCGGTGTCGCTCGGTGCCGCCCGCGCTCAGGGGGCGCCGAGGGTGAAGCCGATCACCGCGCCGCCGCCCTCGCGGTTGGTGGCGAAGGCGGTGCCGCCGTGGGAGCGGGCGACCTCGTGGACGATGGCCAGGCCGAGGCCGGATCCGGGCAGGCTGCGGGCGGCCGTCGCGCGGTAGAAGCGGTCGAAGACCCGGTCGAGGTCGGCGGCATCGATGCCCGGGCCGCGGTCGCGGACCTCGACCCGGGTGCCGCGCACCACCACCTCGATCGGGGCCGTGCCGCCCGGGTCGAACTTGGCGGCGTTGTCGAGCAGGTTGCCGACCGCGCGGGCCAGCGCCTCCGGCCGGGCGGTGACGACGGTGTCGTCCGCGTCCACCACGACCTCGCGGCCGGTGCGCCGGCGGGTCTGCGCGGCGGCCGTCCGGGCGAGCTCGGCCAGCGCGAGTTCGGCGGGCAGCTCGTCCGCCCGGTGGTCCGCGGCGAGCGCCACCAGCTCCTCCACCAGCTGGGTCAGCTCCTTCGCCTCGTCGGCCAGGTCGGCCATCAGCGCGGCGCGCTCGGCGGGCGGGAGGCGGTCCAGGCTGGGCAGCACCGCGAGGTTGGTGCGCAGGCTGGTCAGCGGGGTGCGCAGCTCGTGCCCGGCGTCCTGGACGAGCCGGCGCTGGTTCTCCTTGGCCGTCGCCAGCCGGACCAGCATCCGGTCGAAGGCCCGGCCGAGCCGGCCCACCTCGTCCTGCCCGGCGGCGGGCACCGGGACGTCCAACCGGCCGCTGGCGGCGACCAGTTCGGCCGCCTCGGTGAGCCGGACCAGCCGGCCGGTGATCCGGCCGGCGACCAGCCAGCCGGCCCCGCCCGCCACCACCACGACGACTGCCACCACGGCCACCATCTGGCGCCGCAGCATCTCCAACAGCTCCTCGATGTCGTCGAGTTGCTGCACGATCTGGACGGCGCCGCGGCCGCCGCCGAGCGAGACCACGCCCACCCGGCAGGTGGTGCCGCGGACGTGGCGCAGGCCGGTCGCCGTCCGGGCGGGGGTGCCGGTGCGGGCGAGCTCGCGGTCGTCCGGGGTGGTGGGCAGTTCGAGGTTCGAGGCGCCGGGGAGGACGGCTCCGTTCGGGTCGATGGCCTGCGCGGTGACCCGGACGGGGTGCAGCAGCTGCTCGCTGAGCCCGCTCGGGCCGTTGAAGTCCCCCGGGAACAGCTTCCCGCTCGCGACCTGGCCGCTCACCGCGCGCATGGCCGAGGCGAAGTCGTCCATCTCGTCGTCCCGGATCAGGCCCGCCGCGGCGTGGTAGCCGAGCGTGCCGATCAGCACGGCGACCAGGGCGGCCATCGTGGCGAAGACGAGCGAGACGGTCATGCGCAGGCCGGGGCGGGGCAGCCGGCGGCGGGGGCCGGTCACGGCTCGCGCAGCGTGTAGCCGACGCCGCGGACGGTGTGGATCAGCGGGGACAGGCCGGGCAGGTCGAGCTTGCGGCGCAGGTAGCCGATGAACACCGCGAGGTTCTTCGAGCCGGGGCCGAAGTCGTAGCCCCAGATCCGCTCGTACAGGGTGGCCTGGTCGAGCACCGCGCCGGCGTGCCGGGTCAGCAGCTCCAGCAGGTCGAACTCGGTGCGGGACAGCTCCAGCTCGCGCCCGGCCCGCCAGGCGCGCCGGGCGGGCGGCTCGATCCGCAGGTCGGCGACGGTCAGTACGTCCTCGGTCGGCTCCGGCGGGTGGCGGCGCAGCAGGGCGCGCAGCCGGGCGAACAGCTCGTCCACGTCGAAGGGCTTGACCAGGTAGTCGTCGGCCCCGGCGTCGAGCCCGGCGATCCGGTCCGGCACCTCGACGCGGGCGGTCAGCATCAGGACGGGGGTGTGGTCCCCGGCGGCGCGCAGCCGGCGGCAGACCTCCAGGCCGTCCGGCGCGGGCATCATCACGTCCAGGATCAGGACGTCCGGGCGCTGCTCGGCGAGGGCGGCGAGGGTGCGGGTGCCGTCCGGGGCGCTCCGGACCACGTAGCCCTCCAGGGTGAGGGCGCGGGTGAGCGAGTCGCGGATGGCCCGGTCGTCCTCGGCGATCAGCACGGTGTGGGTCATGGGGAGTGATTCTCCCCGGCGCGGTGTCGGCGGTGTCGGGCGGGGCCGGAATCGGGGACCGGCGGGGGCCGCGGCGGGGTCTTGGCGGGGTCTTGGCGCGGGGTGTGGTCGGGTCGCGCGGTCGGCGGCGGCGGCCGGGAGGCGGCTCGCCTTTTGCGTCCTGCCGCGGGGGCGTACGGTGGCCTCACGGTGGCGCGCCCGCCGGGTGCGCGCCGGGGAGAACGTCGGCACGCCCCGCCGGAGGCCGCGATGGCAGACCGGATGGCCTTCCTCACCACCCCGCGCAGCGAGCGGGCGCGGCGGGACGCTCGGGAGCGGCTGGGGGACCGGCGGGAGGTGTACCGGCCCGGGGAGCCGCTGCCGCTGGTGGGCGGGCAGGCCGGGCGGTGCATGGACTGCGGACTGCCGTTCTGCCACAACGCCTGCCCGCTGGGGAACCTGGTGCCGGAGTGGAACCGGCTGGCCGCGGACGGGGACTGGCACGCGGCGGCGGACCGGCTGCTGGCGACGAACAACTTCCCGGAGTTCACCGGGCGGCTCTGCCCGGCGCCGTGCGAGAGCGCGTGCGTGCTGGCCATCGACGGGGCCGCGGTGGCGATCAAGAACGTGGAGCTGGCGATCGCCGACCGGGCCTGGGAGCAGGGCTGGGACCGGCCGCAGCCGGCCGACCGGTGCTGGCGGCCGGGCGGCGGGCGGCGGGTCGCCGTGATCGGCTCGGGCCCGGCCGGACTGGCGGCCGCCCAGCAGCTGACCCGGGCCGGGCACGCCGTCACGGTGTACGAGCGGGCGGACCGGGCGGGCGGCCTGCTGCGCTACGGCATCCCGCCGTTCCGGTTGGAGAAGCACCGGCTGGACCGGCGGCTCGGCCAGCTGCGGGACGAGGGAACGCAGTTCCGTACCGGGGTGCGGGTCGGGCGGGACGTCTCCGGCGAGGAACTGCGGGCCGGGTACGAGGCGGTGGTGGTCGCGGTCGGGGCGGCGGCCCGCCGGGAGCTGCCGGTGCCGGGGCGCGGGCTGCCCGGGGTGCACCAGGCGATGGACTACCTGACCTGGGCGAATCGGGTCGACGAGGGCGACCGCCCGGTCTCGCCGCTGTCCGCCGAGGGCCGGGACGTGGTGATCGTCGGCGGCGGGGACACCGCGGCCGACTGTCTGGGGACGGCGCTGCGCGAGCGCGCCGCGACCGTCGTCCAGCTGGACATCAACCCGCGGCCGCCGGGTCGCCGGGCGGCGGGGCAGCCCTGGCCGGTCCATCCGAAGGTCTACCGGGAGACCACCTCGCACGAGGAGTCCGGGGCGGCGGAGGCCGGCCCCCGGGTGTTCGCGGCGACCACGCTCGGCTTCGAGCCGGGCCCGGACGGCCGGCTGGCCGCCGTCCGCTTCGCCGAGGCCGATCCGGCCGACCGCAGCCCCCGGCCGGGCACCGAGCGCCGCGTGCCGGCCCAGCTGGCGCTGCTCGCGCTCGGCTTCACCGGGCCGGAGCCGGACGGGCTGATCCCCCAACTGGGGCTCGCCACCGGCCCGGACGGCACGCTGGAGCGGGACGAGGGCTTCGCCGCCGGTCCGCCGGGCGTGTTCGTGGCCGGGGACGCCGGGCGCGGGCAGTCGCTGATCGTCTGGGCGATCGCCGAGGGCCGGGCGGCGGCCGCCGCGGTGGACCGGTACCTGCGCGGGTGGACGGAGCTGCCCGCGCCGATCGGTGCGTCGGCGCGGGCGCTCAGCCTGTGAGAGCGGTGCGGGATCAGCCGAGGCCGAGGACGGACAGCGCGGTGGTCCAGTCGGTGGCGATGGCGTTCTGTGCGGGTGCCAGGTCCACCTGGTGGTTGCAGACGGCCCGGTAGAGCTTGTACTCCACGGTGTCCTTGTCGGTGGAGGACATGCCGCTGGAGCCGGTGGCGTAACGGGGCTGCGGCCAGAGGTTGTTCGGGTCGGTCGGGTTGCCGCCGAGCGACAGCGGGATGAAGTGGTCCTCCTCGTAGTCGGCGGTGTTGGTGTCGGCGTAGCCGTACTGGGCGATCTGCTGGATCTTCAGTCGCGTGGTGTACGAGCTGGACGGGCGGATCGAGGTGCTGTAGCCGGAGACGCAGATGGTGGAGTCGATGGTGTCCTGGGTGACGTCCGGGTTCAGCGCGCCGGGGGTGCAGGCCGGGTCGGGCAGCGGGAGGTAGGCCTGCGAACAGGTCGCGGCGAGCGCGGTGCGGGCGGTGTGCGCGGCGGGGGCGGCCTGGGCGGCACCGGTGGTGGCGACGGCGGCGGCCGTCAGCGCGACGGTGACGAGGACGGGGGCGATGCGGTGGGGGCGACGCATGGTGTGGGGGCTCCTAGACGTGGCCCGGACTCGGTTCGCCGGGCGATGTGTCCATGGCATCACCGAAGGGGTCTATGCGGGTAGACCGTGGACGGTTAACTATTGACGAAGGGTCAGTCAAGGAATCGGAGGAAAGACTTCGCTTGACGAGGCCACGTCCAATGGGGTTTCGCGGGTGCGCGCGTCGGGCGCGCGTGGGGTGTGCGTCAGGTGCGCGTCGGGTTCGCCCGGTCGGAAGGGGTCTCATGGGGCGGTGGAGGCCGCCGGTTCCGCGTGGGCCCGGGCGTCGTAGCGCCAGAGCGAGGGCAGCGCGGCGGTCAGCACGGCGGCGCTGCCGAGGCAGAGCAGGCCGCCGGTGCGCAGCGCGGCCCGGATGCCCTGGCGGGCGGCCAGTCCGCCCGCCCGCAGGTCCCCGAGGGCGGGCCCGGCGGATCCGATCAGCATCTCCAACCCGGCGGCCCGGCCGCGCAGTTCGTCCGGGATGGACTGGTTCCAGATGGCACTGCGGAAGGTGTCGCCGGCCCAGTTGGCGGCGCCGGCCACGGCCAGGCAGAGCAGGACGGCCCAAAGGCCCGGGGCGAGCGCGGCTCCGGCGGTGGCGGCGCCGACCACGGCCGCGGCGAGCAGCACCGGCCGGCCGTGCCGGTGCACCCGGTCCGTCCAGCCGCCGGTCGCGGCGGCGAGCAGGCTGCCCGCGGCGGCCGCCGAGTAGAGCAGGCCGAGCGCCCACATCGCGTCCAACTCCTCCGCCAGGAACGGGAACAGTGCGGTGGGCAGGGCGAAGACGGTGGCCGCGAGGTCGGCCAGGTAGGTGCCGAGCAGGTCCGGCCGGCCGGTCGCGTACCGGGCGCCGTCGATGAACTCGCGCAGCACCGGTGCCTCGGCGTCGCGCTCGGACGGGACGGGCCGGACCCGCGCGAGCAGGGCGATCGAGGCCAGGAAGGTGGCCAGGTCGACGAGGTACGCCGCCCGGACGCCCGCGCCGGCGATCAACAGTCCGGCGGCGGCCGGCCCGGCCACGCCCGCGATGCTCCAGCGCAGCGACAGCAGCGAGCCGGCCGCGACCAGCTGCTCGTGCGGCACCAGCCGGGGGACCATCGCCTCGACCGAGGGCTGCTGGACGCCCTGCAGGGCGGCGGCCGCCCCGGCGGCGACGTACAGCGGCCAGACGGCGGGGGCGCCGAGCAGCGCGTTGGCGAGCAGCAGGGCGGTGAGTACGGCGAGGGCGATCTCGGTGGCCAGGGCGACGGTGCGGCGGTCGGCGCGGTCGGCGAGCACGCCGCCGTACAGGCCGAACAGGATCGCGGGCAGGAGTTCGACCGCGCCGACCGCGCCCACGGCGAGCGGGGAGTCGGTGAGGTGGGCGATCTGCAGCGGGATCGCGGTCATGGTGAAGATCGAGCCGAGCAGGGTGACCGTGCCGGAGGTCCAGGTCAGTCGGAAGTCCCGGGACGACCGCCAGGGTGCGGTGTTCGGCAGCAGTCGGGACAGGGTCGAGGTCATGCGGAGGTCGGTCCCTTCGTGGCCGTCGACGGCGCGACGGCCTTCCTTATCGCTGATAAATTCCAGCTCGGGAACTTATCGGCGATAAGGTGGCCTCGCAAGGGGATTTCGAAGGGGCCGGCGGCCTCGGACGACCCGGGAGCCCGGAGAGGCGGATCGGATGGCGCTGAAGCGCGACGACGTGGTGCGCACCGCACTGCGCGTGCTCGACGAGGAAGGCATCGACGGCCTCACCACCCGCCGGCTCGCCCGCGAACTCGGCGTCCAGTCACCGGCGTTGTACTGGCACTTCAAGAACAAGCGGGAGCTGCTCGACCTGATGGCCGAAGCCATGCTCGCCGAGGCCCTGCCCCCCGACCGCGCGCCGGACCCGGAACACTGGCCGGACTGGATCGCCGCCGACGCCCGCGCCAAGCGCAAGGCCCTGCTCGCCTACCGCGACGGCGCCCGGGTGCACGCCGGAACCCTGCCCACCGAGACGGAACTGCCGGCCGTTGAGGCGCAGTTGAGCGCTCTGTGCGGGGCCGGGCTGCGGCCCCGGACGGCACTGCGGCTGCTGCTCACCGTCGACCGGTACGTGATGGGCTGGGTCACCGAGGAGCAGGCCTGGCGGCAGGACGCGGCCGAACGCGACCGGCCCGCCTTCCCGGACGAGGCGCTGCGTGAACTCCCGCTGCTGCGCGAGGCGGTGGACGTCCTGCGGATGACGGACCACGACGCGGACTTCGAGTACGGGCTGCGCGTGCTGATCGAGGGCTTCCGGGCCGAGATCGCGCGTGAGGGCGGGGTGGAGGCGGGGTAGCGGCCGTGGTGCCGGGTCAGTCGGCGTGAGCCTCGGCTCCGAGGGCCCGGTTCGCCCGGTCCGCCCTGTTGGCCCGGTCCGCTTTGTCGGCCCGGAGCGCGCGGAGCCCGATGGTCCCCAGGACGAGCCCCCAGACCAGGAACCACGGCGAGTAGAGGAACAGCGACCAGCGGGCCACCGTGTCCGCCTCCGCGCCCGTCACGTCCGGGTAGTGCGAGGAGATCGCGCCGGTCAGGTAGAGGGTCTCCTGAAGGATTCCGGCGATGCCGCGCAGCACGGTGAACGCGCAGCCGATCCCGATCGGCAGCTCCAGCATCCAACGCGGCACCACCGACCCCCACGGCTTCACCAGCGCGAACGGGATCAGCGCCCCCAGGGCGGCGAGCAGCACCGTGCCCCAGAGGCCGAGCGCCTCGAAGAGCGGATCGTGCCAGAGGTCCTCCGAGAACCCGATGGTGGACTTCAGGCCGTCGCCGCCGAACGCCCAGTACAGCTTCAGCGCCGCGTACAGCGCCGCCATCCCGGCGGCCACCCCCTCCACCCACAGCCGGCCCGGGCGCGGGGCGGACGGGAGGCCGGCGGCGGGGCCGTGGGCCGGCGAGGACGGGATGCGGCTGCTCATTCGGGGTCGAACTCCTTCGTGAGGTCGTCGATCTCCTGGGGCAAGCTTAACCAGCCGGAGTCACCGGAAGTGACGATGCGTCACCGAGGTCGGGCCCCCGGGCGTTCCTGCTCTGGCTCTTCGACGCCCGCGGGCGCTAGCGTGATCACCGTGACCACTCTCGACGCACGCCGCACGGCCCTCGTCCTGATCGACCTGATGGACCGGATCATCGCCAACCAGCTCGGCCCGTACACCGGTTCGGAGGTGCTGGCCACCTCCCTCGACCTCGCCCGGACGTTCCGGGCGGCCGGTGCGCCCGTCGTCGCGGTGCGCGTCGAGCGGCCGAACGTCGCCGAGCAGCCGCCCGGCAGCGAACTCGCCGCCGAGGTCGCGGCGGTGGCCGACGAGGTGGTGGTCAAGGGCACCATCGGCGGCTTCCACCGCACCGGTCTGCACGAGGTGCTGCAGGCGCGCGGCGTGGACACCCTGGTGTTCGCCGGGATCGCGACCAACCTCGGGGTGGAATCGACCGCCCGGGTGGCGGGCGACCACGGGTACCGGGTGGTGTTCGCCGAGGACGCGATGACGGCGCTCACGGCGGAGGAGCACCGGGCGTCGGTGGAACTGGACTTCCCGCGGCTCGGCGAGGTCGTGGCGGCGGGGGAGCTGCGGCTGAAGTGACCTCCGTCAGCTGAGGCCGGCGGCGCGCAGCGCCTCGCGCAGCCGGCCGTCCGAGGCGGCGAGCAGGCGGGCGGCGGTGGCGGCGTCGACCCCGGCGAGGAGGGTCAGGACCGCGTCCTTGGCCCGGCCTCCGGTCGCCGCCAGCGCGCGGCGGACGGCCGCGTCGTCGGCGCCGGTGGCCTCCGCGACGATCCGGTGGGCCCGGTCGCGGAGCTTGGCGTTGGTGGCCCGGACGTCGACCATCAGATTCCCGTACGTCCGGCCCAACCGGACCATCACGGCCGTCGACAGCAGGTTGAGCACCAGCTTCTGCGCCGTGCCCGCCTTCAACCGGCTCGACCCGGCCAGCACTTCGGGGCCCACCTCCACCTCGACGGCCAGCTCGGCGGCCGCGGCCAGGGCCGAGCCGCGGGTGCAGGCGAGCGCGACGGTCAGCGCGCCGGCGGCGCGGGCGGCCCGGACGGCGGCCACCGTGTACGGCGTCCGGCCCGAGGCCGAGACGCCCACCACGGTGTCGGCCGGGGTCGGGCGCAGGTCGGCCAGGTCGGCCTCCGCCAGGTCGGTGCGGTCCTCGGCGCCCTCGGCCGCCGCCGTCACCGCCGCCGGGCCGCCCGCGATCAGGGCCACCACCAGCGCCGGATCGGTGCCGAAGGTCGGCGGGCACTCGGCGGCGTCCAGCACCCCGAGCCGGCCGGCCGTCCCCGCGCCCGCGTAGACCAGCCGCCCGCCCCGGGCCATCCGGGCGGCGACCGCGTCCACCACGGCGGCGATCCGCTCCGACTCGGCGGCCACGGCGAGCGGGACGGTGCGGTCCTCGGCGTTCATCAGCCGGAGCAGGTCGAGGGTGGGCAGCTCGTCGATCCCGGCCCAGGCGGCGTGGACCGCCTCGGTGGGCGGTACGGCGGCGGGGCGGTCGTGCGGGGCGGGCTGGCCGTGCGGGGCGGGCTGGCCGTGCGGGTCGGGGTGGTCGTGCGGGTCGGGGTGGTCCATGGGGAGGAGCGTCCCCGGGTGCGGCGGTGGCGAACCGGGCGGAGCTCAGCGGGAGAGGACGCCGCGGAGGACGGCGCCGAGGTCCGCCGCCGGGTCGGTGCCGTGCCAGGCCACGTGTCCGTCCGGGCGGATCAGCAGCGCGGTGGACGCGCCGACGAGGCGGTCCCACTGCCCGGGGGCGGCTTCCCGCTGCGTTCCGGTGTCGACCGCCCGGTGGGTGACGGGGGCCCCGGCCCGCCGCGCGGCTTCGGCCTGCCGTCGCCAGGCCGGGCCGTCCGTCGCGGTGAGCAGGGTGAAGCCGGGGCCGACGAGGTCGAGGGTGGACGTGACGCCCGCGGGCCCGCCGATGAGACGGAGATGCGGCAGGCGGGCGCCCGGACGGGCACCGGGGCGGTAGCCCTCCGCGCTCAGGCCAGTGGGCTCCGGGGCCGTGCCGGGGCTCCGGACGACGGCGGTCGAGTCGTAGGCGGCGGTCAGCAGGAGCTCGTCGTCGATGCGGTAGCCGGTGCGGTTGCGGGCGTTGGCGGTGGAGATGTCGATGACCTGGCGGGCGACGGGCCGCCGCTCCGCCTCGTAGGTGTCCAGCAGGGCGTCGCCGGCGTACCCGGCGGCGATGGCCGCGAGCTTCCAGGCGAGGTTGTCCGCGTCGCCGATGCCGGTGTTCATGCCGTGCCCGCCGGTCGGCGGGACGACGTGGGCCGCGTCGCCGGCCAGCAGGACACGGGAGCGGCGGTAGGCGGTGGCGAGCCGGGCGTCCATCCGCCAGGTCATCGTGTCGCGGATCGTCACGTCCAGGTCGGGGACACCGGCGGCGGTGCGGATGAGGTCGGCCAGCTGCCCGTGGTCGGACGGGTCCGAGGCGGGCGTGTCCGGGGCGAGCGGGTACTGGTAGATCCAGTGGCGGTCGTTGTCGACGGCCATGAACCCGCCCCGTCCGGGAGCGGTGAGGAAGTAGGAGGCGCTGGCCCGATCCGCCACCACCCGGCCGAGCGGCGCCTCGAAGCGGACGCTCAGGTATCGCCCCAGCCCGGTGGGGCCCTCCATCGCGATGCCGGCCCCGGCGCGTACGGCGCTCGCGGAGCCGTCGCAGCCGACCAGCCAGTCCGCGCGCACGCGGTGCCGGTCACCGGTGGCCACGTCCGCCAGGTCGGCCAGCACGCCCGGGCCGTCGTCCGTGAAGCCGACCAGGCGCGTGCCGAACCGGATCCGCGGGCCGGCCAGGGCCTCGGCGTGCCGCAGCAGGACGGGCTCCAGGGCGTCCTGCGAGCAGATGATCCCGGGCGAGGGCGTGTGCTCCTCGCCGCCGGAGGGCTGCTCGGCGAGGCCGGTGCGGACGAAGTCGGGATCGACGAGGTCGCGGCCGCGGTAGAAGGACACCTGATCGGCCGGCAGGCCGGCGGAGCGGACGGCCCCTTCCAGGCCGAGGCGGCGGAAGACCTCCATCGACCGGGCCGAGACCCCGCGGGCCTTGGGGTGGCGGGAGGTCGTGGGGTGGGCCTCGACCAGCACGTGGTCCACGCCGTACCCGGACAGCAGGGCCGACAGCGTCAGGCCGATCGGCCCGCCCCCGACGATCAGTACGGACGTCTGCGGCACAGTCATGGCGAACCCCTCGCGCGGCGATCGGCGATGTAACGGACAAGATTAAATTTGACGTTACCATGGGCTCGACGGACCGGACCGGCGACGGGAGACGCGCATGCGGCAGGACTTCGACGACGACAATCCGCGCGGCCTGTACTTCCTGGCCGACCTGGTCAACACCGTCCAGGACCGGCCCGAGGCCGACGCGGCCGACCTGCGGGCCGTGCTGGACCGGCACGGCGGACCGCCCCTGCGCCTCACCGACCGCGCGGCGGAGGAGATGCGCGAAGCCACGGCGACCATCGCCGGCATCCTGGAGCTCACCGACGAGGACCGGGCCGCCGACGCCATCAACGCCCTCCTCGACCGCTACCCCGCCCGGCCCCGGCTGGTCCGCCTCCCGGAGCGTCGCTGGTCGGTCCACGCCCAGGCCTCCGACGACGCGCCGCCGGCCCACTGGCTGCTGTCCACCGCGGCCCTTGCGCTGGCGCTCTGGCTCGGCGAGCGCGGCCACTGCGCCTGGGGCCGCTGCGCGGCCCCCGGATGCGACCGCTACTTCATCGACACCGGGCGCCGCACCCCGCAGCGCTACTGCTCGACCCGCTGCGGCACCCGGGTGCGGGTCTCCGCCCACCGGCTGCGCAACGGCCGCTGAGCGGCGGGAGTGCCCCTTTCGCTTTCTGAGTCGCCGTCACCTTCGTTCCGGGCGTCCTCGCCGCCACGAGTTCCGGTCGTGATCAAGCGAGGTGTAGTGTCTTCGGGACGTGCCGGTGCGGACGTCCTCGGGGTGGAGCGCGCGGCGGATGGCGGTCGACTTCGGGGGGTCAGATGCCGGCGGTTCAGCGGATCACGTCGCGCAACGCGCGCTTCCAGCAGTGGGAATCACTGCTGGGCAATCGCAACAAGCGGACGCGGGCGGGGGAGTTCCTGGTGCAGGGGGTCCGTCCGATCTCCTTGGCGGTCCAATACGGCTGGCCCGTCCGGGCGTTGATCTTCGACGGAGAGCGGAAGCTGTCGCGGTGGGCGGAGGAACTGCTGCGGACGGTCGACGCCGAGCGGGTCGCCATGGCGCCCGAACTGCTGGCGGATCTGGGGGAGAAGGACGAGCGCGCGCCGGAAATGGTCGCCGTGGTGGAGATGCCGGCCGACGATCTGGGCCGGCTGCGACGGGCCGGGAGCAGCTTCCTGGGTGTCCTGTTCGACCGGCCGACCAGCCCCGGCAACATCGGCAGCATCGTCCGGTCCGCGGACGCCTTCGGTGCGCACGGGCTCATAGTCTCGGGTCACGCCGCGGACGTGTACGACCCCAGGGCGGTGCGGGCCAGTACGGGATCCCTGTTCGCACTGCCCGCCGTGCGCGTGCCGTCGCCCGACGACGTGATGGCCTGGGTCGGCGAGCAGCGGGCCGGCGGGCAGCGGATCGCCCTGGTCGGCACGGACGAGAAGGGTGACTGCGACGTCTTCGACTTCGACTTCACCCAGCCGGTGCTGCTGCTGATCGGCAACGAGACGTCGGGGCTGAGCAACTCCTGGCGGGCGTTGTGCGACCACACCGTCAGCATTCCGATGAGCGGCTCGGCGAGCTCCCTGAACGCGGCGAACGCCGCGACCGCCGTGCTGTACGAGGCTTCGCGGCAGCGGCTCGCCGCCGGGAAACGCCCGGCCTGACCTACCCCCTTCCCGGCCGCTCCGACCCGACCGAAGCTGTCCTCGAACGGTCGGGTCGGCCCGCCGTCCTCCCGCCTAGCGTTGGCCCGGTGGGGCGGCGCCGCTACGTGCCGACAGCCCGCTCCCCGTCCACCGACCGCGATGGAAAGCAGCAGCATGCGCAACGTTCTGACGTCGGATCAGATCGACCGATTCGTCTCCGACGGCTTCATCCACCTCGAAGGGGCGTTCTCCCGGTCCCTGGCCGATGAGTGCCGGGCGTTCCTGTGGCGCGAGACCGGCCTGGATCCGGACGACTCCGCCACCTGGACCCAGCCGGTCGTCAGGCTGTGGGGATCCGCGGAGGAGCCGTTCCAGCGCGCCGCGACCACGGAGCGCCTGCACGGCGCGTTCGACCAACTCGTCGGCCCGGGCCGCTGGTTGCCGCGCACCGGCCTGGGCACCTTCCCCATCCGCTTCCCGCATGCCGACGATCCCGGCGACACCGGGTGGCACATGGACGCCAGCTACACGCCGGAGGGGGAGACCGGGTACTGGCTCAACCTCCGATCCCGTGAACGGGCGTTGCTGATGCTGTTCCTGTTCTCCGACGTCGACGCCGACCACGGGCCGACTCGGATCAAGGTCGGCTCGCACCTGGACGTGCCGGCCTACCTGGAGCCGATGGGCGAACGCGGTGTCGACGGCATGGAACTCTGCCGGACCATGGACGCCGCGGGCAGGCTCGACGCCCCCGACCGCCCGCTGGCGCACGCCACCGGGCGAGCCGGGGACGTCTACCTCTGCCACCCGTTCCTGATCCACGCCGGCCAGCCCAACCGCGGCACGCAGCCGAGGTTCCTGGCCCAGCCTCCGCTCATGGCGGCGGCCCCGCTCGATCTCGACCGCGTCGACGGCGCGTACACGCCGGTCGAGCGCGCGGTGCGGCTCGGACTGGGCCGGGCCGGCGGGTCCACGGCTCGGTGAGTGCCGAGTCACACCGGGTGTCCCGGCGTGGGGGTGGTCGGTCCGCCGCGTGAGGCGCTCGGTCGCGGGGCCGTTCCCTGGCTCCGGGCGGGCGTCTTCGGGTCGTCCGCACCGTTCATGGAGTCGGTGGAGTCGGTGGAGCCCAAGTGGGCCAAGTGGTCCAGGTGGTCCAGCTGGTCCAGGTCGGCCTGGGACAGCCGGAGGGCGCCCGCGGCGAGGTTCTCGATCAGGTGGCCGGGGTCGGAGGTGCCCGGGATGGCCAGGACGTTCGGGCCGCGGTGGAGCGTCCAGGCCAGCCGGATCTGCGTCGGCGTCGCGCCGTGGGCGTGCGCGATCGCCTGGAGCCGGTCGTGGTGGGTGTCGGCGGCGGGTGCCTCGCGTCGGCGGCCGGAGATGGCGAAGAACGGCACGAAGGCGATGCCCTGCCGGCGGCAGCTGTCCAACAGGCCGTTGGTGTCCGCGAGTCGCTGGTCCAGGCCGTACGCGTTCTGGACGCAGACCACGGGCGCCAGGGTCCTGGCCTCGGTGAGGTGGTCGGGCGTGACACCGGACAGGCCCAGGTGGCGGATGAGCCCGGCCTCCCGCAGTTCGGCCAGTGCGCCGAAGTGCTCGGCGATCGACGGGCCGCCCATCCACCGCAGGTTGACGACGTCGAGGTGGTCCCGGCCGAGCTGGCGGAGGTTCTCCTCGACCTGCCCGCGCAGTTGCGAAGGTGTGGCCATGGGCAGCCACTCGCCGGACGGGTCCCGCCCGGGGCCGACCTTGGTGGCGATGACCAGATCGTCGAGGTAGGGCGCCAGGGCCCGGTTGACCAGCTCGTTGGCGGATCGCGACGGCGAGAAGTAGAACGCGGCGGTGTCGATGTGGTTCACCCCGTGCTCGACCGCGCTCCGCAGGATCCCGATGGCGAGCTCGCGGTCGATCGGGGCACCGTCCGAGTTCCCGCGCATGCCGTTGCCGGTCAGCCGCATCGTGCCGAACCCGAGCCGGTTCACCTCCAGATCGCCGAGCTTCCACGTGCCCGCCGCCGCTGCGGTGACCGTCGCTGATTCCACCCTGACCCACTCCCCGTGTTGCCGCACCGCCCGGCTCCCGGCCGGCGCTGGTCCTCGCCGACCGGTCGACCGTTGCGGCCGCCGGCGGGTTCGAACCAGGAGTATGGGGTGGCCGCCGCCCCGGCGAGAAGGCGCGGACGGTCGGCGAAAGGTCACACCGCGCACGGGAACTCCCGGCCGGCGACGAACCGTTGGAAGGGGCGTACGGATGCACCGGCACCGGTGCTCTGACGCCGGCCCCTGAGCCCCTGGGCCCCTAGCCGACCAGGCGGCGGCGCCAGTCCAGGGGAGTGACGGTGATGGCCCGGCCCGGGTCCCGGTCCCACTCGGTGGGGAGACCGACCGCTTCGAGGGCGGCCACGACCTCGTGGCCGATGGCCGCGGTGGTCTCGGACGAGCCGTCGAAGCCGCCGTAGAGGAGCGTCAGGCCGCGGCCGGCGGCGGCGGAATCCGTGCACTGGGTGTGGAAGTAGACGAAGCCACGGGCGTCGGGCCCGCCTTCGGCGCCGATCTCGGACTGGCCGCAGCCACGGCAGCAGGTGAAGTTCTCCCGGGCGGTGATACCGGCCTCCTGCAGGGCGGTGAACGCCCGAGTGAGCCGTTCGGGGTCGGTCTCTCCCCGCCACGCGGCCTGCTCCGCGACCCGCTCCAGCCACAGCCGGTCGGCCAGCGCCTGCGCCTGGTCGCGCGAGACGGGCCGACGGTCCTTGGTGACCAGGTACTCCTCGGCGAGTTCGGCCAGTTCGGCGCGGGAGGCGTAGCCGCCGACCAGCACCTCGCGGACGCGCTTCTCCACCTCCGCGCGCTCGCCTTCGGCAAGGTCGAGCGGCGGCACCTCGCGGGCAGGGCCCATGTCCAGCAGCGACCACGCCAGGCCCCCGTCCCATCCGGCCTCCTGGCGGGCCCAGCCGGCCAGTGCCGCGATCACGACCTCGGGCCGGTCGGTCATCACCTGGAAGTGCCGGTCGGCGGAACCGTCGCGGTACTCCAGCTCGTAGTCACCACCGGCCCGGTGGTAGACCTGGGCGAAGACGTCGGGCAGGTCGGGTATCCGGTGGACCACCAGGAACCGGTCACCCTCGTCACCGATCCGCCGGACCAACCCGGCCAGCTCCTCGGCGGACACACGGACGTGCCGCTCCCAGTTCTCCGTCTTCACCACGATCTCAAGCATGCGCGAACTCTGACACACGCCTCTGACAGCAGACCTCCGGGACCGGCCGCGCGACTGCCACCGCGGCGGCTCGGCCCGCCCTGATCCTGGATGTCGTCGGTCGGGGTCGACCCTTGCCCTCACACTCATCGCGGGACCAGGGACTTGTCCCGCACCCTCGTCCACTCGGTCAATGCGACCGAAGCCAAGGCCACGACCATGAACCCGGTCGCCGAGCGCATCGTCCGGGCCGCCTTCGCCCCTCGGCAGTGAGGCCAGCGGACAGTCGGCGATCAGAACAGGGGCGAGGATTCCGCGAGAAGAGCGGCGAGCCAGCTCCGGTACTCGGCCCGGCGGGGACAGGCCGTGGTGGAACGGGGCTCGACCCGGCAGCCGTCGGACGGACCCCCGGTGGGGCACACCCCGCCGGGGGTGCTGGCGTGGGCCGGGTCCAGGGCGGCCGACAGCTGGGCCAGCCGGCAGTCGGGCATCGCGTCACGGTTCTCCGGATTGCGGAAGGAGTACCGGCCGTCGTCGACCCGGACCCCGTGTGCACCGGCGCTCCACCGGGCGGGGCCCGCCATGCCCTGACGGCGGAGCATGAAGGCGGCGAGCCGGCCGGGCTGCGCGGCGCCGAGGCGGGCGCGCAGGACCGCGGCAAGCCGCTTTGCCGCCGCCGGTGGCAGGTCGGCATCGCCCAGTGCGGGGAGCAGCAGGAGCAGCCGGGTGTCGGGGTCGATGGTGGTTCCGCCCGGCAGCGCGTTGTCGGCGGCCGCGGTCAGCTCGGACCAGGACAGGCCCGGGCCCCGCCAGTGTCCGGAGTCGCGGGCCAGGACCTCGGCCTCCTCCCAGGAGGGGTGGTGGGCCACGTATTCCACGCTCGGATCTTCGCCCGCGTTCTCGTAGACCACGTGCAGGCGCAGGCCGCCGGACAACGGCACCGTGAACGCGGGCCGGTCGCCCGCACGCCACAGGCGGCGCCTGAAGTCCCGCTCGGCGTCGGGATCGTGCGGCCCGAGCCAGGACCGGGGCACGCCGCCCCGCAGGCAGGGCTGCAGATGGCCCCACCAGAACAGCTCTTCCGTGAGGAGCCGCGGGCGGTGGGCGTAGGGCCCGGGTTCACGGGTGGAAAGGCGGACCGGGTGCAGATCGGGTGGCGGTGGCACCACGTCATGATGGGCGACAGCGCTGACAACCGGAGGGGCAGGCACCGGTTGCCGGCTGCGGACCGGTTGCCGGCTTCGGCTGCTCCGGTCGAGGATCCGCAGTCGGCCCGGGGGCACGGGACCTGAGGGGTGCTCGCGAGCCCCGGGCGGACTCCGGTACGGGCCTCAGGCCATCCAGAAGAAGACCGCCGTCATCCGGCGCTCCGGCAGCTCGGTGCCGTAGTAGTTCGTGGCGCTGTGGATGAGGTTGGCGTGGTAGAGCAGCAGTTGGTTGTAGCGGTTGGGGACGCGGACGTCCTCGGTGAAGTGGTCGGCCGGCACGTGCCGGGTGCCGAGCGCTTCGACCAGGTTGTTGTGCGGGGCGTTGACCAGGTTGCCGCCGAGTCGGCCGCCGGGGAACTGCTGGCGGTAGAAGCTGGTGCCGGCGTCCTTCGGCGCGCCCGGGCTGAGGTAGAGCACGGCGGCGTAGCGGCAGAGCGCGCGGGAGTCGGTGTGCGGGCGGGACTCCGACTCGCCGGCGCCGACGAGCTGGACGCAGTTGTGGTTGAGCGTGCCGCCGCCCGGGGTGCTCTGGACCCAGAGCCGGGAGGCGCCGGTGGCCTTGCGGACCAGGGACTCGACGCGGGCCAGCTCGTCCGGTTCGAGGCCGGGCATGGTGCGCAGGCCGGGCCAGGTCTCGGGGCGGTGGGGGTAGCCCTCGGTCCAGTCGCCGCGGGTCAGGACGCGCTCGCGGACGGCGTCCGGGTCGGGCAGGACGTTGTCCAGGACCCAGTAGTCCCGGCCGCGGGTGGGCTTGCGGTACGGCAGGACCGGCAGGGCGGTGGGCCTGATGGGCTGTGAGGGCATGCGCCGACGATAGGGGCGGGATGCTTCAACCTTCTGCCGTGAACAGGTCAACTTTTCGTCAAGTGCGAGCTCGGGGCGGGTGGCCGGTTCTGATCACCGGCTCGGGTCGGAGCGGACGGCGAAGTTGCCGAGGGGGCCCTCCAGGCGGTCGAAGGCCTGGATCACCGAGGGGCGGACGGCGGCCGTCACGGCGGCGTGCTCCTCGCCGGCCAGGACACGGTGGAACACCTCGGCGAACACCGCCCGGTCGACGGCGGCGAGCAGGGCGGCGGCGACCCGGCTCTCGAAGTCGACGGTGGTGGCCGCGTCGTCGGCGGGGGCGGAGTGGGCGGGTTCGGCCAGCGCCCCGGCCAGTGCCTCGGCCAGGGCGGTCTCGCCCTGCTCGTGCAGCTCGCGCAGCCGGGCGAGCAGGGCGGGGCTGTCCGCGACGGTGCGGGCGAAGGCTTGCTCGGCGAAGCCGAGTCGGGCGTCGTGCCGGTCGAGCGCGGCCAGGCAGTCGCGGCGCAGCGCGGCGAGGGCGGACTCGCCGGGGGCGCGGTCGGCGACCGTGCGGGCGAGCCGGCCGGCGAGCTCCTCGTGCAGGTCGAACAGGAGGTCCTCCTTGCGCGGGAAGTGGTTGGTGACGGTCATCTTGGCGACGCCGGCGGCGGCCGCGACCTCGGCGATGGTGGTGCGGTCGAAGCCCCGGTCGATGAAGAGCCTGGTCGCGGCGTGCGAGATGGCCTCGCGGGTGCGGCGCTTGTTCAGCTCGCGGAGCTTGGGGGTGGGGGTGGCGGGCGTGGCGGGGGTGGCCGCGTCGGTGGCGGGGGTGGTGGCGGGGGTGGTGGCGGGGTGGGTGTCGCTGTCGGGCCTGGGCTTCGTCATGGGGGGAGTCTAGCGCGGGTCGGTGGGTCGGGCACAGAAAATAGGCTTGACCTAATGAGTGTGTTCGCCCTAAGTTCGCTCCGGGCGGTCGGGGAGGCCGCCGGACGGGCGGTCGCCGATCGCCGGTCACCGACCGATCGACCGTGGAGGCAAGCATGTTGACCCAGCACTCCGGCGGCCTGCGCCTGCTCACCGTGCACGCCCACCCGGACGACGAGTCCAGCAAGGGTGCGGCGACCCTTGCCCGCTACGCCGCCGAGGGCGTGGACGTCCTGGTCGCGACCTGCACCGGCGGCGAGCGCGGATCGGTGCTCAATCCGGCGCTGGACCGGCCCGAGGTCCGGGCCGATCTGGCCCGGATCCGCCGGGCGGAGATGGCCGCCGCCCGGGAGATCCTCGGCGTGCGCCAGCAGTTCCTGGGCTTCGTCGACTCCGGGATGCCCGGCCCGGACGAACCGCTGCCCGAGGGCTGCTTCGCCGCCCAGCCGGTGGAGGTCGCGGCGGCGCCGCTGGTCGCGCTGATCCGGGAGTTCCGTCCGCACGTCGTGATCACCTACGACGAGACCGGCGGGTACCCCCATCCCGACCACGTGATGACCCATCGGGTCGCGGTCGCGGCGTTCGAGGCCGCGGCCGATCCGGCCCGCTACCCGGAGGCGGGCGAGCCCTGGCAGGTGGCGAAGCTCTACTACCACCTCGCCCTCTCCCGGGCCTGGTTCCAGACCCTGCATGACGCCATGACGGAGCGGGGCGTGCCCTCGGCCATGGGGGAGCTGCTGGCCGGCTGGCCCGACACCCCTCCCGCCCTGGCCACCACCACCCGGATCGCCTGCGCCGAGCAGTTCGCGGTACGGGACGCGGCGTTGCTGGCGCACGCCACCCAGGTGCAGCCGGGCGTGGCGTTCATGGCCCACCCCAGGGGCATCGAGCGCGAGGTCTGGCCGACCGAGGACTACCACCTGGCCCAGTGCCTGGTGCCGACACCGAGGGGAGGCGGCCGGATCGAGACCGACCTGTTCGCCGGGCTGCGCCCTGGAGAGGAGTGTGAATGATGCGGGTGTAGAGCGGTAATGGGCGAAGGGTGACGCAAGAACCTCAGGCAGCCCGGAGAAGGGAAGGGAGGGGAGGTGGCGAATTGAGGACCTGAGCGACTGTGGGGAAGGAACAGTGCCGCGAACTCGTGGATGGTCGCGCCCGGCCGGTCGTGCGCGGCGATCGGCGAGCCCGTGCGCCGGTATGCCTCCGATCAGAGTCCGAGGTTCAGGTCGAAGGCCGCGTCGAAGGAGGCGTACCCGACGCACGCGGCCAGCCAGCCGCCGAGGACGGCGGTGACGGCGGCGGTGATCCGCCCGATCCGGCTGCGCCGTTCCTTGGGCCGGCGAAGGTGTCGGATGCCGTGGACCACGGCCAGCAGGCCGAGTGCGGCCAGCGCGTAGGCGCCGGCGGCGCTGGCCCGGTGGAGGTGCTGGGCGACGTGGAACGTCCCGGCGAGCGAGGCGGTGGTGAGGGCCATGAGGAGGAGGCCGCCGACCACTTCGCCGACCAGCTCGCCGAGGCAGCCTCCGGCCTTCTGGAGGACGAAGGTCACCGGGCCGACCTGGCCGCCGGGGACGGGTGTCGGGTCGCCGGGCTGATGGGTGGTCGACGGTCCGCCGTCCGCCTCGACGGCCTCGGATGCGCCCGTGTGCGCGTTTGCCTGGTCCCCGGTCATGCCCGCCCCACCGTCACTTTACCTGTTCTTTGCGTTCGGGGCATCGTAGCGGTGGTCGGGGACGGGCGGGTTCGGTGGTGCCGAAGGGGCGGCGGAGGCCCTCTCCGGGTACGGGCGGGGCCGGCCGGGTGCCGTCGGGCGTGCGCCGGGCGGCACCCGGGCGGTGAGGATCCGGGCGGTCAGGCCCGCTCGGCGGTGAAGACGAGCGAGGCGTTGTGCCCGCCGAATCCGAAGGAGTTGGTGAGCGCCGCGCCGAGCGTGCCGCGTCGCGGCCGGCCGGCGACGACGTCGAGCTTCACCTGCGGGTCGAGGTCGTCGAGGTTGCGAGTGGCGGGGATGACCCGGTCGCGGAGGGAGAGGATCACGGAGACGGCTCCGAGGGCGCCGGCGGCGCCGAAGAGGTGCCCGGTCATCGACTTGGTGGCGGTGACGGCCGGGTGCAGGCCGATGGCCTCGGCGATGGACTCGGCCTCGGTGAGGTCGCCCTTCGGGGTGGAGGTCGCGTGGGCGTGCACGTGCTGGATGTCGAGCGGGTCGAGCCCGGCCGACGCGAGGGCGAGGCGCATCGCGCGGACCTGCCCCTCCGGGTGGGCGGAGGTGATGTGGTGCGCGTCGGAGGTGACCCCTGCGCCGGCCAGGACGGCGTGCACACGGGCGGCGCGGGCGGCCGCGAAGTCGGCCCGTTCCAGGACGACCAGGGCCGCCCCTTCACCGATGACGAAGCCGTCCCGGTGGGCGTCGAACGGCCTGGACGCCTCCTGGGGCGCGTCGTTGCGGGTGGAGTGGGCCTTGGCCTGCGCGAACCCGGCCAGCGGGAGGGGGTGGATGCAGGCCTCGGCCCCGCCCGCGACGACGACGTCCGCGCGCCCCAGGCGGATCAGGTCGAGGCCCATCGCGATCGCCTCGGCCCCCGAGGCGCAGGCGCTGACGGGAGTGTGGGCACCGCCCCGGGCGCCGAGCTCGATGCTGACCCAGGCCGCGGGCCCGTTGGCCATCAGCATCGGCACGGTGTGGGGCGAGACCTTGCGCACGCCGGAGGCCTCCAGGACGTCGTCCTGGGCCAGCATGCTCAGTGCGCCGCCGGTGCCGGTGCCGATCACCACGGCGAGGCGTTCCGGTTCGACGGCGGGCCGCCCGGCGTCGGCCCACGCCTCGCGGGCGGCGATCAGCGCGATCTGCTCGCACCGGTCCAGCCGCCGGGCCTGCACCCGGTCGATCACCTCGCCGGGCTCGACGCGCAGTCGGCCCGCGATCCGCACCGGCAGCTGGGCCGCGCAGTCCTCCTCGATCGCGCTGATCCCGGAGTCCCCGGCCAGCAGCCCGGCCCAGGTCGACGGGATGTCGCCGCCGAGCGGCGTGGTGGCTCCCAGGCCGGTCACCACGACCTTCGTCGCACCGGCCGTACCGGCCGTGTCACTCGTGCCACGCGCGCCACCCATGCCCGTCGTACCCGAAATACCCGTTGTCATCGAACAGCCCCCTTTGTGGATGAGACACACCTCACGTCCGAAGCCGGAACGCGAGGTGATCACGGCATCTGCCACTCTTCCAGCGGAGTTACACACCATCAGGTGCCGTGATCAACGGAGCCGCGCGCGTGGAATTGTCGAGTTCTCACAATGACAGGACGGTGTGGCAGGGGGTCAGCGGATGCCTTCGACCGCCGCCTGCGCCGCGCGGGCCAGCTCCCGGCGGGCACCCGCGCGGGTGGGGTGCGGCGGGGGCGGGGGGATCGGCGGCCGGAACGTCACCTCCGCGACCAGGCCGCGCACCGCGACGACCCGGGCCAGCGAGGTGAGCAGTCCGTCGTCGCCGACGAAGGCCGGCACGCTGGTGGGGCGACCGTCCGCCAGCCGGTAGCGGATCGTCACCGGTTGGACGAGGGCGCCGGCGTCCACCGCGGCCTGGAACAGCGCGGGCCGGAAGCGTCCGCTCTCCAGCCCGCACCACGTCGATCCCTCCGGGAAGACGATCACCGGCCGCCCGTCGCGGAGCACCTCGGCGACCGCCGCCACGGTGTCCGGCAGGGTCCGCAGCCGGTCCCGGTCCAGGAAGACGGTGCCGCCCCAGGCGACCAGCGGCCCGAGCACCGGCCACTGCCGGACCTCGGTCTTGGCCAGCGACCGCCCCGGCCGGCCGGCCGCGAGCAGCGGGATGTCCAGCCAGGACACGTGGTTGGCGACCACCAGTACCCCGCCGCCGGCCCCCGCCCCGCCGGCGGCACCGAGGCCGGCCCCGGTCCCGGCCCTGGTACCGGTCCCGGCCCCGGTCAGGTAGACCGTCACCCCGAGGCTGCGCAGCACCAGCCGGGCCCAGAACCGGACCAGGCGGTCCTGGGTGCCGTAGGGCAGCAGCCGCACCGGCAGGATCAGCGCCACCCCGGCCAGCACGACCGCGAGGCAGGCGGTCAGCCGCAGCGCCCGCCGGGGGCGGGAGACCTCCGGCGCGTGCCCGGCCAGGCAGGTCTCCGGCCGGCAGGGCGCGGTCGGCAGCCAGACGCTCATGAGGAGGTGCCCAGGGCGGCCGCCCCGGAGAGGAAGTGCCGCAGGTAGCGCGGGTCGGTGCGCTCCAGCGAGAGCAGCACGTACAGGTCGGCGCAGCCGAAGTCGGGGTCGTGGGCGGCCTCGCCGCAGACCCAGGCGCCGAGCCGCAGGTAGCCGCGGAGCAGGGCCGGCAGGGCGCCCTGCGCGGCGCGCGGCACGCCGGTGGCGTCCCAGCGGCGGCGCGGGGTGACGCGGTACTCGGCGGGCGCCAGGTACTTGGCGCTGACGGTGTCCCAGACCCGGGCCGCGGTGGCGCCGCCGTCCGCCAGGTCGATGGAGCAGCAGCCGCCGACCCAGGTGTTGCCGGTGTCGGCGAGGTAGCGGGCGATGCCGCCCCACATCAGGTTGATGACGGCGCCGTTGCCCCGGTGGTCGGGGTGGATGCAGGAGCGGCCGAGTTCGACCAGGCCGGGGCGGACGGGCGCGAGCGCGGAGAGGTCGAACTCGCCGTCCGAGTAGAGCCGGCCGGCCCGGCGGGCGGCCTCGGGGCGCAGCAGCCGGTAGGTGCCGACGACCGTGCCGTGCTCGCTCTCGCGGACGAGGAGGTGGTCGCAGAACTCGTCGAAGGGGTCGACGTCGAGGCCGGCGAGCGGGCTGTGCAGGACGGCGCCGAGCTCGGCGGCGAACACCTGGTGGCGCAGCCGCTGGGCGGCGCGCACGTCGTCCTCGTCGCGGGCGAGGGAGACGGTGTAGGCGGCCGGGTCGGCCTTCGGGGCCTGGGTCTGGGCCGGGGCCTGGGCCGGCTGTCGGCGGGGCGCGGGCACCGCCGGGGCCTGCTGGGCGGGGGCGACTGCGGTCGGAGCGTACGTGGGGACGGTGGTCATGGCGGACCCTCCAGGGCAGCACGATCGGCGGTGCCTGGCATCGCCAGGGCACCGTCCCGGTTCGCAGGCGGTGGAGCGGGGACGCGAACCGGTCACCGTATGTCTGTCCGAGCCGGTTGGCATTCACGTTGCCGCGCGGCGGAGCGCAGATGTGCAGCTGCTGAATGGGACCACCCGTGGCCTGGTGGCCATCTGCCGGGCACCGGACGCTCGTTCGCCGGGGGTGGACAGCCCCCGGGGGCGTGGTGCACGGCGGGGGCGTGCGCCGTCGACGCGCGCCCCCGCCGGAGGGCTCAGTACGCGCGCCAGCCCTGCGGGTCGACGCCGCCCGGCACCGCCCCGCCCGGACCGTACGGCTCGCGGGTGTAAACGAAGGAGCCGACGTCCAAGTGCCCGATCGTGCCATCGGAGTTCCGGACCACCCGCAGGGTCTCGCCCGCGTAGTAGCGGTCGAGGCCGAGCCAGGTGCCGTCCGGCTGCGGCCGGAACCGGGCGCTCCGGCCGTGGCCGGCCAGCGACGTCAACTCCAGGACGCGGCCCGGCCGCAGCCGCAGGATGTTGGGTGTGGCGCCCCAGTACCACGGGCCGGTGAGTGCCAGCAGCTCCTCGTCCACCTCGGGCAGCGGGCGCCAGGGCTCGGGCAGCCGGGGCTCGCGTTCGGCGGTGAGCGCGATCAACTCGGCGGCCAGCAGCTGGGTGTTGGCGCCGCTGGTGGCGTTGGCCAGGGCGAAGGCGGCCAGGCCGTCCGCCTCGCTGACCCACAGACCGGCGGTGAAGCCGGGCATCGAGCCGGAGTGCCCGTACAGCACCCGGCCCTCGTGGCGGCGCAGTTGCAGGCCGAGTCCGTAGGCGGAGGTCCAGTCCTCGTCCTCCGGGCCGATCGCCGGGCGGCGCATCTCGGCGAGCGAGTCGGCGCCCAACACCTTGTCGTCGCCGGCCGCGAGGAAGGCCGCCCAGCGGGCCAGGTCGGCGCCGGTGGACCAGAGTTGGCCGGCCGGGCCCATCAGGCCGGTGTCGGTGAGCGGTTCGGGCATCATGACGTCGGCCCACGGGTGGACGGCGAAGCCGCCGGCGTGCGGGTGCTCGGGCAGCAGCGTGGTGCGGTCCATGCCGAGCGGCGCCAGCACCTCGCGCCGCAGCACCTCGCCCCACGGCTCGCCGCGCAGCCGCTCGACCAGGGCGCCGAGCAGCGCGTAGCCGGGGTTGGAGTAGTGGTGCCGGCGCCCGGCCGGGTGCTTGACCGGGTGTTCGGCCTCCAGCAGGTCGGCGAGTCCGGGCCGCAGCGCGCCATCGGTCCGCTCCCACCACGGCGGGGGCGTCTCGGCCGCGAGCCCGGCGGAGTGCGCGAGCAGCTGGGCGACGGTGGCCGCGTCGGCGGGGGTGCCGGGCAGGTGGCGGCCGAGCGGGTCGCCGAGGTCGAGCAGGCCCTCGTCGCGCAGCCGCACCACCAGGACGGCTACGAAGGTCTTGGTGAGCGAGCCGATCCGGAACTGCACGTCCGGGGTGGGTGCGTGCCCGTCGATCATGCTGCGCGCGCCGGTCCAGACCGGCTGCCCGTCCCGGACCACGCCGGCCACCACGGCGGGCGCGCGCCCCTCGGACTGGGCCAGGGCGACCTGGTGGAACAGCGCGCGGCGGGTGTCCGGCAGCAACTCGCCGGGCAGCTCGGTCAGGTGTTCTGGGAAACTCGTCGGCATGGGGACGGACAGTAGCCCAGCCCGCCCCCGGAGTCGGCCGATTAATCGTCGGAGCGGCAACGGTCAGCCGTCAGAGCGGCAGCGGCGGAAGCTCCGGCCGGTGCAGCCAGGCCTCGAACAGCGGGCCGAGCGGCCCGTCGGTGTACCGGGCGGCGTGCAGCAGCAGGTCCTCGGTGCCCACGGCGCCGCCCCGGTGCACGGCCGTCCAGTCCCGCAGCATGGCGAAGAACGCGTCGTCGCCGAGCGCGCGGCGCAATGCGTGCACGGCGAGGCCGCCGCGCTGGTACAGCCGGTCGTCGAACATCAGCTTGCGGCCCGGGTCGGCCAGCCGGAGGTCCTGCGGCAGACCGGCCAGCAGGTGGTGCGCGGCGGCCGCGTGGGTGGCCGCCGCCGGGCCGCCGGCGTGCTCGGACCACAGCCACTCCGCGTACTTGGCGAAGCCCTCGTTGAGCCAGATGTGCCGCCAGTCGGCGATCGAGACGCTGTTGCCGAACCACTGGTGGGCCAGCTCGTGCGCGATCAGCCGCTCGCGCTCCCAGCCGCCGCCGAGGTGGTTGGTGCCGAAGGTGGCGACGCCCTGCGCCTCGACGGGAACGTCCAGTTCCTCGTCCGCCACCACCACCGCGTACTCGCCGAAGGGGTACGGCCCGAACGCCTCGTCGAAGAAGGCCATCATCGCGGGCTGCCGGGCGAAGTCCCGGGCGAAGTCGGCGGCCAGCCGCTCCGGCACGTACCCGGTCTGCGGCACGTGGCCCGGCCCGGCCATCGGGCCGGAGCGCTCGGTCAGCGGCACCGGCCGGTACGGTCCGATCGACACCGTCACCAGGTACGGCGAGGTCGGCGCGCTCTGCTCGTACACCCAGGTGGTGCTGGACGCCCGGGTGGTGCGGGTCAGCAGCCGGCCGCTCGCCACCACGGTGAACGGGGACGGCGTGGTGACCGACAGCTGGTAGGAGGCCTTGTCGGCGGGCCGGTCGTTGCACGGGAACCAGGACGGCGCGCCGATCGGCTGACTGGCCACCAGCGCGCCCTCCGACAGCTCCTCCCAGCCCAGGCCGCCCCACGGGCTGCGCACCGGGCGCGGGTTGCCGGTGTAGTGCACCTCGACGGTGAAGGCGGCGCCCGCCGCCAGGGCCTTGGCCGGGCGCACCCGCAGCTTGCCGCCGCGGTGGGTGTAGCGGGCGGCCTTGCCGTCGACCAGCACCCGGCCGATCCGGAACTCGGCCAGGTCGAGCGCGAACTCGGCCAGCGCGGCGTCGGCCACCGCGGTCAGCCGGGCCGAGCCGGCCAGCCGGTTGGGCCCGGGCCGGTAGTCGACGGCGAGTTCGTAGCGGTGCACCCGGTAGCGGTGGTCGCCGCTGGTCGGGAAGTACGGGTCCGGGGCGCCGGCGGCGGCCGGGGCGTGCTTGGGCTTCACGGGGACGGGCGCTTCCTGCGGGCCGGGACGGGCGGTCTCGGGGGTGGTCACGACGTGGTCTGCCATGCCTCGATGGGGTTGCCCAGCCACCGCGTGTCGGCGGGGACGGACTCGGCACGCATCACCAGCGAGGCCGGGCCCAGCGTGCTGCGCGCGCCCACCGTGCTGCCGGGCAGCACGATCCCGCCCGGGCCCAGGGTGGCGCCCTCGCGGAGGACCACAGTATCCATCCGCATGATCCGGTCGTGGAAGAGGTGGGTCTGCACCACGCAGCCCCGGTTGATGCTGACGCCGTCGCCGAGGGTGACCAGGTCCGCCTCCGGCAGCCAGTAGCTCTCGCACCAGACGCCCTGCCCGACGCGCGCGCCCAGCGCCCGCAGCCACAGGTTCAGCACCGGGGTGCCCGGCACCGCGCCGACCAGCCACGGCACCGCCAGCACCTCGACGAAGGTGTCCGCCAGCTCGTTGCGCCACACGAAGCCGCTCCACAGCGGATGCTCCACCGCCCGGAATCGCCCGACCAGCAGCCACTTCGCGGCCACCGCGACCAGGCAGGCCAGGCCGCCCGCCGCCAGCAACACCAGGCCGGAGAGCAGCGCGGCGAGCAGGACGGAGCCGTCCGCCAGCCAGGACAGCGCCGCCACGGTCAGCAGCCCCAGCGCCCCCGAGGCGAGCACCGGCAGCAGCCGGGCCAGCTCGACCAGCCCGCGCGCCCACAGCAGCCGGGTCGGCGGCTCGTACGTCAGGCTCTGGTCGGCCTCGTCCGCGGCGCGCGGCAGCCGCATCGGCGGCATGCCCAGGTAGGAGCTGCCCTTCTTCGCCTTCTCCGGCGTCGCCGACAGCACGCCCACCAGGCCCCGCTTGGGCACCGAGCGGCCCGGCGCGGTCATCCCCGAGTTGCCGAGGAAGGCCCGTTCGCCGACCTTGGCCTCGCCCAGGCGCATCCAGCCGCCGCCCAGCTCGTAGGGCGCGATCAGGGTGTCGTCGGCGAGGAACGCGCCGTCGCCGACCGTGGTCAGGCTGGGCAGCGCCAGCACCGTGGACACCTCGGCGCCCCGGCCGACCCGCATCCCGAGCGCCCGCAGCCACAGCGGTGTCACCAGCCCGGCGTACAGCGGGAACAGCACCTCGCGGGCCCGGTCCATCAGCTGGGTGACGGTCCACGCCTGCCAGCTGACCCGGCCCTGCAGCGGGTGCACCCCGGGCGCCAGGCCGATGCTCAGCAGCCGGACCAGCGCCACCAGCTGCGCCGCGTACACAGTGCCGTACGCCAGGGTGGCGGGCAGCAGGCCGAGCAGTGCGCCGCCGAGCGCCGGGCCGAGGCTCGCGCCCTGGTCGACGAAGCGGGAGAGCACGGCCAGCCCGGCCACGGCGGGCAGCACCGGGAGCAGGCCGAGCACGGCGTCGCCGGCGCCGTAGACCGCGGCCCAGGCCGGCCGGCGGACCGGGGGCTCCGCGGGCCAGGACCAGGTGGCCCGGCCCAGCTTGACGGCGGGCGCGCCGCCCCAGCGCTGGCCGGTCGGCACCTGGCCGGTGACGCTGGAGCCGGGCAGCACCTGGGCGCGCTTGCCGACCCGGGCACCGGGCAGCAGCGTCGAACGGGTGCCGACCACCGCGTCGGCGCCGACCTTGACCTGGCCGACCTCCAGCCGGTCGCCGTCCAGCCAGTAGCCGCACAGGTCGACCTCGGCCTCGACGGCGCAGCCCCGGCCCAGCTTGAGCATCCCGGTGACGGGCGGCAGCGAGTGCAGGTCCACCTCCTTCGCGACCTTGGCGCCCAGCACGCGGGCGTAGGGGACCAGCCAGGCGCCGGACAGTTCGGTGGCGCCGCTCAGTTCGGCGAGCCGCTCGGCCGCCCACAGCCGCAGGTGCACGGCGCCGCCGCGCGGGTAGCTGCCGGGCCGCAGGCCGCGCAGCAGCAGCCGGGCGCCGCCGGCCCCGATCGCGAGCCGGCCCGGCGCGCTGTACAGCGCGAGCGCGCCCGCGCCGACCGCCCACCACGAGGCGGTGGGCGCCCACGGGAAGTCGCCGAGGTGGGAGAGCAGGTTCCCGGCGGCCAGCAGGGCGACCGTCCAGCGCAGGCCGACCACCGTGAACAGCGGGACCAGCAGGAGCAGCTGCAGCAGCTTGGCCCTGGTCGGCACCAGGGCGACGGTGCGGGCCTCGCCGCCGTCCGCGGCGGTGCGCTCCAGGTGGCGGGCGAGCTTGCGCAGCGTCGGGTGCTGGTAGATGTCCAGCACGGCGGCGCTCGGGTAGCGGGTGCGCAGCAGGGTGGTCAGCCGGGCGGCGGCCAGGCTGCTGCCGCCGATCGCGAAGAAGTCGTCGCGCGCGCCGCCCACCTGGACGCCGAGGATCTCGGCCCACTGCTCGGCCAGCCAGGCCTCGGTGCCGTACAGCTGCTCGCTCGGCCCGGCGGCCTCCAGTTCGGGCAGCGGCCAGGGCAGGGCGGCCCGGTCGACCTTGCCGGAGGTGCGGGTGGGCAGCGTGTCGACGGGCGCGAGCAGCGGCACCAGGGCGGCGGGCAGCTCGGCCCGCAGCCGCTCGACGGCCTGCTCGCGGTCGAAGCCGTCCTGCACGACCAGGTAGCCGACCAGCAGCTGGTTGCCGCCGCGCGCCGTCCGCACGGCGGCGGCCGCGCCGGCCACCCCGGGCAGCGCCTGCAGCGCGGCGTCCACCTCGCCGAGCTCGATCCGGCGGCCGCCGAGCTTGATCTGCTCGTCGGTGCGGCCGAGGAACAGCAGGCCGGCCGGGTCGGCCTGGACCAGGTCGCCGCTGCGGTAGGCGCGCTCCCAGCCGAGTGAGGACAGCGGCGCGTACTTCTCGGCGTCCTTCTCCGGGTCCAGGTAGCGGGCCAGGCCGACGCCGCCGATCACCAGCTGCCCGGCGGCGCCGGGGGCGACCGGCTCGCCGGCCTCGTCGACGACGGCGAGGTCCCAGCCGTCCAGCGGCAGGCCGATCCGGACCGGGCCCTCGCCGGTCAGCAGCGCCGCGCAGGCGACCACGGTGGCCTCGGTCGGGCCGTAGGTGTTCCACAGCTCGCGGCCCTCGGTGACCAGTCGCTGCACCAGCTCGGGCGGGCAGGCCTCGCCGCCGAAGATCAGCAGCCGGACCTCGTTCAGCGCCTCGGCCGGCCACAGCGCGGCCAGCGTCGGCACGGTGGAGACCACGGTGATCTCCTGCTCGGCCAGCCACGGGCCGAGGTCGGCGCCGCTGCGCACCTGGGAGCGGGGGACGGGCACCAGGCAGGCGCCGTGCCGCCAGGCCAGCCACATCTCCTCGCAGGACGCGTCGAACGCGACGGACAGGCCGGCCATCACCCGGTCACCGGGGCCGATCGGCTCGTCCTGGAGGAACAGCGCGGCCTCGGCGTCCACGAACGCGGCGGCGTTGCGGTGGGTGACGGCGACGCCCTTGGGCTTTCCGGTCGAGCCGGAGGTGAAGATGATCCACGCGTCGTCCGCCGGGGCGGGGCGGTGCTCCCCGGCGGGCCCGCGGGTGCCGGTCGTGGTCAGGGCGCGCTCGGCGCCGAGGACGGCGGCGACCTCGGCCTCGCCGAAGACCAGCTGGGCCCGCTCGTCCGGGTCCTCCGCGTCCACCGGCACGTAGGCGGCGCCGGCGGCGAGCACGGCGAGGATCGACACGTACAGGTCGTTGGTGCCCGAGGGCACCCGCACGCCCACCCGGTCGCCCGGCCCGATCCCGGCGGCGGCCAGCCGGCGGCGCAGCCGCTCGACCTCGGCGGCCAGCGCGCGGTAGCTGAGCACGGTGCGCCCGTCGTCCAGGGCCGGCTCGTCGGGGTGGGCGCGCACGGTGGCGTCCAGGACGTCCACCAGGGTGCGCGGCGCGGCGGCCGGGCGGCCCGGGAACAGGGCGCGTGGCCCGGTGGTGTGCTGCTGTTCGTGGTGCGGTTCAGCGGTCATGGCGGACCCTGCGCTCCTCGTCCTCGCCCCGTGCGATCGATGCCCGGCCCTTGGGGGCGGTGGGAGCACTCCCGGACCGGGTGACCCCACTCCGGGGCCGGAGCGGACAACCCGACCGATGGTAGACCCGCCCTCCCGGCCCGGCAGGAGCGGACACTCGGCCCAACTCGGCCGGGAACGGCCGAATCTGATGGAACGTCAGTGAACAAGTGATGCGGTGTAGCTCCGATGTGACGACGCGTCAGTCGAATTGACGGTCCGTCAGGTCGATTTCCGGATCGTGATCCATCCCACAGCGGATCCTGCTCCTTTCGGGTGGCGGGCCCGGCGTTTCGGCCATCCGCCCGGCCCGCCACGCCGCGGCGGGGCTCAGCGGAAGTGGTGCAGGTGCTCGCCGAGGAAGGCTTCCAGGGTGCGCGGGGAGCGGCCGGTCAGGCGGGTGAAGACGCCGTCCGGGGCCTCCCGGCGGGCGACCGCGAGCTGCTGGATCTCGACCACGTGGGAGGCCAGCCAGTCCGGCATCCCGGCCCGGGCGACCAGGTGGGCGTGCAGCCCGGACGGGCTCAGCGCGAGGTGGTGGACCGGTCGGCCGAGCAGTTCGCCGAGCAGCGCGGCCAGCTCCGCGTAGCTGTACGCCTGCCCGCCGGTGAGCGGGTACTCGCCGCCGGCCAGCTCCGGACGGGTGAGCACCTCGGCCGCGGCGTCGCCGACGTCCCGGACGTCCACGTAGTTGCACCGGGCCCCGCCCATCGCGCTGTGGATCAGCCCGGAGGCGGCGATGCCGGGCGCCTGGAGCAGCAGCTTCTGCATGAAGGCGTACGGCCGCAGGACGGTGGTGGGAATGCCGCAGCCGCGCAGCCGCTCCTCGATCAGGTGGTGACCGCGGGAGACGGCGACCGGGGAGTCCGGTTCGGCGGCCGGCGCGGAGACCTTGACGATGTGCTCCACGCCGCAGGCGACGGCCGCGTCGATCGCGTTCAGCTCGTGCCGCACCTGCTGCGGGCCGTTGGCCATGGTGAGCAGGAGCTGGTGCGCGCCGCGGAAGGCCGCCCGCAGGGAGGCCGGGTCGGCGGCGTCGGCCGGGACGGTCTCGGTCCGGGCGAGGGTGCCGTCGTCGAGCGCGGCGGCCAGCCGGGCGGGGTCGCGGCTGAGGGCGCGGCTCGGCGCGCCGAGGGCGGCGAGGCTGCGCAGGGTGGCGCCGCCGGTGGCGCCGGTGGCGCCCATGATGACGATCATGCGGACTGCCTTTCGGGTCGGGTGGTGTCGGTGGGCGGGGTCGGGGCCGGGGCCGGGGTGGTGGGCGGGGTCGGATGTGGGGCCCGGCGGGACGGCCGGGTGCCGCGCCAGCGCCAGGTGACGATCGTGGCGGCGATCGCCGAGGAGACCGGCAGGTCGACCGGCAGCCGGCGGGGCCAGGGGCTGTCGGCGAGGGCCGGGAGGTGCGGGAGCCAGTGCGCGGCGGCCAGCCCGGTGGCGAGGCCGAGCGCGGCGGCGGCGAGGCCGAGTGCGGCGGCCGCGAGTGCGCGCGGCGTCCGGGGCGGCCGGGCGTGCAGCGGTCGGCGGCGCAGGACGGCGCCGAGGGTGGCGGCCACGACGGCGGAGGTCCCGCCGATGGTGGTCAGCGCGGCCACGACCAGCTGGGGCTGGCGGCTGACGGCCCCGCCGAGGCCGGCTGTCAGGGCGGGCATGGCGTAGGAGGTCAGCACCTCCTGCCACAGGACGAAGCGCGGGGGAGCGCCGGGGGCTTTCCTGCTCATGGCTCTCCTTCTGGTGAGCTCTGGTGCTTAGGCACCTAAGTATTTGTGCTTAGGTGCCTAACTATTGAGGCGAAGGGAAGGCGGGCCGCCGGTGGGCGGCCCGCCTCGGGCTGGTCGGATCAGTCGGCGGTCAGTGCGTCCACGCCCGCCACCACCCGGGCCAGCAGGTCCAGGAAGGTGGCGCGCTCCTCGACGGAGAGGCCGCCGACCAGGGCCTGCATCCGGGCGAAGTGCTCGGGCGCGAGCTCGCGCAGCCGGTCGGCGCCGCGCGCGGTGAGGATCACCACGTTGCCCCGGCCGTCCTCGGTGGACGGCCGGCGGGCCACCAGGCCCTCCCGCTCCAGGCCGTCGACCAGGCCGGTCACGGTCGCGCGGGAGACGCCCAGGCTCGCCGCGAGCTGGGAGGGCGACTTCTCGCCGCCGTGGTCCTCCAGGTCGGCCAGTAGTCGGTAGCGGCCGGTGGACAGTCCGAACCGGCCGAAGTGCACCTCCCCGGCCTGCCCGATCCGGGCTCCCGCCGCCATCAGCCGGGCCGCGACCAGCACTGCCTGCGGATCGGCCGTCAGGCCGTAGCGGGCGATCTGGCGGCGGGCCTGATCGAGGCTGGGGGAGGCCGGATCGGCCCCGGGGTGCTGCGTCATGGAAGTACTATGGCGCCTAATCAGATCGGCGGTCAAGCGGTGGCCGTGGAGCCCGCCCGCCGCGCCGGGGCGAGGACGGTGTCGAGCCAGTCGAAGGTGACCTGCTGGAACCGCGACATGGCCCCCATGTGGCAGTGCTCGCCCGCGCCCTCGGGCTCGGTCAGCGTGATCACCCTCGCCGCCGCTGCCCGAGGCCGCCCCCGCGGCGGCTCCCGGCCGCACCCCCGGCCGCCGGCTCCCCGGCGGCCCCGTCCTCCAGGACTCGGTGACCGAGGCGATCGCCGCCGCCTTCTTCGAGGAACTGGCGGCGGCCGGCTACGCGCGGCTGTCCCTGGAGGCGGTCGCCAAGCGGGCCGGCGTGGGCAAGGCCGCGATCTACCGCCGCTGGGCGTCCAAGCTGGAGATGACCGTCGACCTGGTCTCCGCCGTCGCTGTCGACGCCTCCGGGGCCGCCGACACCGGCAGCCTGCGCGGCGACGTCCTGGCCTTCCTCACCGAGGCCGCAGACGCGCTCGGCCGGCCGCTGCCCGCGCGGATCATCCCCGACCTGATCGCCGAGGGCGGCCGCACCCCCGAACTGGCCGAAGCGCTGTTCGCCGCCGTCCGCGACACCCGCCGCAGCCGGGCCACCGGGCTCCTGGAGCGGGCGGTCGAGCGCGGAGAACTCCCCGCCGACGTCGACCGCGAGATCGCGCTCGACCTCCTCGCCGGCCCGCTCTACTGGCGCCTCGCGGTCGTCCACACCCCGACCGCACCGGACTACCTGGACCGCCTCACGGACAAGCTGCTCGCCGCCTTCCGGGCCTGACGCCGCCGGGCGGGACACGCGAGTCCACGACCATGCTCCGGGCGCCGGGCCGTGGCTGAGAGGGAGGGCCTAGGGTGTCGGCAGGATCCGGAACAGGGGAGGGCGGACCGTGGCGGGTGAGTTCGACGCGCACGAGCGGCGGATGTGGGCGGGCGCGGCCCGGGCGTACGCGGGGAGCTTCGCGGGGCTGTGCGGAGGGACGACCGGGGCGTTGCTGGACGCGGCCGAGGTCGGTGAGGGGACGCGGGTGCTGGACGTCGGCACCGGGCCCGGCACGGTCGCGGCGGCGGCGCTGGCCCGGGGCGCCCGGGTCGTGGCGGTGGACGCCGAACCGAGCATGGTGGCGCTGGCCACCGCGAACGCCCCGGGGGCGGCGGTCTCGCACGCGGTGCTTCCCGAACTCCCCTTCCCGGACGACTCGTTCGACGCCGTGGTGGCCAACTTCGTGGTCAACCACGTGGAGGACCCGTGGGCGGCGCTGGCCGAGCTGCGCCGGGTCGTGCGACCGGGCGGCCGGGCCGCGGTGACGATCTGGGCCGAGACCGGCAACGAGGCGATGTCCCTGTTCGGCGACGCGCTGGACGAGGCCGGTGTGGTGCGCCCGGTGTTCGCGGCCCGGCCGATGAACTTCCCCCGGACCGTCGACGGCCTGCGCGGGCTGCTGGAGGAGGCGGGCTGGGCCGGGGTGGTCGGCGGCGAGCTGGCCTGGACGCACCGGGCGGACCCGGAGGCCTGGTGGTCCGGGCCGGCCGGCGGGGTGGCCAACATCGGCCTGGTGGTGACCGGGCAGACGCCCGAGACGATTGCCCGGATCAAGTCCGTCTACGACCGGCTGGCGGGTGAGCGCGTGGCGGAGGACGGCCTGCTCGACCTGCCGGCGGTGGCGCTGCTGGCCTCCGGCCGGGCCTGACGGCGGGACGTCGGAGGGGGCCGCCCGATCCGGGCGGCGGCCCCCTCCGGCATCGAGGTCCTCAGCAGGGGGCCTGGGCGGCGGGCTCCGCGATGCGGGGCGGCGTCCAGTCGGCGTGCCGCAGGACGGTGCGCATCATCGCGCCGGGCGGGGTGAGCCGGATCGCGGCGTTGCGCAGGCCGACCGCGAGCGGGTTGGACAGCTGCTGGCCCATCCGGCCCGCGCGGCGGGCGTCCCGGGCCACCGTCTGGCTGCGCGGACGGCGCTGCGCGTCGTAGTGGACGAGCCCGCCCTCGACCGTCCGGCTGTCCGCGACCGACGCCGCCAGGGTCACGGCGTCCTCCAGGGCCTGGCAGGCGCCCTGGCCGAGGAACGGGGTCATCGCGTGCGCGGCGTCGCCGAGCAGGGCGATCCGGCCGACCGCGTACGCGGGCAGCGGGGTGGCCAGTTCGTGGATGTCGTGGTGCAGCACCGCCTCCGGGAGGGTCGCGGCGAGCAGCGCCGGGACCGGCTCGTGCCAGCGGGCGAAGCGGCGGCGGAGCACGGTGAGCGGGTCCCTGGGGCGGACCCCGGCCGGGGCGTTCAGCACGGCGTGCCACTCGGCCCGGCCGTCCGGGAAGGCGATGTGGCCGAACTCGGCGCCGGGGCCCCAGGTGAGTTCGAAGTCGGCGGTCAGGCCCTCGATCGGACGGTCGGTGATCGCCCGCAGGACCGTCGAACCGCTGTACACCGCGCCGGGGTGGCCGGGGAACAGCCGGCGCCGGATGCGGCTGTGGATGCCGTCCGCGGCCACCACCAGGTCCGCGTCGAGGGTCGTGTCGCTGAACCGGACCCGGGGGCGGTCGGGAGTCCCGGATACCTCGGCCGGTTCCCCGCTGATCACCAGGGCCCCCGCGGGCAGCGCCTCGCGCAGGATGCGGTGCAGGTCGGCGCGCGGGATGCCGACGATCGGGGCGCCCAGTTCGCGCTCCAGCGCCCGGCCGTCCATCGCCGCCAGGCGGCGGCCGTCCGGCGTGCGGGTGCCGCCGGTGTACTGGCGGCGCGAGGCCGCCTCGATCCGCTCGCCGACCCCGAGGGCGGCGAGCGCGCGCATCCCGTTGGCGGCCAGCGAGATGCCGGCGCCCGCGTCGTCCAGGACGGCGGCCCGCTCGACCACGGTGACGTCCCACCCGGCCAGGCGGAGGCCGATCGCGGCCGCCAAGCCGCCGATTCCGCCCCCGACCACCACCGCGCTGTTGCTGCTCATGCCCGGTCCTTCCCCTGTTGCGGCGCTGTTTTCTACAGCTGTAGAAGGAGCGTACTCCCGGCTCGTCGGGCAGTGATCGAGGGGGGTGGGGCCGGGCTCCGGGCGGTGCGGGGTACGGGCGGCGGACGGCCGGTTCCGCGGGGGGGCGGGTGGGGCCGGTAGAAAGGGGGCATGCGGCGAGAAGAGGAGCAGGGTGCGGGGCGGCCGGATCGGCGGACGGTGCTCGCGGACGCGGCGATCGGGGTGCTGGCCGACGCGGGGGTGCGCGGGCTGACCCACCGGGCCGTCGACGCGGCGGCCGGGCTGCCGATCGGCACCACCTCGGCCTACCTGCGGACCAGGCAGGCGCTGCTGACCGCGCTGGTGCGGCGGCTGGTGGAGCTCGACCAGGGCGAACTGCAGGCCGCGGGGGAGCGGGCGGCGATCCGCTCGGCGGAGGAACTCGCCGGAGGAATCGGCGAGTTGATGCGTCAGCGGCTGACCGGCGAGGGGCGCCGGCGCTCCCTCGCGCGCTACGCCTGCGCGGTGGAGAGCGTGCGGGATCCGGAGCTGCGGGAGATCCTCGTCCCCCGGGAGAACGCGGGGCGCGCCGCCGTCCGGGCCTTCCTCGCCGGGCAGGGGGTGCCGGACCCGGACGGGCGGACCGCCACCCTGCTGGCCTGCGTTGACGGCCTGGTCTTCGACCGCTTGGTGGGCGGGGGAGGGGTGCGGGCCGAGGAGATCGAGGGGCTGGTGGCGGCCGCGCTGCGCCCGGCGGTGGCCGGGCGTTAGGGGCCGGGCCCTGGGTGCCGGACGCCGGGCGGCTCAGGCGCCGTCGTCCCGGGGGCGGTCCAGCTCGGCGGCGTAGCCCGCGAGCAGGATGGTGAGGGTGCGGTGGAAGCGGGCCTCGTGGTCCAGGCCCGCGCCGGTGTCGAAGGCGCGGGTGAGGTGGGGGTAGGCGTCCGGGTCGAGGGCCGCGAGCTCTTCGGGGGCGGGTTCGGTGTCCTCGTGGTGCGGGGTCCGGCCGGCCTCGGCCAGGGTGTGGCCGAGGGTCCACTGGACGACGGAGTTCAACACGTCGATCGCGTCGCCGAGTTCGACGCCGCTGTCGGTGAGCAGGGTGATGCCGCGTTCGAGCAGGGCCATCGCGGCGGGGGTGGCGGCCGGTCGGGTGGCGAGGACGGTGAGCATGGCCGGGTGGGCGAGCAGCATCCGGCGCAGGGCGACGGCGAAGTCCCGGATGGTCTCGGGCCACGGGCCGGTGGGTTCGGTGAACAGGTCGCCGGCGGACAGTTCCAGGAGGCGTTCGGCCATGCCGTCGAGCAGGGCGGCCTTGCTGGGGACGTAGTAGTAGAGCGTCATGCCCTCGACGCCGAGCGCCGCGCCGAGCTTGCGGTTGGAGAGTGCGGCGAGGCCGTGCCGGTCCACGTGGGCGAGGGCGGCGTCGATGATCTTCTCGCGGGTCAGCCCGGACCGGGGGCGGGTGCGGCGGACGGTCATCTGCGGTGTCTCCTCCGATTGGTGACGGTCCATCCGGCCGTTCCGGAACGGATCTTGACAAGTTTTGCACTGCAAGAGAACACTAGTCGACGTCAACTTCTTGCGGTGCAAGAAGTTCCATTGGGGGAGGAAGCACATGCGACTGATCGCCGTGATGGTGCGCAAGCTCAACGAGGGCGTCTCGTACGAGGAGTTCCGCAAGGCGTGGATCCCTGACGAGGTCCTGGAGGGTGACCCGCGCACCAAGGTGATCTCCGCGACCGCGCTGGAGGACTCGCGGGAGCTCATCACCGTCGCGCTGATGGAGGGGGACCACACTCCGGCGTCGATGCAGGAGTGGATGGAGCGGATGGCCCCGTCCGAGGCGCGCCGCTACGAGCGGATCAAGGACCTGGTCGGCCCGCCGACCCTGAACGCGGTCTACCAGGTGCAGGCCGACGACAACCTGGCGCAGCCGCTGACCGCCTGAGGACGCCTCAGCAAAACCGCCCGCCGACCGTGGAGCGCACCGAGCGCCACGGCCGGCGGGCGGTTCGGCGTTCCGGGCCCCGGGCCACGGAGGATCAGTGACCGTCGGGTCAACGGAGCGTCAAGCTCGTTCATTCACAGAATATTCAGGTGCGTTTAAGGCTGCTCATAAGAACATTTGTGATGTCTCAAGGTCTTCACACGGAGATCTTCGGCTGACAGGCTTGGGCCGCCCTTTCCTACGGAGGAGGTTCCTTGACCCGCATATCCACGTTGGCCGGTGCCGTCACCTGCGCGCTCGCCCTCGTCACCGGCACCGCCGTCGCCGCGTCCGCGGCGCCGATCGACCAGGCGCCGGGCACGGCCGAGGCGAAGGTCGATCCCGTCGCCTGGAAGCCTTGCAACCCCGACCCGAGCAAGCCGGACCCGGGCATCTACGACTGCGCCGTCTACCCGGTGCCGCTCGACTACGACAACCCGGACGGCGAGAAGGTCGGCATCGCCATGATGCGGCGGCGGGCGAGCGACCCGTCGAAGCGGATCGGCTCGCTGTTCATGAACCCGGGCGGGCCGGGCGGCAGCGGCTACATGTGGGCGACCACCACCCGTTTCGGCGCCGAGGTGCAGTCGAAGTTCGACCTGGTCGGCTTCGACCCGCGCGGTGTGGCCCGGAGCAATCCGCTCAAGTGCTTCAAGACGCAGGAAGAGGCCGACGCGGTCAACAACCGCATGGTCGGCGTGCCGGTCACCAAGGCCGAGATCGCCGAGACCCTGGACGCCGACCAGGACTACACGGACGCCTGCAGCAAGAACGCCGGCCCGCTGATCGAGCACATGTCGACCATCAACGTGGTCCGCGACCTCGACCGGATGCGCCGCGCGGTCGGCGACTCCCAGCTGACCTTCGCGGGCTTCTCCTACGGCACGCTGATCGGCGCGACCTACGCCAACATGTACCCGAACAAGGTGCGGGCGATCATCATCGACGGCAACGTCGACCCCAACCTGCGCCTGCACAACGGCCTGGAGTACGACCGCCAGCGCGCGGGCGGCTTCGAGCTGGCCCTGGACGAGTTCCTGAAGCGCTGCCAGACCGCCGGCGCCCCGCGCTGCGCCTTCGGCGAGGGCGACACCCGGGCCAAGTTCGACGAGCTGCGCGACCACCTGCGGACCAGCCCGGTCACGCTGCCGAGCGGCAAGACCGTGACGCTGAGCAGCTTCACCAGCGAGGTGGCCAGCGCGCTGTACTCGCAGGCCAAGCTGGCGCCGCTGGCCAAGTCGCTGCAGGCCTCCTACCAGGCGATGACGCCGGCCCCGGCCGCTCTGGCGGCGCCGAAGGCGGTCGCCGCGGACGCCGACGCCGACCTGCTCTCCGTCGAGGTGCCGCGCGCGCTGCGCGAGGCCCCGGCCGACTCCGAGTACGCCGCCGACGACTCCTACATGGGCGTCAACTGCCAGGACAAGCCGTACCCGTCGAACGACAAGGTCTTCGCCAACGTCGCCAAGGCGTGGGAGAAGGAGGCGCCGACCTTCGGCCGCTACCAGGCCTTCGACGCGCCGGCGTGCGCGAGCTGGCCGGCCCCGGCCCGGGACGCCGAGCGCTTCAAGGGCCCGTGGAACAAGAAGACCTCGAACACCGTCATGGTGATCGGGAACCTCTACGACCCGGCCACCCAGTACAAGTTCGCCGAGCGGATGCAGCAGGAGCTGGGCAACGCGGTGCTGGTCAGCGTCGACTCGATCGAGCACTGCGCGGTCGGCCGCAGCAAGCCGCTGAACGCGCTCGTCACCCGCTACCTGGTGGACGGCACCGCGCCGCAGCCGGGCCAGCTGCTGAAGCCGGACCTGGAGATCTTCCCGGCGGTGTGACGGACGGTGGGATGAAGCGGGCCCCGCTCGACCGGGGCGCGTGAGGACGGATGTGGTGGCCGGCGGTACTGCCGGCCACCACATCCGCCTTTTTCCGAGCGCGAAGCGGCGGGAGGGTACGGGGAAGCGGAATGCGGAACGGATCCGGCGGAAGATCGTCAACGAATCTCCTGGGGTGCGGTGAACCGTCGACGGATTTCCATCCGTTTCCGGCGAGTTGTCGGCGACCATAACAGGGGTCACTGACAATCGCCTTCCGCGCCGAACGCGGAACGCCGGACACGGAACACGGAACGCGGGGCCGAGAACGCGGATCGCGGGAGAACGCGAATGTCCCGGCCGCCGTCGCGTCCGGGACATTTCGCAAGGCCCCCGAAAAGGGGGCCGGAGGACCTAGGCGGCCCGCTCCGCCTCCTCCTCGACGATCCGCCCGTCCCGGAGTTCGACCACCCGGTCGGCGAGCCCCATCAGCGTCGGGTCGTGGGTGGCGACCAGGACGGTCACGCCCTCGCTGAGGACCACCGCGCGCAGCAGCTCCATGATGGAGCGCCCGGTCTCGGAGTCCAGCTGCCCGGTCGGCTCGTCGGCGATGATCAGCGCGGGCTCGTTGGCGAGCGCGCGGGCGATGGCGACGCGCTGCTGCTGGCCGCCGGAGAGCTCGCCGGGGCGCTGGTTGGCGTGGTCGGCCAGCCCGACCAGGGCGAGCAGGGTGTGCGCGCGCTCCTCGCGCTCAGCCGGGGAGACCTTGCGCAGCCGCATCGGGACGCCGACGTTCTCGGCGGCGGTGAGCATCGGGATCAGGCCGAAGGACTGGAAGACGAAGCCGATCCGCTCGCGGCGCAGGGCGAGCCGGCCGTCCTCGTCGAGCCCGGCGAGGTCGGTGCCGTCCAGGGCGATGCTGCCGCCGGTCGCCGTGTCCAGGCCGCCGACCAGGTTGAGCAGGGTGGTCTTGCCGGAGCCGGACCGGCCCTTGAGTGCGGTGAGTTCGCCGCGGCCGATGGTGAAGGAGACCCCGCGCAGGGCGTGCACGGTCCGGTCGCCCGTACCGAAGCTGCGCCGGAGGTCGGTCACGGTCACCATCGGCGTGGTGCTGGCGTCGGCGGCCTGGTCCTGGGTCATGCGGCGTCCCCCTGTGGGCGTGTCTGTCCGGTTCTACGGCTGTGGCGGCTCCGCGGGTTCACCCTCCCGGCGGGGAATTCCGCGGGGGCGGAACTTCCCCTCCCGAGGGCGTGCGCGGAGACCGCGTTTCTGAAGTGTCCATGGCGTATATCGGCGGCGGGCCCGCGTGCGGGTGCTTCCAATGAAAGGAATTTGCTCACTACTTACTTGTTTCGCGCAAGTCCCTTCCGTTTCCGGATCACATCTGACAGCATCGTCCGCTATCCGGTGATCAAATGCCGGAGTTCACCACATCGGTATGCCCGAAGAGTGTCCATCTGTGGCCGAGTCGTGCTCGGATCGGATCGATGGGCGGGCCGGGATCGTTACCGGAGAAGTCACCCGGGGGAGGAACCTGATGCTCGGCTTCGTCGTGCGTCGGCTGCGCGGGCGACTGCCGCTGGCCGCCGCCGTCCTGCTCGCGGTCCTGATCACCACGGCCGTACTGACCGCGCTGGTGGCGTTCAACGCCGGCGTCGGCCAGGCCGGCCTGCGGCAGTCGCTGCAGGGTCAGGGCCACACCCGCACCACCGTCGTGGTCACCGCGGAGCACGGGCTCGACGCCCGGGCCAAGGACGAGCAGGCGCTGGCCGACTACCGCGCCGCCCTGTTCGGGGACCTGCCGGTCCACACCGACACCCTGCTGCGCAGCCGCTCCTACGGCCTGCCGGCCGCCGCGGCCGCCAACGGGACGCCCGGCGCCGAGGGTTCGGGCACTCCCGGCACGGCCGGCGCCAACCCCGCCCCGCCCGCGGCTGGTTCGCCCGCCGCCGCGCCCGGCGCCCCCGCCGGGTCGGGCCGTGACGCGCAGCCCGACCTGACCGTCCTCGCCGACCTGGACCGCGCCAAGGTCCGCCTGGTCGCCGGGGCCTGGCCCGCCGCCACCACCGCGCCCGTCCGCACCGCCGCCCCGCAGGCCGCCGTCCCGCAGGCCCTGCTGGCCCGGCTCGGCCTGACCGAGCAGTCCCTGCCCGCCGACGTCCCGCTGGCGGACCGGCTCGGCGGCGACCAGCTCACCGTGCGGATCACCGGCGTCTACCGGGCGATCGACGCGGCCGACCCGTACTGGCGGACGGACCCGGTCGGCGGCCGCGAGGTCGACATCCGGGCCTTCACCACCTACGGCCCGGTGATGGTCGACCAGAGCGCCTTCACCGCCGGCGCACTGGTGCAGAGCAGCCGCGGCTGGGTGCTCGACGCCGACTTCCGGGGCATCGACCAGTCGACCGCCGAGGCGATCGGCGACCGCGCCCAGCGCCTCGGCGACGACCTGCGGACCCGGGCCTCGCTCAACTCCCAGACCGAACTGCCCGACGTCATGCGCGAGTTGTCCTCCGGCATGATGGTCGCCCGGACCACCCTGCTGATCGGCGCCCTGCAACTCGCCGTCCTCGCCGCGGCCGCCCTGCTGCTGGTCGTCCACCTGATCGCCGCCCGGCAGGAGGGCGAGAACGAACTGCTCGCCGCCCGCGGCGCCTCGGGCGCCCGGCTCGGCGCCTTCACCGCCCTCGAATCGCTGCTGCTCGCGCTGCCCGCCGCGCTGCTCGCGCCGCTGCTGACCCCGCTGCTGGTCCGCGCCCTGGCCGGCTTCGGCACCGGCCACCAGGTGCACCTGGACACCGGTATCAGCTGGACGCTCTGGCCGGTCGCCCTGCTCTGCGCGCTCGCCTCCATCACGCTGGCCACCGTGCCCAGCCTGCTCCGCGGCGCCGGCGCGGCGCTGCGCCGCAAGGCCGGCCGCCGCCAGGCCGTGGTCTCCGGCATCGCCCGCAACGGCGGCGACCTCGCCGTGCTCGCCCTGGCCGCGCTCGCCTACCAGCAGCTCAGCCAATACGGCAGCGGCATGTCCGCCGACTCCTCCGGCGACCTGGGCGTGGACCTGCTGCTGGTCGCCACCCCGACCCTCGCGCTGTGCGCCGGCACCCTGGTGGTGCTGCGCCTGCTGCCCTTCGCCGCCCGGCTCGGCGCCCGGACGGCCGCCCGCGGCCGCGGCCTCGGCCCGGCCCTGGTCGGCTGGCAGCTGGCCCGCCGCCCCGCCCGCGCCACCGGGCCCGTGCTGCTGCTGGTGATGGCCGTGGCCACCGGCGTGCTCGCCCTCGGCCAGCACGCCACCTGGACCGCCTCGCAGCGCGACCAGGCCGCCTTCGGCACCGTCGGCGGCCTGCGGATCTCCGGCTCGCACAACGCGGTGATGGGCCAGGGCGGCCGCTTCGGCGCCCTGCCCGGCGGCGACCGGATCGTCCCGGTCGTCCGCGAGGAGCAGTCGCTGCCCAACGGCAAGGGGCAGCTGCTCGCCGTCGACGCCAAGGCCTTCGCCGAGCGCGTCCCGGTCCGCGCCGACCTGCTGGACGGGCACGGCCGGGCCGACCTGTTCGCGCCGCTCGCCGAACCCGCCCCCGCCGGGGCGGCCGCCGGGCTGCCGCTGCCGGGCCACCCGCTGCGGATCGACGCCGACCTCACCGTCAGCCAGGCGGAGCCGCCCAAGCAGGGGTTCGGCTCGTTCTCCCTCGCCGTCCACCCCGAGGTCCGGCTGCTGGTGCGCGACCGCTACGGCTTCGTGCACAAGGTCCCGTTCCCGACCCTGCCGTTCAACGGCGACGTCCACGTCTCGGCCGCACTCGACCCCCTGGTCGACGCCCCGGTCGGCTCGGCCGCCGCGCCGCTGACCGTGGTCGGCGCGACCGTCACCTTCAGCGACCGGATGGACGGCACGGTCACCGTGCACCGCCTCGCCGTCTCGGACACGGCGGACGGCCCCGCCACCGCCGTCTCCGTCCCGGCCGGCTTCGGCTGGACCGCGACCTCCCCCGCCGTCCGCGCCTCCGGCGTCACCGGCAGCGCCGCACCCGGCCCCGCCGCCCGCCTCGACCCCGAGACCACCGACACCGACCGGCTGTTCAGCCTCCGCTACCGCTTCGCCAACGGCGTCGGCAGCAGCATGCGCGCCATCCTCGGCACCGCCGGCGCGAACGCCCCGGCCGCCATCGGCGGTGTCGCCACCCACGACTACCTGCGCACCATCGGCGCCGAGGTCGGCGACACCGTCCAGGTGCCGTTCGCCGGGACCGTCCTTCCGGTCAAGGTCAACGCCGCCGTCGAGGCCGTGCCGGTGGCCGGCCGCAGCGCCCTGGTCGTCGACCTCGGCACCGCCGCCCGGCTGCTCGCCGCCCAGGGCAACGACCTGCCCACCCGCACCGAGTGGTGGCTGCCCGCCACCGGGCCCGGCGACCGGACCCCCGCCGAGGCCGCCGCCGCCCTGCGCGCCGGCCCCGGCGCCCAGGACGTCCAGCTCTACGACGAGGCGGCCGCCGCCCTCCTCGACGACCCGGTCGGCGCCGCCCCGCAGAGCGCGCTGCTGGTGATCGCGATCGTCACCGCCGTGCTCGCCGCCATCGGCTTCGCCGCCGCCGCGGCCGGCTCCGCCCACGAGCGCTCCCGGGACTCCGCCCTGCTGTTCGCCCTCGGCGCGCCCCGCCGCCAGGTCGCGCGGACCGTCGCCGCGGAACAGGCGCTGCTGGTCGCCCTCGGCGGCGCGGTCGGCCTCGCCCTCGGCACCCTGCTCGTCCACCTGATCGTGCCGTACGTGGTGCTCACCTCCGCCGCCCGCCGACCCACCCCCGAGGCGCTGGTCGAACTGCCGGTGGGCCAGACGCTGCTGCTCACGGCCGCGATCGCCGTCGTCCCGCTGCTGTCCGCCTTCCTCGTCGGGCGCCGCCGTCGCGACGTCGCCGCCCGGCTGCGCCACGTGGAGGAAGTGTGACCACCGAGGCCGGCACCCCCGTGCCCACCCCCCGGGCCGACCACCGGCCCGCACCCTGGATCCGCACCCGGCTGCGCGCCACGCCGCTGGCCGCCCTGCTCACGGCGGCGCTCGCGTTCGTCACCGTCTTCCTGGCGGCCGCCTTCCCGCGGCTCTCGGACCGCAGCACCGACGACGCGCTGCGCGAGTTCACCCGGAAGATCGGCGTCAACGCGACCAGCCTGGAGGCCGTCGCCCAGTCCGCCCCCGCCGACACCGCCGCCGACCTGCAGGCGACCCAGGACAAGCTGGTCGGCGAGATCGGGCCGAACCTGCCGCTCAGCCGGGAGGGCCGGGCCCACGGCATCCGGGTCAAGCAGGACCGCGGGATGCTGAACAAGGGCTACACCAGGCTCTCGGAGGACTCGCCGCCGCTGCTCGGCCTGCTCTACCTGAACGGCCTCACCGAGAAGGTGACCCTGACCGCCGGCAGCTGGCCCGCCGCCGGCGAGCCGGTGCAGATCGTGGTCAGCGCGGACTCCGCCGCCACCATCGGCATCAAGGTCGGCGACGTCGTCGACAGCGGAGACCTGGGGACCGGCCGGATCACGGCCACCGTCGTCGGCCTCTACCAGGTCAACGACCGGACGGACCCGCTCTGGGAGAACCTCGGCTGCCCCGTCCGGGCCTGCCTCGACGGGACGGCCGGCAAGCTGCACTGGCGCACCACCGGCTTCGTCGCCGGCGGCGCACTGTCGCAGCTGGTCAGCTGGGGCGGCGGCGGGCAGGACTTCTGGCGGCTGCCGATCGACACCGGCTCCCTGCGCGCCGACCAGCTCGACCGGACCCGCGACACCGTCGCCTCCTACCTGGCCGGTCGCGGTGCCAGCACGCTCAGCCGGGTGACCAACCGTGCGGACCTGCACGTCGTCTCCCAGCTGCCCGAATCCTTCCAGCGGGCCATCGACCGCCAGCGGGCCGTCGCGCCGCTGTCCGCGATCGGGCCGGTCGGCGTCGCCGGCGTCGCCACCGTGGTGCTCTGCCTCGCCGCCGCCCTCAGCGCCGACCGGCGCACCGGCGAGATCAAACTGCTGCAGGCCCGCGGCGGTTCGCGCGCCGGCGTGCTGCGGCGGCTGCTCGGCGAGGGCGCGGTGACCGTCCTGCCCGCCGCCACGCTCGCCACCGGGCTGGCCCTGGTGCTGCTGCCCACCCCCCGGTGGGGCAACGCGGTGCTCGCCGCGCTGGCCGCCACCCTGCTCGCCCTGCTGGCCTTCCCGCTCCGGGCCGCGCTGCTGTGGTCCAAGCCGCGGGCGGCCGGCGGCCGGCGCCGCCTGGTCGGCGAACTCGCCGTCCTCGCCGTCACCGCGGCCGCCGTGGCCGAGGTCCGCCGCCGCGGCGTGGCCGCCTCCGGCGCCGACCTGGACCCGCTGCTGGTGCTCGCCCCGCTGCTGCTCGCGCTCAGCGGCGGCCTGGTGCTGGCCCGCCTCCAGCCGTTCCTGGTCGGCCGGTTCGCCGCGCTCGCCGGGCGCGGCCGGGGCCTGATCGGCTTCCTCGGGCTCGCCCGCGCCGCCCGGGACAACACCGGCCGCCGCCGGCCGTCCGTGCTGCCGCTGCTCGCCCTGCTGATCGCCGTCACCACGACCGGCTTCGGCGCCACCGTGCTGGACACCGTCGACCACTCCCGCACCCGGGCCGCCCGGCTCGCCACCGGCGGGGACGCGGCCGTCACCATCCCGATCTACGCCACCCTGCCGGAGGCCTTCACCAAGGCCGCCGGCGACCTGCCCGGTGTCGACGCGGCGACCGGCCTGTGGGTCGAGCCGACCGCCTTGTTCATCGGCGGCGACGGGGACACCACCAAGGCCGTCCTGGTGGTCGCCGAACCGACCGCGTACGCCGAGATCGCCCGCAGCCTGGGCGCCGGCGCCTTCGACCCGGCGAAGCTCGCCGGCACCCCCGGTGGCCCGGACACCCCGGTGCCCGCCCTGTTCAGCCACGACCTCGCCAAGCGGCTGGCCACCGGCCCGGCCCGGGTGCGCACCCCCAACGGGGGCCAACTGCACACCACCGTCGCCGCGACGGTCGCCCGCACCCCCGCGCTGCCCGACCCGGGTCAGCCCTTCGTGGTCGTCCCGGTCGGCCCCGCCTCCGAGCGGCTGCCCGAACTGAAGCGGACCAACACGTGGATCGCCACCGGCGACATCGACCCCGGACAGCTGCGCGGCCTGGTGGCCGAACAGGGCCTGACCGCGGCGACCGGCACGGCCAAACTGATCAACGACGTCGCCCAGGCGGCCGGCAAGTCCAGCCACGGACTGCCGCCCGGCTACGCCGTGCACAGCAGCCGGGAGACCGCCGCCGAGCTCGCCGACGACCCGCTCCAGCGCGCGGCCGGCTCGATGTTCTGGTACGCGGGCTTCGCCGGCGCCGGATTCGCCCTGCTCGCCGTGCTGCTGACGCTCCTACGGGCCGCCCCGGACCGCACCGCGCTGCTCGCCCGGCTGCGCACCATGGGCCTGCGGCCGCGCCAGGGGCTGGCGCTGATCATCGCCGAGACGCTGCCGCAGACCCTCGCGGCGGCGGTCGGCGGCGGGCTGGTCGCCCTGGCGGCGGTCGCCCTGATCGGGCCGGCCTTCGACCTCTCGGCCCTGGTCGGCGCCAAGGTCGCCGAGGTGCTGGAACCGGTGGTCGCACCGGTGCTGCTGCCCACCGCCGGGCTGGCGCTGATGGTCTGCCTCGGCGTGGTCCTGGAGACCGCGGTCTCCGGGCGGCGCCAGATCGCCACCGAACTGCGGGCGGGGGAGCAGGCATGAGGCCCGCACGGCCGTCCGGGCCGACCGGGCCGACCGGGCCGACCGGGAGGCCCGGGAGGACGGATCCCGGCCGTACGGGAACGACGGCCACCCACGAGATGAAGCGCAAGCGGACAGTCGAGACAGGAGTCGAGCGGTGAAGAGCACCCCCCAGGAGGAGCGCCGGGCCGCCGAGGCCCCCAGTCTGCAGGAGCTCCGGCAGCGGGCCCTCGCCGCCGCGGCGCCCAGGGCGCACGGTACGGACGCGGCCATCGTCTGCGACCGGCTGGTCCGGATCTTCAGTGCCGAGGGCGTCGAGGTGCAGGCCCTCCAGGGCCTCGAACTGACCATCCAGCAGGGCGACCTGGTGGCCCTGGTCGGCGCCTCCGGCAGCGGCAAGTCGACCCTGCTGACCATCCTCGCCGGGCTCGACGTGCCGACCGCCGGCACCGCCACCGTGGCCGGCCGCGACCTGCTGGAGATGTCCGCCAAGGAGCGGCTGCGCTACCGGCGCGAGGTGGTCGGCTTCATCTGGCAGCAGACCGCCCGCAACCTGCTGCCCTTCCTCACCGCCGCGGAGAACATCGCCTTGCCCATGCAGCTGCGCGGCCGCCGCTCGGGTGGCCTGGGTGCGAAGCAACAGGCCGCCCGGGCCGCCGAGTTGATGGAGGCGCTGGAGATCGGCGACCTCGCCCACCGGCGGCCCGGCGAGCTGTCCGGCGGCCAGCAGCAGCGGGTCGCGATCGCGGTGGCGATGGCCAACAACCCGCCGGTGCTGCTCGCCGACGAGCCCACCGGCGAGCTGGACTCGGAGACCGCCGGGGTGATCTTCGAGTCCTTCCGTACCGTCAACCGGGAGCTCGGCGCCACCGTCGTCATCGTCACCCACGACCCGATGGTCGCGGGCGAGGTCCGCCGCACGGTCGCGATCCGGGACGGGCGGACCAGCAGCGAGGTGCTGCGCCGCACCGTGACGGACGAGCACGGCGAGGAGTCGATCAACGAGCGCGAGTACGTGATGCTGGACCGCACCGGGCGGGTCCAGCTGCCGGTCAAGTTCCTGGAGGCGCTGGGAATGGAGCACCGGGTGGCGGTCGACCTCGCGGCCGACCACATCGAGGTCCGGCCGGACGACCTGGCGGGGCACTGATCCCGGCGGGGTGCTGATCCCGGGGGGCGCCGACCCCGGCGGGGTCAGTCCTCGCCGCCCGTCCGCGGGAAGAGGCCGCTGCCCTCGGCGTCCGTACGGAGGCCGGGGGCGGTGTCGCGGTCGGTGGGCCGGTCGCGCCCGCGGCGGGGGCCGTGCTCGCCCCGGGCCGCGGGGGAGGTGCAGCGGGCGAAGACCAGCAGGGCGCCGGCCGCGACGGCGAGGATGCCCAGCGCGGTCAGGACGCGTAGCCAGCTCATGGGTGGTGCCTCCGGGGGACGGTGCGAGGGAACGCCGTCGCAGCTGTATCGGCAGTTCGGCCCGCACGGTCGAGCTGTCCACCGCCGGTTCTTCCCGCCGGCTGCCGCGCGAGCGGTCGTCCGCGCGGGCGCTCGACGCATCCGGAGGGCGTGTCAGGCTCCCTCGCGCGCCCCCAGGGTGGCGACCGGGGTGGCGACCGCCCGCCCCTCGGGACCCGCCAGCAGGGCCCGCAGCGCCGCCAGATCCGGCTTCCCCAGGCCGGTCAGCGGGATGCCCGGCAGCACCAGGACGGTGTGCGGAGCATGGCGCCCGCCCCCGTGCTCCACGCTCCAGCGGCGCAGCTGCTCCGCCGTCACCGCCGAGCCCGGGACGACGCACACCGCGGCATGCACCCGCTCCAGCCGGTCCGCGTCGGTGGAGGCGAACATCACCGCCTCGCGCACCTCCGGGTGCGCCCGCAGCGGCTCCTCGACGTCCCGGGGGAACACGTTGTGCCCCTCGACCACGGCCATCGGGTCGCGCCGCCCGGCCACCGTCAGATAGCCGGAGGCGTCCAGGCAGCCCAGGTCGCCGGTGCGCAGCCAGCCGTCCGTCAGCACCCGCTCGGTCAGCTCCGGGTCGCGCCAGTAGCCGGCCATCGCGGTCGGCGTGCGCACCTGGATCTCGCCCGTCCCGCCCGGCGGCAGCGGCGTGCCGTCCTCGTCCACGATCCGCACCCCGGTGTCCGGGAACGGGCGCCCGGCGGTGGTCAGCAGGCGCGGGGCGAGGTGCTCGTCCGGGCCCAGCCGGGACACCGGGCCGCACTCGGTCAGGCTGTACGTCTGGTGCAGCACCCGGCCCAGCCGCCGCGTCCCCTCCGCCAGCCGCCGCGGCGACGGCGGACAGCCGGTGTAGGTGACCCGGCGCAGACTGCCGGTGTCGGCCGTGGACAGCAGCGGATGGTCCAGCAGCCGGTAGAGCAGGTGCGGCGGCAGGTACGTCCGGGACACCCGGAAGCGCTCGACCGCCGCCAGCACCGCCCCCGCCTCGAACCCGTCCTGCAGCACCACCGTGCCGCCCGCGGCCAGCGCGAGGTCGGCCGTGGTGCCGCCGCCGTGGCAGAGCGGGGTGCACAGCAGGAACACCGAACCGGACAGCAGCGGCGGGCGCGGCGGCCGGGCGAAGCGCCGCATCACGGCCTTCGGCCGGCCGGTCGTGCCGCCGGTGAACTTCAGCGCCATCACGTCCCCGGCCCGGTAGCGCGGCTCCAGCGGTGCGGGGGAGCGGGAGGCGGCGAGGTCCAGCAGGTCGGTGCCGAGGGCGGTCGGCCCGAGCGCGAACAGGCCGGCCGAGGGCAGCGCCCGGGACACCGCGACGGCCGCGGGCAGGCAGCGGTCGGGGTCGAAGACGAGCGCCGCGGTCTCGGCGAACTCCGCCAGCGCGACCAGCTCCGGGACGGGCGCGTCCGGGAACGGCATCGCCACCCGGCACCCAAGCAGGTTCGCGGCCAGCCGCACCAGCAGCGCCTCCGGGCGGTTCCCGGCGAGCACCGTCACCCCGTCACCGGGCCCGAGGCCAGCCCGCTCCAGGGCGCGGGCCAGCCGGTGGACGGCGTCCAGACAGTCCTGCGCGGTCAGCGCCGCCTCGCCGAAGCGCACCGCCACCCGGCCCGGATCCCGGGCCAGGCCGGCCAGTACCAGCGCGGTGTACGTGGGCTCCTCGTCCGCCATGTCCCCGCTCTCTCCCCGGCCCCCTCTGGCCTGACGGGGCGTCAGCGTAGCGGGGTCGGGGGCGGTGGGGTGCGGCGGGGCGGGCGTGGTTGTTGTTAGGGTTCCCGGTCGGACGGCGACGGGGGCAGGACAGGTGGACGGCGGAGTGGACGCGGTGGTGGCGCCGCGCGGCGTGGTGGACCTGCGGGGCGCCGCCGGGGCGGAGTTCGCCGTGGCGTACCCGGACGACGCCGTGGTCGTGGTCTCCGGACTGCCCGGCGCCGGGAAGAGCACCCTGCTGCGCCGCTGGTCCGGGCCGCAACCGGGCGCGCCGGGTGCTGCCGAAGCGCGCGCTGCCGGGCCGCGCACCGTCGACCCGCGCACGGTCCACGAGGCCTGCGAGGCCGTCATGCCCGCGAGCCTGCCGTACGCCGTGTACCGGCCGTGGGCCCGGCTGGAGCACTTCCGGCTGCTCCGCGCCTCCGTCCGCGGCGGCGGGCCGCTGCTGGTGCACGACTGCGGCAGCCGGGCCTGGATGCGCCGCTGGCTGGCCCGCGAGGCGGCGCGGCGGGGCCGCGAACTGCACCTGGTGCTGCTGGACGTCGGCGCCGCCGCCGCACTCGACGGGCAGCGCGCCCGCGGCCGGCACGCCTCGGCCCGGGTCTTCGCCCGCCACCGCCGCGGTCTGGAGCGCCTGCTCGCCGCCTTCACCCGGCAGGTCCGCGCCGGCGGGCCGTCGCCGGCGCCGGAGGCGGCGTCCGTCCTGCTGCTGGACGCGGCCTCCCGGTCCCGGGCACGGGCGGTGCGCTTCGGGGCGGCCTCCCGCCGACCGGGCCGGTCATGGGAGCATCCGGACGAGGGAGTCGAGCACGTGATCAGGGGGATCGAGTGACCGGATCGGGGGAGCGGCCCGTCCCCGCGGAGGTACTGGCCGCCGAACGGGCCGCCGCCGCACGCGGGTTCACCAAGAGCAGCCGGCGCGAGGTGGGCCGGCTGCTCGCGCTCGCGGCCGCCGCCAAGCCGGGCGGGACGATCGCCGAGAGCGGCACCGGAACGGGCGTCGGCACGGCCTGGCTGCGCAGCGGTCTCGGGCCGGGCGGGCGGCTGTTCACCGTCGAGCGGGACGCGGAACTCGCCGCCACCGCGGCGGAGTTGTTCCGCGACGACGAGCGCGTCCGGGTCCTGCACGGGGACTGGCGGCTGCTCGCCGGGCACGCGCCGTTCGACGTCTTCTTCTGCGACGGCGGCGGCAAGCGCGACGACCCGGACGGCGTGGTGGACCTGCTGGCCCCCGGCGGACTGCTCGTCCTGGACGACTTCACTCCCTCCCCGCACTGGCCGCCTCGCTTCGAGGGCGCGGTCGACGAACTGCGGCTGCGCTACCTGACCCACCCCGCCCTGGAGGCCGCCGAGGTGCTGACCACGCCGACCAGCGCCGCGGTCCTGGCCACCCGCCGCGGCTGACCGGGCAGGGCAACCGTCGGACGAGTCCGTACGGAAATTCGTTCGCCCCGCGCCCGGCCGGGCCCTACGCTCGGCGCGCACGCGCGGAACGAGTCGCAGGGGGACGGATGAGCAGGGCGGAGGCCGTACGGGCCGCCAACGCGCTGGGCGCACGCTGGGCCGAGCGGGCCGCCACCGGCCCCGGCACGGTGCTGATGCCCGCGGGCGTCTGGCCGCTGCTCGGCCTGCTCGCGCCGACCGGCAGCCCGCAGGTGCGGGGCGAACTGGCCGAGGTGCTCGGGGCGTTGCCGGAGGCGGCCGCCGAGCAGGCCCGGGAGCTGTTCGGGCTGCTGCGCGCCGCGCCGGGCGTGCGGGCCGCGCTCGGGCTGTGGTCCTCGCCGCTGCTGCGCCCGTACCCCGAGTGGCTGGCCGGCCTCCCCGCGGACGTGCACGGGCGGCTGACCGGTGACGAGGAGCGGGACCGGAAGGAACTGGACGGCTGGGCCCGGCAGTGCACGGACGGCATGGTCGACGCGATGCCCGTCCCGCTGGACCCGGCGACCCGCCTGGTGCTGGCCGCCGCGCTCACCGTGCGCACCGACTGGATCAGGCCGTTCAGCGACTTCGGCGGCCCGCCGGAGGAAGCGGACGAGGACTGGCCCCAGCCCGTCCACTACCTCTCCCGCTCCACCCGGATGCTGGACCGGGCCGCCCTGCTGGAGACGCCGGACGGCCCGGTCACCGAACTGCGGGTGCTCGGCGACCGCGACATCGACGTGCGGCTGCTGCTCGGCGAGCCGGACGCCCCGGCCGGCCGGGTGCTGGCCGCCGGCATCGAGGCCCTGGCCGGCCGGCACCGGCGGACCACCGCGGACCGGCTGCCGGTGGGCACGACCGGCCCCGGTCTGCGGATCGGCGAGGTCCGAGCCTGGTGCCCGGATCCCGAACTGTACGTCAGCGTCCCGAAGTTCACCGTCGAGGCCGACCACGACCTGCTGGCGCGGCGCGAGCTCTTCGGCCTGCGGACGGCGAGCAGCCCCTCGCTCACCGAGCACCGGCTGCCCGGCCTCGCGGACGGCGAGCCGCTGTACATCGGCAGCGCGGCCCAGCGCGCCACCGCGACCTTCGGCCGGCTCGGCTTCCGCGCCGCCTCGGTCACCGCCTTCGGCATCGCGGCCGCCGGAGCACCCGTGCTGCCGCCGTACCGGGTGCGGGAGGCGCGGGTCTGGTTCGCCCGGCCGTTCGGCTTCCTCGCCGTGCACCGCACTTCCGGGCTGGTCCTGGCGGCGGGCTGGGTGACCGAGCCGGACCCGTACGTCGACCGCTTCGCGTGCTACGGGGACCAGGACGAGGACGACTTCTGATCAGGGCGGCGGGCGGCGCCCGTCCGGCTGGGAGACTGGGAACACCAGCGTCCGTTCCGGAGAGAGGCCCCACCCCGCATGCCCAGCCGCAGTGCCGCCGTCGAAAGCCCGTGGTTCCGCCGGTTCGCGCCGAACGACGCCGCACCCGCCCGGGTCGTGATCTTCCCGCACGCCGGCGGGTCGGCCGGCTACTACCTGGACCACGTGAACGCCCTCGCCCCGTACGCCGACGTCCTCGCCGTCCAGTACCCGGGCCGGCAGAACCGGCTCGCCGAGCCGGGCATCCGCTCGGTGCCGGAGCTGGCCGAACGCGTCTACCAGGAGCTGCGCGCCTGGGCGGACCGTCCGCTCGTCCTGTTCGGGCACAGCATGGGCAGCGCCGTGGCCTTCGAGGTGGCCCGGCGCTTCGCCCGCGACGGCGTGCCCGGCCCGTGGCTGCTGTTCGCCTCGGCGGGCCGCGCGCCCTCGCTGCCCCGGGACAGCGAGATGTACCGGCTGTCGGACGACGGGCTGCTCCAGGAGATCGCCCGGCTCGGCGGCACGGACGAGCGCATCCTGGCCGTCCCCGCGCTGCGCGAGGTCATCCTCCCGTCGCTGCGCGCCGACTACACCGCCATCGAGACCTACCGGTGCGAGCCGGACGCCACCGTGCCGCAGCCGATCATCGCCCTGGTCGGGGAGAGCGACCCGAACGCCACCGTCGACCAGGCCGCCCAGTGGGCGCGGCACACCACCGGCGGCTTCGACCTGCGGGTCTTCCCGGGCGGTCACTTCTACGTGGCGGAGCAGGTCGAGGCGGTGGCCGGGCTGGTCGCCGCCTGCCTGCCGGGGTGGAACGGCTGAGCCGGCCGGCGCGGACGGTTCCGGCGGGGTGCACGGCGGCTCGCGGCGGGTTCGCGGCGGGTCGGTCCGTTCCGGTGACGGGCCCCGCCCGCTCGGCTACTGTGCGAAGCCTGACATTCCGTCAGGACTGATCGGGAGAGCCCTCGGGAGGCCATCGTGCGCCGGATCGCCGTCGTCGGAGCGGGCCAGGCCGGCCTGCAGCTCGCGCTCGGGCTGGTGGCCGACGGGTACGCGGTGACGCTGGTCGCCGAGCGGACGCCCGAGCAGGTGCGCGGCGGGCGAGTGCTGTCCACCCAGGCGCTGTTCGGCCCGGCGCTGCGGATCGAGGCGGCCGCCGGGCTCGACCTGTGGGCCGACCGGACGCCCGCCGTCCGTGGCGTCCGCGCGGTGCTCGCCGCGCCGCCCGGCGTGAAGGCGCTCGAATTCACCATGGCGCCGGACGATCCGGTCCAGTCCGTCGACCAGCGGCTCAAGCTGGCCCACTGGCTGGAACTGCTCGCCGAACGCGGCGGCCGGATCGAGTACCGCTCGCTCGACCGGGACGGGCTGCGCGAACTCGCCCGCCGGCACGAGCTGACGGTGGTCGCGGCCGGGCGCGGCGAGCTCGCCGGGATCTTCGAACGCGACGCCGCCCGCTCGCCCTTCGACCGGCCGCAGCGCGCGCTGTCCTGCCTGTACGTGCACGGCGTCGGCTCGCCCGACCCCGCCACTGAGCCCGAGGCCCGGATGCACGCGCTGCCCGGCCTCGGCGAGCTGTACCTGCAGCCGGCGCTCACCCTCTCCGGCCCGTGCGACATCCTGCTCTGGGAGTCGCTGCCCGGCGGGCCGCTCGACGCGTTCGGCGACCACCCCGCGCCCGACGTCCAACTCGCCCGGATGCGCGCGCTGTTGGCCGAGTACCTGCCCTGGGAGGCGGAGCTCTGGACGGAGGCCGAGCCGACCGACGCGCTCGCCGGGCTCTCCGGGGCCGTCACCCCGGTCGTGCGCCGGCCGGTGGCGGAACTCGGATCCGGCGTCGACGGCGTCCACGTGCTCGGCCTCGGCGACGCCGTCGTCGTCAACGACCCGATCACCGGCCAGGGCGCCAACAGCGCCGCCCGCGCGGCCGAGGCCTACCGGCGTGCGATCGTCGAGCACGGCGACGCGCCCTTCACCGCCGACTGGATGTGCCGCACCGCCGAGCGGTTCTGGCAGCAGCACGCCCGGCACGGCGTCCGGCTCACCGCCGACCTGCTCGACATGCCCGACCACCTGCAGTCCGTGTTCGCCGCGGCCGTCGAGCACCGGGTGGTCGCCGACCGGTTCGCCAACACCTACGCCGAGCCGAGCGACCACGAGGCCTGGCTGGCCACGCCCGAGCTGACCGCGGCGTACCTGGCGTCGGTGCGCGGCTGACCGGGGCGCCGCCTTCGCCGCCGCCGCTTGCCCCGGGCCGTCCCACGGGACCACGCTGGGAGAGGACGGACGCCTGCCCCCGGGAGGCGAGTACGGATGGACGGCCCCGGGCCGACCGGTAGCAGCGGGCACCGGAGCGTGCCGCACACCGCAGACCTGCGGGTGGAGGCGTGGGCGCCGACGCCCGAGGGGTGCATCGGCGAGCTGGTGCACGCCGTGGTGGGCAGCTTCGCCGACCTGGCGGATGCCCGGATCGTGGGGGAGCGGGCCTGCACCGTCCTCGGGGTGAGTGACGCCGACCTGCTGGCCGGCGTCCTGGAGGAGGTGGTCTACCGGATGGACGCGGCCGGCGAGCTGCCCGCCGCCCTGGCCCTGGGCCCGATCCGCGGCCTGGACGGCGCCCGCAGCATCGAGGTGCGCTTCCGGATGGCCGACGCCGCCACCGCCGCCCTGGTGGGCGCGGTGCCGAAGGCGGTCTCGCTGCACGACCTCGACCTGAGCGGCGGGCCGGACGGCTGGACCTGCCGGGCCACCGTCGACGTGTGAACAGGCGCGTGAACAGGCGTGTGAACCGACGTGTGAACAGCCGGGTGAGCGAGATGGAGATCGTCCTGGCCGAGGCGGGCCGCAACCGTTGGCGGATCGACCCGCGCCCGCCGATGCGGGTGCCCGGCGTGGTGTTCGCCACCGGCGCGCTGCTGCCGCAGGCCGCCGGGGACAAGGCGCTGGAGCAGGTCGCGAACGTGGCGGCGCTGCCGGGCATCGTCCGCGCCTCCTACGCGATGCCGGACGTGCACTGGGGCTACGGCTTCCCGATCGGCGGGGTCGCGGCCACCGACGTCGAGCGGGGCGGGGTGGTCTCGCCGGGCGGCGTCGGCTTCGACATCTCCTGCGGGGTCCGGCTGCTGGCGGCCGGCGCGACCCGGGACGAGATCGGCCCGGAGCGGATCGCCCGGCTGATGGACCTGCTGGACCGGATGGTGCCGCGCGGCCTGGGCCGGGGCGGCCTGTGGCAGCTGGACGGCCCGGCCGAACTGGACGAACTGCTGCTCGGCGGCGCCCGCTACGCCGTCGAGCACGGCCACGGCGTGCCGCGCGACCTGGAGCGCTGCGAGGACCACGGCGTGCTGGCCGGCGCCGCCCCCGGCGAGGTGAGCACCCGGGCCGTCGAGCGCGGGCTGCAGCAGGTCGGCAGCCTCGGCTCGGCGAACCACTTCCTGGAGGTGCAGGCCGTCGACCGGGTGCACGACGCGGAGACCGCCGCCGCCTTCGGGCTGCGGCCGGGCCAGGTCTGCGTCATGATCCACTGCGGTTCGCGCGGCCTCGGCCACCAGGTCTGCACCGACCACGTCCGCGCCATGGACCGCGAGCTGCACCGCTACCGGATCGAGCTGCCGGACCGCCAACTCGCCTGCACCCCGGTCGAATCCGCGCGCGGCCGGGCCTACCTGGGCGCGATGACGGCGGCTGCCAACTACGGCCGGGCCAACCGCCAGCTGCTCTCCGAGGCGGCCCGCCGGGCCTTCACCGCCGCCCTCGGCGTCGGCCTGGAGCTGGTCTACGACGTCTCGCACAACCTCGCCAAACTGGAGACCCACGACGTGGACGGCGCGGCGCACACCCTGTGCGTCCACCGCAAGGGCGCCACCCGGGCCCTGCCGCCCGGCGACCCCGAGCTCCCGGACGACCTGCGCGCTGCCGGGCAGCCCGTGCTGGTGCCGGGCACGATGGGCACCGCCTCGTACGTGATGGTCGGGCTGCCCGGCAACGAGGCCTTCCGCTCCGCCTGCCACGGCGCCGGCCGGGTCTGGAGCCGCCACCAGGCGCTGCGGGAGGTGCGCGGCGAGCGGCTGAAACAGGACCTGGAGGCGCAGGGCGTGGCCGTGCGCCCCGCCTCGCTGCGGGCGCTGGCCGAGGAGACACCTCAGGCGTACAAGGACGTCGACGCGGTGGCGGCCGTCACCGAGGCGGCCGGGCTGGCCCGGCAGGTGGCCCGGCTGGTGCCGCTGGGCGTCGTCAAGGGCTGAGCGCGGCGTGGCTCTCCAGCGGCCCCGACCCTGCGCGCTTGGATGACCGCGCGCTCGGCACACGCGGATCGGCGACAGGAGGCGGCCATGCCAGGGAACGGAACCGGACCGGTGATCGAACTGCGCTCGCTCACCAAACGCTACGGCGACACCGTCGGCATCGAACAACTGGACGTCGCCGTCGACGCCGGGGAGGTGTTCGGCCTGCTCGGCCCGAACGGCGCCGGCAAGACCACCACGCTGCGCTGCCTGGTCGGCCTGCTCGGCCCCACCTCCGGCCAGGTCCGGGTGCTCGGCCTCGACCCGGTGGCGGACCACCGCCGCCTCGCTCCCGCTCTCGGCTACCTGCCCGGCGAGCTGCGCCTCTACCCCGAACTCACCGGGCAGCAGACCCTCGACCTGCTCGCCGCCCTCCAGGGCGCCGCGGTGCCCCGCCGGCGCGAGCTGTGCGAGCGGCTGAGGCTCTCCCCTGCCGAACTCGCCCGCCCGGTGGGGGAGTACTCGCGCGGCATGAAGCAGAAGCTCGGGCTGGTCCAGTCGCTCCAGCACCAGCCCGCCGTGGTGGTGCTGGACGAGCCGACCGAGGGGCTGGACCCGCTGGTCCAGGAGACCTTCTTCGAACTGCTCGCCGAGGAGACCGGGGCCGGGCGGACCGTCCTGCTCTCCAGCCACGTGCTGCCCGAGGTGCAGCGGACCTGCGAGCGGGTCGCCATCGTCCGGCACGGCCGGCTGGTCACCGTCCGGTCGGTGGCCGAGCTGCGCGAGGCCCGGGCGAGGCGGGTCCGCCTGGTGTTCGCGGACGGCCGGGGCGCTCGGCCGCTGGGGGGCGCCGAGCGGTGGTCCCCGCGCTGGGACGGGCACCGGGTCGAGCTGCTGGTGCCGCCCGACGACGTCGTGCCGTCCGTCCGCGCGCTGCTCGCCGAGCAGCCGGTGGCCGACCTGACCGTGGAGGAGGCCGGGCTGGACGAAGCCTTCCTCGACCTCTACCGCTCGCCCGAATCGCCCGCCCCGGACGGAACGGAGGACCGGTCGTGACCCCGAGCACCGTCAGCCGTCGCCTGCCCCTGGTCTGGCTCGCCCTGCACCGGCGCCGCCGGATGCTCCTCACCCTGCTGCTCGGCATGGTCGTCTTCGAGACCCTGATCGTGGTGATCGCCGGGACCGTTCCGACCGGCGAGCTGTTCGGCGCCCGCCGCAACCCGCCCGGCGCCTTCAGGGCCTTCAGCGGCTCCAACGGCGACGTCACCATCGCCAGTTACCCCGGCCTGCTCGGCGCCGGGCTCACGCACCCGTTCTGGATCGCGCTCCAGCTGACCGTGATCGGCTCGCTCGGCGCCGCCGCCGTCGCGGCCGACGTCGAGTCCGGGACCATCGAGTTGCTGATGACCCGCCCGGTCTCGCGCCGCCGTCTGCTCGCCGAACGGGCCGGCGCGCTGGTCGCCGCCTCCGTCCTGCTCAACGCCGCCGCGACGCTGACCGTCGCGCTCGGGGTGGCGTTCTCGGCCAAGCTGCGCGCCGCCGTCCCGGAGGGCGCGGTGTTCACCGCCGGGCTGCTCGGCTGCGCCTTCGCGTTCAGCCTGATCGGTCCGGTGCTCGCGGTCTCCGCGCTCAGCCGCCGGCGGGCGCACGTGATCGGCGCGGCGGTCGCCTTCGGCGCGGTCGGCTTCGCGCTCAACTTCGTCGCCCTGGCGTGGTCCCCGGCTCGGCCGCTGCGCTATCTGAGCCCGTTCCACTACTACGCGCCGGGCGATGTGCTCGCCCATGGCGGCTTCCCCTGGGCGGATGCGGGGGTGCTGGCCGGAGTCGGGCTGCTCGGGCTGGCCGTTGCCTTCCGGCTGTTGGAACGGCGGGACCTGGCGATCTGACGTGCCAAGGCGCGGTAGCTGTCACCGGACAGTCCGGCGACCGGGGTGAAGCTGCGAGACGGAACCGGCTGCGTAGGTGAGACCTGAGAGCACTTTCGAACGGTGCTGCTCGGCGCCGACTGGCGGCTGGTCGGGCCGCCGCTGCGCGCCGTCTCCGACTGGGCGGCCGATGGTGCGGAGGGCCTGATCGCTGCCGCCCGCGGCCTCGACGGCCGGTGCGGCTACCTGGATCGCGAGGGCCGCTGGGTGCGCGGCCCGGAGTTCGACCGGCCAGTACCCCTTCCTCGACGAGGAGTACGCCGAGGCCTACAGCGAACATTTCGAGGTCCTGCGCGACCGTCTCAGCACGCATGACGGCGAGCCATCGGTGCACGACGAGGACGACGACGGGCTGAGGTCGTCGGATTCGGACCGCCTGGCGGTGTGGCCGGTCGATGACCGGAAGCTGTATCTGCAGGAGTTCTCCGTCTTCGGCGACGGCGACTTCGAGTACCAGCTGTGGCTGGCGGTGGCGGCGGTGTGAGAGGTGAAGGGCCGGCCCGATGACCTGTACCTTGGCGCGACGCTTGAAGGTCACGTCCGGCTGAGTAGTGGAAAAGGTCTTCGTCCAGCCTGTCCTGCGGTCCCGGATCAAGCACCCGAGCGCTCTCAGAACTCAGCGACATCACTCACCTGGAGCATCGGGCGCGCTCGCCGCCGACCGACAGGTGCTCTCGCAACTCGCTTATGGAGCCAACGGGGGCTGGATCAGCGAGATAGCTGACGACTGGTGATCACCGGGGGTGCAGATCCTGGCAAGGCAGTGGCCGCGGTGGCGAAGGAGGCAACCCGCAGCAGTGATGTCCGCCATCGCTGGCAGGATGCCGGGCATGGTGAGATCACTGCGCATCGAGGGCTTCTCCATGGCCGGCAAGCCGGTCGGCTCGCCGGCCACCAAGTTCGGTGGCCAGCCCGTGTGGCTGACAGGCCCGCAGTGGCCGATCAGCACGGCATGGGACCGGCCGATGCGGTTCGTCGCCCAGATCGAGTTGGGCTCGGTACTCGAAGCGGCCGGCCAGGGGAAGATGGCCTACGTCTTCGTGACCCACGCCGATCACGAAGAGGCCGACTTCTTCGACCCCGACGTCATCGACCCCGACGGCGGCGAGAACGCTGTCATCGTGCAGCCGGGCGGGGACTACACCGGTCCGCTGCGCCCACTGGCGACCGGACCCGGACTCTACGGCCGCGACGGGTCGGCGGTGGAGTTCACCGTCGACCTCCGCCCGGTCGACGAGCCCGATTCCATGACGGATGCGGAACTCGAAGCCCTGCCCTCTGCCGACCGGGACGGCTACGTCGAGCGGATCGACGGCGACAAGATCGGCGGAACACCGCTGTTCTTCCAAGGCGACGATTGGCCGGACGGCGGCCCCTGGCGGCTGCTGCTGCAGTTGGACTCGAACTGGGTGCCGTTCCACCTCAACCTCGGCGCGTCGCCGAGGGTGTTCGCCTTCGTGTCCGAGGACGGCGCCCAGGGCAGGCTGCTCGTCCAGGACTCCTGAGCACAGGGCCCCGGTCATCGGGGCGAGGATTCTTGGGAACCCACACCTACCTGCCGCCCTCGACGCCGGCTCCGGCAAGCGCGTCTGGGACGACAGATGACGTGCTGACATGACAGCTAGCGTGCCGAGTCACACATCGCGGGCTACTCGATGCCAGCTGGTGACATGTATCGCGTTGAAGTGACAACCATCGCGTTCCGGCACATCTGACGGCGTGGTGGCCCGCCGTCGACGGTTGGAATCGAACAGGTGGGTGAGAATGCGCACAAAGGTTCGCATGTTCTGAGCATCTGATCACTCGACTGAGTGGTGTGTTCCGAACACATAGTGATCATGGTCGTCATGCTCCCGGCGCGGCCGCGAGCATGACGACCATGATCACACCACGCCGGTTAACCCTTGCCGCTGCCGCCGCCTGCGCCGTCCTGCTCACCCCCCTGCTGCCCACCGCCGCCCAGGCCGCGCCCACCCAGGCGCCGCGCACCCACAGCGAACGCCGGGTCGACGCGTACCTCGACCGGATCCGGGACGACCCGGAGCAGCTGCGCCGCTTCCTGCACGACCTGCCCAAGGGCGGTGACCTGCACAACCACCTCTCCGGAGCCGTCACCACCGAGCTGCTGATCCGGCTGGCCGCCGACGACGGCCTGTGCATCGACACCGCGACCCTCACCGCCCAGCCCGCCCCCTGCCCGGCCACCGCCCGCCCGGCCGGCGACGCCGTCACCGACCAGGCGTTCCGGCAGCAGGTCGTCCGGGCCTGGTCGATGCAGGACTTCACGCCCGGCGCGGAGTCCGGGCACGACCACTTCTTCGCCACCTTCGGCAAGTTCGGCGAGGCCAGCTGGCGCCACCCCGGCCGGATGCTCGCCGAGGTCACCAACACCATGGCCGACCAGCACCAGAGCTACCTGGAGACGATGCTCACCCCGGCGTCCCCCGGCGCCGCGGCGCTCGCCGCCAAGGTCGGCTGGGACCCGGACCTCGGCAAGCTGCGCGACAAGCTGCTCGCGGACGGCGGCATCGCCAAGCTCGTCGACCAGGCGCGCTCGGACGCGGACGCGATGTTCGACGAGTACCGCACCACCGAGAACTGCGGCACCGACCGGGCCGCCGCCGGCTGCGCCGTCACCGTCCGGATCGTCTCCCAGGCCTCCCGCGCCGCCGCCCCCGCCCGGGTCTTCACCCAGCTGCTGCTCGGCATGGAACTCGCCGACCGGGACGACCGGTTCGTCGCCGTCAACCTCGTCCAGCCCGAGGACTACCAGTCCTCGCTGGACAACTACGAGCTGCAGATGCGGATGCTCGACTACCTGCACCCGCTCTACCCGAAGGCCCACATCAGCCTGCACGCGGGCGAGTTGACCGGCGGCCTGGTCAAGCCGCAGGACCTGACCTTCCACATCCGCGAGGCGGTGCTCACCGGCCACGCCGAGCGGATCGGCCACGGCGTGGACGTCGCGAACGAGAGCGACGCGGCCGGGCTGCTCGACACCCTCGCCGACCGGCACGTGCTGATCGAGGTGCCGCTGACCAGCAACGAGCAGATCCTCCAGGTCTCCGGCCAGGAGCACCCGTTCCCGCTCTACCGGCGCCACGGCGTGCCGACCGCGCTCGCCACCGACGACCCGGGCGTGTCGCGCGGCGACATCACCGAGGAGTACCTGAAGGCCGCCACCCGCTACGACCTCGGCTACCGCGACCTGAAGGACCTCGCCCGGAACTCCCTGGAGTACGCCTTCCTGCCCGGCCGCAGCCTCTGGGCCGACCGTGACCGCTTCCGCCCGGCACCCGAGTGCGCCGGCGAGCGGCTCGGCGCCCCGAACCCCCGCAAGCGCTGCGCGGCGCTGCTCGCGGCCAGCCCGAAGGCGCAGCAGGAGTGGCAGCAGGAGCGCGGCTTCGGCGCGTTCGAGGCGGCGGTGCTGAACGGCGGCGCCTGACCGGACGGTCCGCCCCCGCCGCCTCCGCCCGTCCGTCCGGTTCCGGGCGCGGGCTGAGGTGGCGGGGGCCGGTCGGGGTCGGGACGGGGCGGCGCTGACGGCGTGGCAGGCTGTCCGGGTACCCGCAGCCCGCGACCAGGAGCACCGCCATGGACCGACCCGCCGCGCCCCGACCCGCCGCGCCCCGACCCGCCGCGCCCCGACCCGCCGCGCTGGGCCTCGACGCCGTCGCCTCCGGCCACCCGGCGGGCATCCTCGACGCCGCCGAGCGGGCCGAACGCCGGGGCATGGACCGGCTGGTGGTCGCCGAGACGGCGTACGACCCGTTCCTGCAGCTGGCCCGGGCCGCCGACCGGACGTCCCGGATCGAGCTGGCCACCGGCATCGCGGTCGCCTTCGCCCGCACCCCGATGACGCTGGCCTACCAGGCCTGGGGCCTGCACGCGGCCTCCGGCGGACGGGCGGTGATCGGGCTCGGCTCGCAGGTCAAGCCGCACATCGAGAAGCGCTTCGGGATGCCGTGGGACCGTCCGGCGGCCCGGATGCGCGAGTACGTGCACGCGGTGCGGGCGATCTGGCACAGCTGGCAGACCGGCGAACGGCTGCGCTTCCGGGGCGAGTTCTACACCCACACGGTGATGACGCCGGTCTTCGCGCCCGACCCGGTCCCGGCCGGGGCGCCGCGCATCCTGCTCGCGGGCGTCGGCCCGCTGATGACCCGCACCGCAGGGGAGGTGGCGGACGGCTTCCTCGGCCACCCCTTCTCTTCCACCGCCTACCTGACCGGGCAGGTGCTGCCCGGCCTGACCGCCGCCCGGGCGCGGGCCGAGGCCGAGGGCGCGGCGTGGACGGCGCGGCCGTTCGAGATCGTCGGCAACGTGCTCACCGCGACCGGGCGGACCGAGGAGGAGCTGGCCGCCAACCGGGCAGGGGTGCGCGAGCGGCTGGCCTTCTACGCCTCCACCCCGGCCTACCGCCCGGTGCTGGCGCAGCACGGCTGGGAGGCGCTGCAGGAGGAGCTGCACGCGCACTCGGTGCGCGGCCGCTGGGCCGAGATGGCGGAGCTGATCGACGACGAGGTGTTCGACACCTTCGCGGTGTCCGGCCCGGTGGAGGAGGTGGCCGAGGAGATCCACCGGCGGTACGCGGGCCTGGTCACCCGGCTGTCCGTCAACCTGCCGGAGGACGCGGACCCGGAGCTCGGCCTGGACGTGCTGGCGGCGGTGCGGGCGCTGGGCTGACGCACGGGGCCGGTCGCCCGCCGGGCCGGTCGGGCGTGGGTGGGCGCGCCCCCGGCGGGAAACGGTCGCCGATCGAACCGGGACGGCCGCCTCCCGGTCACGAGGTGACCGGGATCGGGCACCTTCGGGCAAACGGTTCCGGGCGGCGGACGGCGGGCGGCAGGATCGCGGGGACGGCCCGGGCATGTCATGACCCGGCCATCCGCTGCCGATCACGGGGGTGCCCGCGTGTCCGAGTCCGACCACCGAGCCACCGGCGCGGGGCCCGAGCCCGGCACCTCGGTGGTCGACCACTGGCAGCGCAGCTGGGAGCACCCCAACCTGTACGCGGTCGGCTGCGGCTCGATGCCCTCCCTCGGCACCTCCAACCCCTCGCTCACCATGGCCGCCCTCGCGCTGCGCAGCGCCGAGCGGATGCACCGGGACCTGCTGGAGCTGCACCGGCCGGCCGCGCCCACCAGCCCTGTTCCGCCCCGACCTTCCCGACCTTCCCGACCTTCCCGACCTTCCCGACCTTCGGAGACGCCATGGCCGGCCTGCCGCTGCCGCCCGTACCGGAGCCCTACCACCTGCTGTTCCACTACGGCGCGCTGCACAACATCGGCGTCGACTACCTGGTCGAACCGCAGCGGGCCCGCGAACTGCTCGCCAAGCGCCACCCCGGCCTGGCGGCCGCCGAGTTCGACGGCGCGGCCTGCGTCTCCCTCAACTACCAGCTCTACTTCGCCCAGTACCCGGGCGGCGGCGGCATCACCGAGGAGCTGGAGATCAACCTGATCGCCCATCCGGCGTGCGCCGAGGAGCGGATCCCGGCCCTCGACTACCGCCAGTACGCCCGGGGTCACGACCAGACCAAGCTGCTCGGCATCGCCCGGCTGCACGTGCTCTGCGACAACCCGCTCGCCATCGACGCCGGCCGCCGCCTGTACGCCGAACCCAAGTACCCGGGCTGGTTCGAGACCACCCTGCCCTCGCTCAACGCCCCTGCGGTGCACGAGCGTTGGTCCGTCTCCTGCCGCCGGGCGAGCCTCGGGGCGGACGGCCTCACCCGGCACGGCGAGGAACTGCTCGCCCTCGACGTCGACCTGACCGGCCTCACCCCCGAAGTCGTCACCAACACCCCGATCACCGGCTACGGCACCGACGACGAGGGCCGGCTGCTCGCCGGGCCGCTCAACGTCTACCAGCCGTACCGCTCCTACGCGTTGGACGACCGCACGGCCGGCCGCGTCCGCCTCGACCTCGGCAACCCGGCCGAGGAACCGGCCCGGGACCTCGCCCACCTGATCGCCGACGCCCCGGCGGTCGGCGTCTGGACCTACCAGTCCGCGCCGGTCGCCGCCCACAACCGGGCGTACTACGTGCGGTGAGCCGCCCGGCGGCGGGGCCGCATTCAGTGCGTTGAGCCGCCCCGCCGCCCGCCTCTAGGCTGACGGCCGACATGGACGACACCCAGGCCCTGAACCACCTGCACACCGGCGCCGACTACCTGCGGCTCGCCGAACGGACCGCCGACCCGGCGGTGCTGGGCGAACTCGCCCGCCGCGCCGACTACGCGTTCGTCTGGCAGGCGATCGCCCGGAACGCCGCCACGCCCACCGCGGTGCTCGCCGCGCTGGCCGGCCGCCGGAACAGCGACTACAACGACAACCGGCTGCTGTGCCTGATCGCCGCGCACCCCGCCGCCACCGGCGACGCCCTGGACGCGGTGGTCGACTCGGTGGCGACGCTCCTCGCCGAGGGCGAACGCCCGTACGCGGCGACGCTGGTGCTGGCCGCGCGGCCGGATGCGGCCGCCGAGCGGATCCTGGCGCTCGGCCGGCTCCCGGGCGCCTCCGCCCGGCTGCGGCGCGGCATCACCCGGGCCCTGGCGGCCCGCCCGCCCCGGTAGGGCTCGCCCTCGGGGCTCTTGGGTTGGCTTTTCCAACCTACCTCTCTATGGTGAGTCCGAGTTTCCAACTCACCTAGGGAGACGATGGGCATGGATGACCTGATCGCACAGGGCGTCAGCACGGCGACGAACGCCGCCGGTACCCGGACGACCCCCGCGCCCGGGGGCGTCGCGTTGACCAGGGCCACGGCGGTCGGCGGCGGCCACACGACCGCCTACCTCGCGGCCGGCCCCGAGGACGGTCCGATGCTCGTCCTCGTCCACGGCTGGCCGGCCAACGGCCTGACCTGGAAGCACCAGCTGACGGCCTTCGCCGCCCTGGGGTTCCGCGTGATCGCGCCCGACCTGCGCGGGTACGGAGGCTCGACGGTGCACCGGGCGCGGGACGCGTACGCCCAGGAGCGCCTCGTGGGCGACATGGTGGCCCTGCTCGACCACCTCGGCCGTGACCGGGCCGTCTGGATCGGACACGACTGGGGCAGCGCGACCGTCTGGGGCCTCGCCGCTCACCACCCCGAGCGCTGCGCGGCCGTGGCCAGTATCTGCGTCCCCTACCGCACGCTCGAACGCGGCATGGCCGACCTGCTCGCACACGTCAACCGCTCGATCTATCCGCCGGACACCCATCCGTACGCCCAGTTCGACTACATGCACTACTACGCGTCCCGGGCGGAGCGGGCCGCGCGGGTCTTCGACGCGCGGCCGGCCGACTCGGTGAAGGTCTTCTACCGCGGGGGCGTTCCGGCCGCGCACGGCACGCGGGGACGGACCTCGGAGATCACCGCGGGCGGGGGATGGTTCGGGGGTGCGGACGCGGCCCCGGACGTCTCGGTCGACACCGCGGTCCTGGACGAGGACCTGCTCGCCGACCTGACGTCCTCGCTGACCCGAACGGGCTTCGCGCCCTCGATCGCCTACTACCTCAACGACGAGGCCAACCGCGCCTACAGCGACACGTCGCTGAACGGCGGACGGCTGGACATGCCGGTCCTGTTCCTTGAAGCGTTCCACGATCAGGTCGCCGACACCTCCGTGTCCCGCCTCGCCGAGCCGATGCGGCGTCACTGCACCGATCTCACCGAGGAGTCGATCGACGCCGGGCACTGGGCCCAGCTCGAACGGCCCGCCGCCGTCAACGCCGCCCTCGCCCGCTGGCTCGCCACCAGGGCCCCGGGCCCGTGGTCCCGGCCGGCCCGCCGGTCGGTGGCCTGACGCCGGGTCGGCCGGGCCCGCCCGGGGCCGCCGCCGCGGCCCCGGCCCCGGCTACGGCGCCGGGCGGGTGGCGCGGCGTTCGCGCAGGGTGCGCAGGACCCGGCGGGTGGCGCGGGTGGCGACCGGTGGCAGCAGGTCGAGCGCCAGCCGGCGCGGGGTGGAGCGCTGGGGCGCCTGGACGGGCGCCTTCACCCGGTAGTTGAGCCGCAGCACCCGCGCCCCGGCGATGGTGTCCTCGTCGACCGTGTAGCCCTCGGCCAGCCAGTCGCGCCCCAGCAGCACCTCGCGGGCGGCTCCGGCGTCGCCCCAGGTGCCGTAGAACTTCATCGGGGTGAGCAGCACCGGCCGCAGTCCGCCGGTGAAGACGGCCTCCCAGACGGCGGCCGAGACGCCCGGGGTGTGCTCGGAGCGGTAGTCGTCGAGGGCGATCAGGCCGTCCTCGACCAGGGCGGCCCGGGCCACCGCGATGTCGCCCGCCACGTGCTCGTACAGGTGCGAGGCGTCGACGTGGACGAACCGGCAGCTGCCGGCCGGGATCCGGCCGTCCGCCAGGACGGAGGTCGGCGCCTGGACGATCTCGGGCAGCTCGCCGTGGAAGGCCAGGTAGTTCGCCTCGAAGGCGCTGCGGGTGAGCGTCCGGCGGTAGGACATCTCCATCTCGGCGGCGTTCTCGGTGTCCCCGGCCTCGGAGTCGAACAGGTCGCAGACGGTCAGCCGTTCGCCGGGCGCGAGGTGGTCGCCGAGCAGGACGGCGCTGCGCCCGAGGTAGCTGCCCAGCTCCAGGAGGTCGCCGGTGAGGCCGGCCGCGGTCTGGGCGGCGAGCAGATGGTGGAAGGCGGCCCGGTCGAGGCCGAAGAACCAGCCGGGGATGTCGTCCCGCTTCAGCGGGGCGGGCTGGTCGGCCGCGGTCTCGGCAGTGGGCACGGCAGCCTCCAGGGGTGGGACGGACGCGGCGACGGTGCACGCCGCGGCGGGTGAGCGCCGGGGTCGTGGCGGATCATCATAGCGACGGCGGGCCGTGCCCGGACCAGGGGTCGAACACATGGATCCGCGCAGCCCAGGGGGTTCGCCCGCCTGTTCGGAACGGGTCACTCCGGGGGGTGTCGCGCGGCTATTCCGGCCGGGGGCGGGCGGTCGATTCGAGCTCCGCGATCGTCTCGGCCAGCCAGGCGCGCTCGGCCGCGGTGGAGGCGCGGGCGACCAGCAGCATGCCCCGGCGGAACGGGTTGGGCTCGGTCTCGGCGCGGACCGGCCGGCCGTCGCCCTCGTAGAAGAAGCTGCTCGGTTCGTCCAGGAAGGCCAGCCGCCGCCGCAGCACCGCGCTCTGGCGGGCCGGGTCGGCGAGGTGGTGGAGGAAGGCGGCGAGCGCGAAGAAGCGGATCTGGTCGGTGATCTCGGCCTGTTCCGGGTCGGCCAGCCGCCGCTGGAGCTCGGCCCGGCCCTCGTCGGTCAGTTCCAGGGTCTGCCGCGGGGCGGCTCCGGTGCCCGGTTCGGTCCGGCGCCGGAGCAGTCCGGCCTTCTCCAGCCGGGTGATGGCCGGGTAGAGCGCGCCGTCGCTGACCGGGCGGACGTGCCCGGTCAGGCCGGTGATCCGGGACTTCAGCTCGTATCCGTGCAGCGGCTGGTCGTACAGGAAGCCGAGGATCGCGAGGGTCAGCACGCTCGGGGCCCTTTCGTCGGGTGCGCCGGTGGTCCGGGTGGGGCGGTGGTCCGGGTGGGGCGGTGGTCCGGGTGGGTCGGTGGTCCGGGTGGGGCGGAGTGCCGCCATGCTACCTCTTGCCGATGTGCATCGATTCGATGTATCTCCTATCGTGGCACCTCGCTTCGAGGTATTGGAAGCGGAACACCGATGAATCAGCGATCCTCAGGGGGGACCATGCGCGGACACCTGCGACGACTGGGCGCACTGGCCGGACCGGTCTACGTCGAACTGCTCTCCGGCGTCCTCGCCACGGTGGTGAGCACCTTCTGGGTCGCCCGCCTCGGCGGCGCCGCCGTCGCCGCCGTGACCCTCGCCGGCACCGTCGAGAACCTGCTGCTCGGCGTCATCCTGGTCGTGGCCTCCGGCACCAGCGTCCGCCTCGCCCGCGCCCGCGGCGCCGCCGACCCCGCCGAGACCGCCCGGACCACCCGCGCCGCCTGGTGGCTCTGCGCCGCCGCCACGCTCGCCCTCGCCGTGCCCGGCTCCCTGCTGCGCCGGCAGCTGGCCGGAGCCTTCCTCGACGGCCGGGCCGCCGCCCTCGCCGCCGACTACTTCGCCGTCGCCCTGCCCGCCCTCGGACTGTTCTTCGCGCAGCGCGTCGCCGACGAACTCTTCAAGGGCGCGGGCGACACCCGTACCCCGATGCGGATCGCGCTGCTCTCCAACGCCCTGCTGCTCGTCCTCGACCCGCTGCTCGTCCTCGGCGCCGGGCCGCTGCCCGCCCTCGGCGTCACCGGCGCGGCGCTCGCGCTGACCGCCGCCCGGGCGATCGCCCTCGCCGTCACCCTGCGGCTGCGGCCCCCCACGGTCCCCGCGGCCGCCGGCGCGCCCACGGGAGTCGGCACCGCCGCCGGACGGATCCTGCGCGCGGGGCTGCCGTTCGGCCTGGACTTCACCGCCCGGATGGCCGTCGGCACCGCCCAACTCGCCCTGACCGCGGGCTTCGGCGTCGCGGCGGTCGCCGGGTACGGGGTCGGCTACCGGCTGCTGCTCGTCGCCACCATGGCCTTCTACGCGCTGCGCCAGGCCGCCGCGATCGAGGCCGCCCGGCTCGGCGGCGCCGGCGCGACCGGGGCGCTGCGCGCACTGCACCGGGCGGTGGGCCGGTCGGCCGCGCTGGTCGGGGCCCTCGCGGCCGTCCTCGCCGCGACGGCGGCCGGCCCGCTGACGGCGCTGTTCACCCGGGACGAGGCGGTGGCCGGGCAGGCGGAGACCTTCCTGCGCACGGCGGCGCTCTACCTGCTCCCGTACGCGCTGGTGGTCGCGCTCGGCGGCGTGTACCAGGGGGCGGGCGCCGGGCGGCCGGTGGTGGTCTCCGTGCTGCTCGGGCTGGGCGCCCAACTCGCCGCCTCGGTCGGCCTGTCGGGGCCGCTGGGCGTGGTCGGCGTGTGGGCGGGGCCGGCGGTCGGGGCGGTCGTGCAGCTGGCGGTGCTGACGTTGCGCAGGGCCCGGATCGGTGAGGATCCAGGCCCTGCGGTGGGTCGGAGCGTCAGCCCCGCGGGTGCCGGAACCGGCCGGGCCGGCAGCCGTCCGCGGCCGGGCGGGCTCGGCTCGTAGGTTCCGGACCCGGCCGCGGAGATCGCGGTGACGTGGCCGCCGCCGTCGAGGAGCGCGGCGCCGTTCCAGGTGCCGTTGGTGTTGCGCTGGTTGTCGAACACCATCCCACCGGACAGGGTCTGCACCTGCATCGTGCCGTTCGGCAGGGCCGCCGCGGAGACGGAGCTCACGCTGCCGCCGCCGTCCATCAGGGCCGCGCCCGACGGCCGAGATCGGTGCACAGCTGCGCACCGCCCCGGCGCTGCCGCCCCGGCTGCTCATCGTCGACCGGGCCACCGCCCTCGTCCCGCTCGACCCGCAGGCGGGAACGTCCAGCGCCGTCGTGGTCACCGCGCCCGGGATCGTGGCGGCGCTCGCCGAACTGTTCGACCGGATCTGGGAGATCGCCGTCCCCTTGGAGGACGCCCCGGTCCCCGACGAGGCCACCGGCATCACCCCCCACCGAACGGGAACTCCGTTCCAATCCCGCCGGTGGGCCCGGCGGCGTGCCAAGGTGGCCGGTATGCAGACGCTCCCGGACGGGCGGCCGATTCCGCCCCCGCACGCCGATGAACGGGCCATGCTGGAAGCCTGGTTGGACTTCCACCGGGCGACGCTCGCGCTCAAGGTCGAGGGCTTGGACGAGCATCAGGTGCGGATGGCCTCGGCCGGGCCCTCGGCGATGACCCTGCTCGGACTGGTCCAGCACCTCGCCGAGGTCGAACGCCAGTGGTGCCAGCGGGTGTTCGCCGGCCTGGACGCGCCCGCCCCGCACGGGGACGACGGCCGGGACGGCTTCGCCCTGACGCCCGACCGCGGCATGGCCGACGCGGTCGCCGAGTGGGACGCCGAGGTCGAACGCGGCCGCGCACTGATCGCCGACGCCTCGCTGGACGACCCCGGGCACCTGCCGCCGCGGGACGCGGCCGCGCTCGGCTCCGCGACCGTCTCGCTGCGCTGGATCCTGCTGCACCTGATCGAGGAGTACGCCCGCCACAACGGCCATGCCGACCTGCTGCGGGAGGGCATCGACGGGGTCACCGGGGTGTGAGCACCGGCTCGGGCTCCCCGGCGGGCACCCGGGCGGCGAGCAGTACGCCGAGCGCCGCCACGGCGGCCAGCGCCGACACGCCCGGCGCGAGCGCCGCGCCGGGCGCCGTCCGCCCGGCGACGGTGGTGGCCAGGGCGACGCCCAGCGCCGGGCCGATGTTGAGCACCGTCTGCTGCAGCCCGCCCGCCACCCCGGCCTCGGCCGCGGGCGCGCCCCGGACGATCGCCACCGTGGCGGTGGCCATCACGGTGCCGAACCCGGCCCCCAGCAGCAGGAAGCAGCCGCCGACCTCGACGGCCCCCGCGCCCGGGCCCAGCCGCGCGACCAGTAGCGCGCCCGCCGTGACCAGGGACGTCCCCAGCAGCAGGGTGGCGCGCGGGCCCCGGCGCTTCGCCTGCTTCGCCGAGGCCGGCGCCGCGAGGACCATCGCCAGGGCCAGCGGCACCGCCCGCACCGCGCTGCGCAGCGGGCTCAGCCCGAGCACGTCCTGCAGGTAGTAGGTGGCGAGGAACAGTGTGCCGAAGAGCGCCGCCGAGGCCGTCAGCAGGACGCCGAGCGCCGGGGCCACCGCCGCCGAGCGGAGCAGCCCGAGCGGCAGCAGCGGGCGGGCGGCGCGCCGCTCCTGCCGGAGCAGCGCCAGGCCGAACCCGGCGGAGGCGGCCAGGCCGAGCGCGGTGGCGGCCGACCAGCCGGTGTCCGGCAGGGCGGTGAGCGCGTGCACCAGGCAGGCGAGCGCGAGCGCCAGCAGGGCCGCGCCCGGCAGGTCGAAGCCGGCGCGGCGGGCCGCCGGCTCGGGCGCCTCCGCCGGGACTGCCAGGGCGAGCAGCCCGGCGGCCGCGGCCAGCGGCACGCCGAGCAGGAACACCGCCCGCCAGCCCAGCTGGGTGGTCAGCGCGCCGCCGACCAGCGGCCCGGCGGCCGCCGCCAGCCCGATCGCGCTGGTGCGGGCCGCGATCGCGCCGGGCAGCCGCTCGGCGGGCAGCGCGGTGCGCAGCAGGCCCAGGGTGGCCGGTTGCAGCAGGGCGCCGGCCACGCCCTGGAGGGCCCGCAGGGCGATCACCCAGCCGATGCCGGGGGCGAGCGCGATCCCGGCGGAGGCGGCGGCGAAGCCGGCCACGCCGAGGGTGAAGAGGTGCCGGTGCCCGTAGCGGTCGCCGAGGCGGCCGGCCGGGACGAGCAGGGCGGCGACGGTCAGCAGGTAGCCGGTGCTGGTCCACTGGACGGCGGCGACGGAGGCGTGCAGGTCGTGCTGGAGGGTGGGTTGGGCGACCGTCAGGACCGTTCCGTCCAGGGCGACGAGGACGGCGCCCGTCACGCTCGCGGCGAGGATCGGCCCGGGGCGGGGCGCCTGCTCCGTCCGCCGTCCGGGCCTCATCGGGCGGCCGGGCCGAGGTGGGCGTCCAGGGTGGCCCGAAGGACCGGTTCGAGCGCGTCGCCGCCGGTGGCGAGCCCGAGGCTGCCGGTGGCGCGCAGCTGGGCGAGGCCGTGCAGGTTGGCCCACAGGGCGGCGGTGGCGGCGGTCGGGTCGTCGGACTGCGGGTGGCACTCGCCGACCAGCCGCGCCATCGTGCGGAACAGCGGCAGGGTGGTGCGGCGCAGCTCGGCGCCGCTGCCCTCCAGCAGGTCGTGGCGGAACATCAGCTCGAACATGCCGGGGCCGGCCGCCGCGAAGGCGAGGTAGGCGCGGGCGAGCGCGTCGAGCCGGGTGCGGGCGTCCGCGCCGGTGCCGGCGGCGAGCGAGTCCGCGCCGGCCAGGGCGTCGGTGAGGCGGCCGAAGCCCTGGCGGGCGATGGCGGCGAGCAGGTGCCGGTGGGTGGGGAAGTGGCGGCGCGGTGCGCCGTGCGAGACGCCGGCCCGGCGGGCGATCTCCCGCAGGCCGAGCGCGTGGACGCCCTCGCTGTTCACCAACTCGACGCCGGCGGCCACCAGTCGGGCCCGCAGGTCCAGCTCCTGATCGATCATGGGCCCTTGTCTAGCAGAAGGGCGTAGACACTGTCTACTCGCGGGCGGGGGAGGGTGGGGAGCAGAATCGGCGGCATGGACGAAGGCGGAGAGTCGGCCTGCCGGCTGGACCGGGTGTGCCCGGAGTGCGGACGGCTGCGCGAGCGGCCCGGCCCCGAGCCGTGCGAGAACTGCGGGGCGGGCGGCGGCCGGGAGGAGACGGGCGACGACGATGGGTCCGCCGGCCCGCGTTGACCGAATCGTGTGATGGGCTTGGCAAGGGCTTTGCCGTCCTGTCCAATCGTGACCTCACGGACCGTCGGAAGGAGCCCTCGTGAAGTCGCGCACCCGTCAGCCGGCAGTCGCGTCCGGACGTCCCACCCCGCTCGACAGATCCGCCCCCACCGCACGCCCGCCCGGCGCCGCCGCCCGGCGCCGCGCCGCGGCCGTGCTGACCGCCGCCGCCCTGGCCGCCGCACTGCTGCTCGCCGGGGCCGGCCCGGCCGCCGCCGACCCCGATCCGGCGCGCAAGGCCGCCAGGCTCGCCGCCCGGCTGGTGGCGGCCAGCAGCGCCGAGGACGCCCACGACACCCTGGCGGCGCTCCAGCGCATCGCGGACCGCAACGGCGGCACCCGGTTCGCCGGGTCGAAGGGCCACGACGAATCGGCGCGGTACGTCTACGAGCAGGCACGCCTGGCCGGGCTCAAGGTGTCCCGGCAGGAGTTCGTGTACACGTTCTTCGAGGCCCGCACGCAGCGGCTGGAGGTGGTCTCGCCGCAGGCCGAGAGCGTGCCGGTGATCGCGATGACCTACTCGGTGAGCGGCCCGGACGCCGGCCTGACCGCCGAGCTGGGGGTCGCGCCGGTCGGCGCGGCGACCGGCTGCACGGCCGCCGACTACCCGGCCGGCTCGGTCGCCGGGAAGATCGCGCTGATCAGGCGCGGCGGGTGCGGCTTCGCCGCCAAGCAGGCCGCCGCGGCCGGGGCGGGCGCGGTCGGCGCGCTCGTCTACAACAACGCGGACGGCGACCTCAACGGCACCCTCGGGGACCCGGCCGCGGGGAAGGTCCCGACCGGCGGGATCAGCCGGGCCGCCGGTGAGGCCCTGGCCGCGCAGGCCGCCGCCGGGCCCGTCCGGGTGACGCTGGACATCCGCACCTTCATGGAGCCGCGCAAGACCTGGAACGTCCTCGCCGAGACCAGGGGCGGCGACCCGGACAACACCGTGATGGTCGGCGCACACCTGGACTCGGTGCCCGCCGGGCCCGGCATCAACGACAACGGCTCCGGCTCGGCCGGCATCCTGGAGGTCGCCCGCAACCTGAGCATCCACCCGGTGAAGAACAAGGTCCGCTTCGCCTGGTGGTCCGCCGAGGAGTTCGGCCTCAAGGGCTCCGAGGCGTACGTCGACTCGCTGTCCGACGCGGATCGGAAGAAGATCCGGCTCTACCTCAACTTCGACATGATCGCCTCGCCCAACTACGCGCAGTTCGTCTACAACGGCTCCGGCAGCACCGGCGGCGGCGCCGGCCCCGAGGGATCGGCCCAGATCGAACGGGACCTCACCGGCTACCTCGACGGCCGGGCCGTCCCGCACGAGCCGACCGCCTTCAACGGCCGCTCCGACTACGGCCCGTTCATCGACGCGGGCATCCCGGCCGGCGGCACCGACACCGGCGCCGAGGTCGTCAAGTCCCCGGAGCAGGCGGCTCGTTACGGCGGCACGGCGGGTACCGCCCTCGACCCGTGCTACCACCAGGCCTGCGACGACCTGGGCAACCTCGACCTGGGCGCCTTCGACGTCAACATCGACGTGATCGCCCACGCCGTCGGCACCTACGCCTGGGACCTCTCCTCCCTCCGGCTCCCCGCCCCGGCCCAGCGCCAGGCCGTCGCCGCCCCGGCCGGCGGCCACGGCCTCACCGCCTGACCCGCGCCAGGGCCCGCCGCCCACCGGCGGCGGGCCCTGGCGGGCGCCACCGTAGCGGAGGCCACTGACAATTCACCCTCCGGACGGGTACGGTTCCGCGCGGTGCGCGTCCGCCGAGACCCGGTGGGTGCGCCAGGTCCGGTCCTGACACCATGGGACCGAGATCACGACACCGTGACACCCTCGGAGGAGTCAGGAACATGAGCACGCACTACGACGTCGTCGTCCTCGGCGCGGGCCCCGGCGGGTACACCGCCGCCGTCCGTTCGGCGCAGCTGGGCCTGAAGACCGCGATCATCGAGGCCAAGTACTGGGGCGGCGTCTGTCTCAACGTCGGCTGCATCCCCTCCAAGGCCCTGCTGCGCAACGCCGAGCTGGCGCACATCTTCACCAAGGAGGCCCAGACCTTCGGCATCAAGGTCGAGGGCACGGTGAGCTTCGACTTCGGCGAGGCGTTCAAGCGCAGCCGCTCGGTGGCGGACGGCCGGGTCAAGGGCGTCCACTACCTGATGAAGAAGAACGGCATCACCGAGTACGACGGCTGGGGCACCTTCGTCGACGACCACACGCTGCAGGTCGCGCTGAGCGGCGGCGGCTTCGACGTCGTCACCTTCGACCACTGCATCATCGCCGCCGGTGCCACCACCCGTCTGCTGCCGGGCACCGAGCTGAGCGACCGCGTGGTGACCTACGAGGAGCAGATCCTCACCGAGGAGCTGCCGGGCAGCATCATCATCGCGGGCGCCGGCGCGATCGGCGTCGAGTTCGCGTACGTGCTGCACAACTACGGCGTGAAGGTCACCATCGTCGAGTTCCTGGACCGCATGGTGCCGCTGGAGGACGTCGAGGTCTCCACCGAGCTGGCCAAGCAGTACCGCAAGCTGGGCATCGAGGTGCTGACCTCCACCCGGGTGGAGTCGATCGACGACAGCGACCCGAACGCCAAGGTCCGGGTCACCGTCACCAAGGACGGCCAGCAGCAGGTGCTGGAGGCCGACAAGGTGCTCCAGGCGATCGGCTTCGCGCCGCGCGTCAACGGCTACGGCCTGGAGAACGCCGGGGTCAAGCTGACCGACCGCAACGCCATCGCGGTGGACGGCCGGGGCCGCACCAACGTGGACCACATCTTCGCGATCGGCGACGTCACCGCGAAGCTGATGCTGGCGCACGCCGCCGAGACGATGGCCGTGATCGCCGCCGAGACGATCGGCGGGGCGGAGACCATGGAGGTCGACTTCGCCATGATCCCGCGCGCCACCTACTGCCAGCCGCAGATCGCCTCCTTCGGCTACACCGAGGCCCAGGCCCGCGAGCTGGGTCACGACGTCAAGGTCGCCAAGTTCCCGTTCACCGCGAACGGCAAGGCGCACGGCCTCGGCCACCCGATCGGCTTCGTGAAGGTGATCAGCGACGCCAAGTACGGCGAGCTGCTCGGCGCCCACCTGATCGGCCCGGAGGTCACCGAGCTGCTGCCCGAGCTGACCCTGGCGCAGCAGTGGGACCTCACCGTGAACGAGGTGGCGCGCAACGTGCACGCCCACCCGACCCTGGGCGAGGCGGTCAAGGAGGCCATCCACGGCCTGGCCGGGCACATGATCAACATGTGACGCGGATGCTTCCGCCGCCGCCCTGCCGAGCGACCGCCCGGCAGGGCGGCGGCGTGTCCGGGCCCGGCCGCAGCCCCTGCGGAGATCGCCGCCGCATGGGACTCTGGGGAGTGAAGCCGGACGGACCGCCGCCGTCCGGGCCCGGCGGTCGCCCGTCGTACGGACGGGCAGTGGCCGGGCGCCGGTGCGGTCGGCTCGGCCGGCGAAGGAGGAACTCGTGTCGGACGAAGCGTTGATGGGCGACCAGGTGTACCAGCCGGACGGCTCGGAGGTGCAGGACGACATCGGGCCCCTGGAGCCGGAGGACACCCTGGAGGACCGCGGCCTCGACTCGGCGCTCGACGAGGGCTACGCGCCCCCGGAGCGCCCGCTGGCCGTGCGGCGCCACGGTGTGACCGCGGCGGAGCAGCGGGTGCGCGAGAGCCTGGACCAGCGGCTGGCGGAGGAGCTGCCGGAGGTCGCGGCGCCGGACGGGGACGGCATCGGCGACTGCTACGGCACCGATGGCGAGCCGCTCGACCCGGAGGCCGGAGAGGTGCGCACCGGGCGGCTGGTGCTGTCCGCGGGGTCGCGCAGCGACCTGATCGCGGAGGACGTGGGGATCTCGGGCGGCGCCGCCTCGGCGGAGGAGGCGGCGATGCACACCACGGACGACCCCGAGGCCATCATCGAGTGACGGGCGCCGGGTGACGGCCGTCCGATGACGCGCGCCCGGCGGGGGTCAGTCCCGGCCGGAGACCAGCCCGAGGTGCCCGTCGAAGCGGCGGTAGAGCACCCGCCCGCGCCCGCTGGCGGGGTGGGCGAAGAACAGGAACGGCAGTTCGGCGGCGGCCAGCCTGTCGACGGCCTCCTCCTCGGTGAGCCGGGGCGCGCCGTGCGGGCTGAGCGTGATCGGTGAGCTGCGGCGGGCCGCCGGGCCGGCCGGGAGGGTGCGGGCCAGCCGGTAGCCGGTCGGCCCGACCCGGTAGACGACGGCGTCGGTGCCGGTCGCCGGGTCGGTGAACAGGTGGATGTCGTAGTCCATCGCGTCCATGGTGCGGGCGGCCGCCTCCGGCGTGCACCGGACGAGCCGGGGCCGCTTGCGGCGTGCGATGCGCGGGGCGCCGTCCGGCGGCGGGGCGGCCGCGACGGACGCGGCACGGACGGCGGGGACCGCCCAGGGGCGGGGTGCCCAGGCGCCGGTGGCGGCCCTGATCCGGGCGCGCAGTGCCTCGACGACCCGGTCCAGCGGGTCGCCCGGGCCCGTCGCCGTCGCCTGGACCCGGATGCGGCGCCCGTCCACCTCGGCGTTCACCTGGGCCAGCACGGCGTCGTGCGCCCGGAGGCCGCCCGCCGCGGTGGCGAGCCGGACCCGCAGCGACTCCACCAGGGTGCCCTCCTCGGCGGCGGCCGCGACGGCGGCGACCCGGGCCCGGGCCTCGGCCAGGACCTCACCGGGAACCACCCCGAACGCCCGCACCGTCACCAACTCGCCCATCGTCCAGGCCCTTTCGCCACACCGGCACGGCCGCTCGGCGCGCGCGGCGACCAGCATGACCGACCCCGCGCCGCCCGGTCCAGGGTCCAACGGCCCCAGGGGGGCGCCGATCGCGAGCGCGGTCGGCGCACGGAGGCACCACCCGGTGCGGCGGCGTGCGCCCGGCGGGATCCGGCCGTCACGCGGCCGGTGCCACGGTGAACGGGGGTGCCGGGAGGGGCTGTTGGGACGGGAACGGCCGGCCCGCCGGGCGGCGGGTGCCGCGCCCGGCGGACCGGCCGAGGAGGTTCCGGTCCGGTGGCGGTCAGCGCAGCCGCGTGCGCAGCCACCCGGTGACCTCGGGGGTGACCGGGTCGGTGATGTCCGCGAACTCCTGGTGCTTGACCAGGAACTTGGCCACGTACGGGCAGACCGGCACGAGGCGCAGGCCGTTCGCCCGCACGTCGGTCAGCGCCTCCTGGACGAGCTTTCCGGCCAGGCCCTGGCCGGCGTACGCGTCGTCGATCTCGGTGTGGAAGAAGACGCGCTGCGCGTCGCGGTCGCGGTACTCGGTGAAGCCGGCGAGCCCGCCGTCGACGTGGATCTCGTACCGCTGCCGGTCCGCCGCGTGCTCGACGACGACGTTGCTGCTGGGCGTGGACATGGGCCGCCTTCCGCTGGGGCGTTCGCCGGGGCTTTCGCCGGACGCCCGGTGGACGTCCGGTGGGACGGGGGTGCCGGTCGGGGGCCGGTCAGGCCTTCTTGACCACGCTGGACTTGAGCTGCATGGCGCCGAAGCCCTCGATGCGGCAGTCGATGTCGTGGCCGTCGACGCCGTCGACCAGGCGGATGTTGCGGACCTTGGTGCCGGCCTTGATGCCGGAGACGCTGCCCTTGACCTTGAGGGCCTTGACGACGGTGACGGTGTCGCCGTCGTTCAGCACGTTGCCCACCGCGTCCTTGATGACGCGCTCGCCCGAGCCCGACTCGGCGCCGGCCGCGGCGGGCTCCCACTCGTGGGCGCACTCGGGGCAGACCAGCAGCGCGTTCATCTCATAGGTGTACTCGCAGGAGCACTGGGGGCACGGGGGCAGGTTGTCACTCATGCGACGAGGGTAGCCGACCTGCGGAAAGTCCGAATCCATCAGATGTCGAATGTGTGAGTTGCGAAATTCTTCAAGTCCGCACATGATGTGGGGCTGTCCGACCGGTTCAGGGCGCCCGCGACGGCCCAGGCGGGCCGGCGGGCGAGGAAAGGGTTTCAGCGCATGGCAAGGGTCGTCCAGCATCAGCCGCGGGAGCACGGAAGCGCCGTGGTCCGGTCGTGAGCGCCGTCCTCGACCGGGTGCGTGCCGTCCTGCCGAACCGGCGGATCCTCGCCACCATGGGCCGCTCCCCGCGCAAGGACGTGCTGGCGGGCCTCACCGTCGCCGTCGTCGCGCTCCCGCTGGCGCTCGGCTTCGGCATCTCCTCGGGCGCGGGCGCCGAGGCGGGACTGGCCACGGCCGTCGTCGCCGGGGCGCTCGCCGCGTTCTTCGGCGGCTCCCACCTCCAGGTGTCCGGCCCGACCGGCGCCATGACCGTCGTCCTGGTCCCGATCGTCGCCCGGTACGGCAGTGGCGGGGTGCTGACCGTCGGGCTGCTGGCCGGCCTGATCCTGGTCGCCCTGGCGCTGCTGCGGGCCGGGCGGTGGATGGCGTACGTGCCGGTACCGGTGGTGGAGGGCTTCACGCTCGGCATCGCCGGGGTGATCGGCCTGCAGCAGGTGCCCGGCGCGCTCGGCGTGCAGAAGCCCGCGGGCGACAACCCGGCCGTCGTCGCGGCCAGGGCGCTCGCCGGCTTCGCCTCGGCGCCGCACTGGGCGGCCCTCGCCGTCGCCCTGGGCGTGGCCGCGCTGATGCTGGTCGGCGCGCGGCTGCGGCCCGCGCTGCCGTTCTCGCTGATCGCCGTCGTCGCCGCGACCCTGGCCGCCAGGGCGGCCGGCCTGCCGGTCGCCACCATCGGCCACCTGCCGGCCGGCCTGCCGGCGCCCTCGCTCGCCTTCCTGGACCTCTCGGCCGTCCCCTCGCTGCTGCCCTCCGCCGCCGCGGTGGCGGCGCTGGCCGCGCTGGAGTCGCTGATGTCGGCGACGGCGGCGGACGCGATGAGCGTGTCCGAGCGGCACGACAGCGACCGGGAACTGTTCGGCCAGGGCCTGGCCAACCTCGTCGCGCCGCTGTTCGGCGGCGTCGCCGCCACCGGCGCGATCGCCCGCACCGCCGTCAACGTCCGCTCCGGCGCCGTCTCCCGGCTCGCCGCGCTCGTCCACGCGGGCGTCCTCGCGGTGATCGTGCTCGCCGCCGCGCCGCTGGTGGCGGGCATCCCGCTCGCGGCCCTGGCCGGGGTGCTGATCGCCACCGCCGTACGGATGGTCGAGGTCGGCTCGCTGCGCGCGATCGCCCGCACCGGGCGCGGGGAGGCGGTCGTCCTGGCCCTCACTGCCGCCGCCACGCTGGCCTTCGACCTGGTCACCGCCGTCGTGGTCGGCCTGCTGGTCTCCGGGGTGCTGGCGCTCGCGGCGGTCGCCCGGGCGGCCCGGGTCGAGCAGGTCCCGCTGCACGCCGACCTTCCCGCGGCCGACCACCACGCCGAGGAACAGGCGCTGCTGGCCGAGCACATCGTCGCCTACCGGATCGACGGGCCGCTGCTGTTCGCCGCCGCCCACCGCTTCCTGCTCGAACTCACCGAGGCCGCCGAGGTCAGGGTCGCGATCCTGCGGATGTCCCGGGTCAGCGCGATCGACGCCAGCGGCGCGACCGTCCTCGGCGACGCCATCGCCAAGCTGCGCCGGCGCGGCACGCTCGTCCTGGTCTCCGGCATCCGGGACGAGCACCACCGCCCGCTCGACGCCCTCGGCGTCCTCGACGGGCTGCGCGCGGACGGCCACGTCTTCGACGGCACCCCGGAGGCCATCGCGCACGCCCGCGCCCACCTGCACGGCCACCCGGCCTGCGCGGGCGCCCCCGCCGGGTGAGCGGGGTGCGTTCCGCTCAGGCGGTGACCTTGGCGACGAAGGCGGCGATGTTGTCCACCGTGCGGCGGACCTTCTCCTCCAGGCTCAGCGACTCGTGCAGCTTCGTGCCCACCTCCCGCTTCCCGCGCACGTAGAGCGAGCACGCGAGGTCGGCGCACATGTAGGCGCCGACTGAGTCGCCCTGCTTGCCGGCCTTCCCGGCGCGCGGCGCGACCAGCAGCGAGACGCCGCCGGTGTGCGTGGTGACGCAGAGCGAGCAGATGCTGCGCCGGGCCTGCCAGGATGCGGCGCCGGAGGAGCGCAGCGCGACGGCGACGGTACGGCCGTCCAGTTCGGCGGCGAGGTAGGCGCGGTCGGGCGCCTGCGGGTCGCGCCAGCCGAGGAAGTCGAGGTCCTCCCACGGCCGTTCGGCCAGGTCGTGCGGGATGTGCAGGCGCTTCGCCTCGCCCTTGGTGCAGTTCACGAAGGCGGCGCGGATCTCTGGTGCGGTCAACGGCTTCATAGGAGCCAACGTAAATTACCTAGGAGTCTTAGGCAAACGTATAATGGCCTCAGGCGGGAGACGGCGCGGAAGGGAACGGCATGGCACGGGTAGGGCTGAACACGGAACGACTCGCCCGGGCGGGCGCGGAACTCGCCGACCAGGTCGGCTTCGACAAGGTGACGGTCTCGGCGCTCGCCCGGCAGTTCGGCGTCAAGGACGCCAGCCTGTACTCGCACGTCAAGAACTCCCAGGACCTCAAGACCCGGATCGCGCTGCTCGCCCTCGAAGAACTCGCCGACCGGGTCGCCGCCGCCATCGCCGGCCGGGCCGGCCGCGACGCCCTCACCGCCTTCGCCGACGCCTACCGCGACTACGCCCGCGAACACCCCGGCCGCTACGCCGCCGCACAACTCCGGCTCGACCCCGAGACCGCCCGCGCCAGCGCCGCCGTCCGGCACTCCCTGATGACCCGCGCCATCCTGCGCGGCTACCACCTCGACGAACCCGACGAGACCGACGCCGTCCGCCTGCTCGGCAGCACCTTCCATGGCTACGTGACCCTGGAACGGGCCGGCAGCTTCCAGCACACGCCGCGCGGCACCGAGGCCACCTGGCCGCGCATCCTGGACGCCCTCGACACGCTGCTGCGCAACTGGCCGAAGGCCTGACGGCGCGCTGGGGCGGGCTCAGCCCCCGGGCGGGCCGTGGTCCCGCAGCTCGCCGATGACGGCCCAGGCCACCGACACCACAGGCACCGCCACCACCGCGCCCAGCACCCCGGCCAGCACGGCGCCGCCGGTCACCGACAGCGCGATCGCCACCGGGTGGATCCGCACCGACCAGCTCATCACCAGCGGGTGCAGCAGATGACCCTCGATCTGGCCGATCACCACGATCAGGGCGAGCACCAGCAGCGCCACCACCGGCCCCCGGGTCGCCAGCGCCACCAGCGCCGCCACGGCCAGCGCGATCGGCGAGCCGATCAGCGGCACCAGCGCCGCCACGAACTCCAGCACCATCAGCGGCAGCACCAGCGGCACCCGCAGCACGGCCAGCGCGATGCCCACCAGCACGGCGTTGCTCGCCGCCACGATCAGCACCCCGCGGGTGTAGCCCGCGAAAGTCCGCCAGGCGGCCCGCCCCGCCCGGTCCCAGGCCGGGCGGGCGCCGGCGGGCAGCAGGGACTCCGCCCAGCGCCACATCCGGTCGCCGGAGTGCAGCAGGAACACCGAGCAGAACACCGCCAGCGCCAGCCCGGTGACCAGCTCGACGATCCGGCTCGCCTCACTGATCGCCGTGCTCAGCAGTGCCGAGCGGTGCGCCGCGACGAACTCGCCGATCTTCGCGCGCAGGTCCGTGACCGTGCCGGGCCGCAGGTGGAAGGGGGCGCCGGTGAGCCAGCGGTCGATCCGGCCGAGACCGCCGCGCAGCTCGGCGCCCAGCCGGCCCCACTCGTCGGCGACGGTCGTGCCCACCAGCGCCAGGACCCCGCCGACCAGCACCCCGGCCAGCAGGAAGGCGAACAGCACCGCGAGCGAGCGGGGCAGCACCCGGGCGAGCAGGTCCACCAGCGGGCGCAGCACGGACGTGATCACCAGCGCCACGAAGACCGCCACGACCGGCAGGACGAGCCGGGTGAGCACGTCGACGGCCAGGTACGCGGCCACCCCGAGCAGCAGCAGCCGCCAGGTGTACCCGGCCGCGGTGCGCAGCCCCGGCGGCACGTGGTCGCCGGGCGGCGCCGGCCGGGCCCGGCGCGGCGGCATCCGGGGCGTTGTCCGGGGCGTTGTCCGGGGCGGACGGCTGCCGGGCGGCCGGGGGCGCCGGGCCGGGCGCCGACTGCCGGGTCCGTTTGTTGCCACGGACGACCTCCCTCACGCTCGGCCCGGTTCGGACACCGGCCCGACTCGAACAGCGGAGCCGGCTCGGGCGCCGGCCCGACGCGCACACCGGCTCAGTCGGGCGGCTCGTGCGGCTCCGGTTCCCGGGCCGGCTCGGTCTGCCCAGGGGCCGGCCCCTTCCGATCGTCCCGCTCTTTCGGCCCGGGCGCCGTTTTGCCGCCGCCCTCACCGGTCGCCCGTGACTCCGGCGTCTCGACCGGCGCCGGAGGGTCCTTCGGAACGGGCGGGTGCTGCGGTTCGGGCGGGCCCTGCGGTACGGGCGTGTCCTGGTCGGTCATGGATCAACCTCCGGATCGGATACGGGGGTCGCGCGGGGCGGCCGCCGGGCCGGTGTCAACGCTTGAGCTGCTCCTGCGCAGGCTGCTGCAGGTCGTCCCTCATCTTTCGACCGCGTTCCTCGGCCTCGTCCACACACTCCTCTCGGCGGCGGGGGCGAGGTCCGCACCGGGCGGCGTGTGCCCGGGAAGCGGAGTTCCATGCACGGCCCGGTCCGCCCGTGCCGCCGCCCGGGACCAGTCGGCGGGTGTGGCCACGGCGAGACCGGGCAGACGCCGGGGTGGACGAGCGGCCCGTGGCGGCCCCGGACCCACCCGGGATCGCCCGGCGGCCCCGGCCGTCCGCGTTCCAAACCGGAAGCTGAGCGTCGCGGTGGTGGACGAAGGGCCGGTGCGGATCGTCACCTCGGCCGACCAGGATCCGTTCGAGGCCGTCCGGCAAAGGCTCGGAGAGCGCCGTGCCGAGCCCGTCCGCCGTGTCGACGGCCCGCGGTTCTGCGATTCGACCGGCCTGAACATCCTGCCGCGCGCCCGCCCCGCCACGCAGGCGGCCCGGCGAACCCTCGAACTCGCCGCGCCGGGCCCGGCCGTGGCCAGGCTGTTCGCGATCACCGGAGCCGACAGCGTGCTGCGGATCCCTCCCCGATCGCGCGACGGCGCTCGGCCCGGCGGAGCCGCCCGGCCCGCCCGCTGGCCCGCCGGCCCGCAACGAGAGGAGGCGCGTCATGGACCCCGTCGCGAGCACGCCACTGCCTGGCCCCGGCCCCGGGCAGACCAGGCGGCTCGCCCTGGCGGGCAGCGAAGGTGCCGTGCGGCACTGCCGCGACTTCAGCCGGCGGGCCCTGCTGTCCTGGCACTGGCTGCCCACGATCGACGAGGAGCAGCTGGCCGTCGTGGAGGACGTCCTGCTGATGGTCTCCGAGCTGGTCACCAACGCGTGCCTGCACGCCCCCGGGGGGCCGCGTGAACTGCGGTTGCACTGGGACGGCGACCGGCTGCGGGCGGAGGTCACGGACGCCAGCCCGGTGCCTACCCGGTTGCGTCCGAACGCGGACCCGGGCCGCCCGGGCGGTCACGGCCTGCGGGTGGTCGACCGGCTCGCCCGGGCCTGGGGCTCGCTGCCGGACGGGGGCGGGAAACGGGTCTGGCTGGAGGTGTCGTCGCCGCTGGACGGGCACTTCCCACGCGGCTGAACGCCGCAGGTCGAGCCGGTCGGGCCGGCCCGGGATCCGGTTGGGGCGCCGGCGCCGGCGCCGGATCGGGGCCCGGGAAGGGATCGGGGAAGGGCTCGGGCCGGGGAAACGCCGGAATCGGCGGCGGTTCGGGGCGGGGATGGGTGGGGTGGGGTGGGGCGTCGGAACGGCCATGGCCTCGCCCTCCTCGGTCGCCGAGGCTGATGCGCGACCGCCAGGGCCGATCAGGAGGATTCTCACCCGGCCGCGGCGGTCATCGGGCGCGCAGGGCGTGCTCGCACTCGCGGCAGCGCCGGGCGGCAAGCGGGGGCGGGTACCACGGCTCGCCCGGCCGGGCCGGCCGGTAGTGCGCGTGCTCCATCGGGGCGCTCTCCAGCCCGCACAGCGTGTACGGCTGCGGGTCCTCCGGCGCATCGGGATCGGCCCCGGCGGCGTGCACCGCGATCAGAGCGGGCCCGACGCCCTCCGGACCGAGCTCCCCCTCCGGTTCCAGCTCGAAGAGCACGACGATCGATCCCATGCGTCGAGGCTCGGGCACCGCCGACGCTCCCACATCCGGGGTGGGCCGTCCGGGGCCGCGCGAGCCCTCGTGGGGCGGGTCGTCGGATCCCGTTCACCACCTGGCGTTCGTCGGGACGGCATCCCCCGCCTGCACGCGGGCCCGGTGCGACGTAGCGTCCGTGACATGAATGGCGACAACGCTGCCGTCCGGACCGTGGGCGTCCGATCCCTCCAGGAAGTCTTCGACGCGCTGACGCGGACCGGCTGCCTCCCCGGCCCCTCCAGCCGCTACCGGCTCGGCGTGACGAACGCCTACCGGTGGGCGCTCGGCACCCAGGTGGCCGGGCCCATCACCCGCGCGGCCGTCGTGGGCGCCACCATCCCCTCCCGGACCCGACTGCTGGCCGAGTGCCAGGCCGCGGCCGTCGAGATCGGACCCGGAGCACCGGCGCGGACCGATCCCGACTACGCACTCGGCGCCTACGAAGCGATGGCCTGGCTGTGCGGTCACCACGACGAACACCCGTAGGAGCCACCGCCATGCACCCCACCACGCGCCACGCCCACCGCGACCTCCAGGGCCGGCCCGCGCACCCGGCCACGGCGAAGGCCGTCCGCGGCTTCCTGCTCTGCCTGCGCGACGACGCGGGCCGCAGTCGGACGGTCCCGGTGGCCGCCACCGGCCGCGTCGGCCCCGCCGGCCACCCGGTGTACGCGGACCAGCACGGCACGGTGCACGTCGAGATCACCGACGACGGCCGCCACCGCGTCCTCACCTGGGGCTCCGCCCCGATCGTCGCCGCCACGCCGTTGGTGTGACGGCAGCACCCGCGCCGTCGAGCACCGGCGCCGGAAGCCGTGCCGGGACCGTCGAAGCACCAGGAGGTGGTGCCCGACCCGGACCGCCTGTGCGTCTTCCGCTCCCGTCAGCCGTGGGAACGCCATACTGCGAGGATGAGCAGCTCTGGCGACGACCGGCGGGAGCGGGTCACCGACTCCGGCGGGCACACCGGCGAGCCGCACGCGGCGGGGGACCTGGGTGGCCGGCTGAACTGGCTTCGTGCCGGCGTCCTGGGGGCCAACGACGGGGTGGTGTCGACCGCCGGTCTCGTCGTGGGCGTGGCGGGCGCGAACGCCGGTGCCAGTGAGTTGTTGACGGCCGGACTGGCCGGCCTGCTCGCCGGATCCCTGTCGATGGCCGCCGGGGAGTACGTGTCCGTCAGCACGCAGCGCGACTCCGAACGGGCGGCGCTCGCACTGGAGCGCCGCGAGCTGGCCGCCACGCCCGCGGCGGAGCTCGACGAGCTGACCGGCCTGTACGTGGCCAAGGGACTGACGCCGCACCTGGCACGCCAGGTCGCCGTGGAGCTCACCGCGCACGACCCGCTGGCCGCGCACGCCGAGGCCGAACTGGGCATCGACCCGGAGGAACTCACCAACCCCTGGCACGCCGCCTGGGCCAGCTTCACGGCTTTCACGGTCGGAGCGGTGCTTCCGTTGCTGGCCATCGTGCTGCCGCCGGTCGGCCTGCGGATCCCCGTGACGGCCGTCGCGGTACTGGCGGCGCTCGCGGTGTGCGGCTGGGTCTCCGCGCGACTGGGAAGTGCGCCCGTGCGCCCGGCCGTCGCCCGGAACGTCGCCGGCGGCGCCCTGGCCATGGCGATCACCTACGCGGTCGGGGTCCTGCTGCACGCCTCCACGCGCTGAAGGTCGCCCGGCGAAGGTCGGCCGCCCGTCCCGTCGGCCGTCCGGTCAGGGCGACTGCCCCTGCTGTGACGAGTCGTGTCCGGTGAGGTGGTCCCGGACGGCGGCGATGGCGCCGGTGCCGGGCGGGAGCCCCCACACGGGCCGGGGCGGATTCGCCGGCGGGGTCTCTCGCACGCGCCGTGAGCAGCGCCGCAGTTCCTCGGCCGGGGCGCGCAGGCGCAGGGCGGGGAAGAGTCGGTCCTCCGCGCCGCGCAGGTGGGCGCGGAGGACGAGGAGCAGGGTGTCGGTTGCGTGGTGGCGCTCGTCGGCGGGGACGCGCCGGTCGAGGGCGCGGTCGATCAGCAGGCGGATCGTGGTGTGGGTGTGGACGGCGGCGTCGGCGAGCGCGCCGCCGGCCGGGAGGTACCGGCGGACCAGCGGGTGCACGTGCTCCTCCTCGACGGACCGGTGACGGTCGAGGAGGTCCCTCAGCGAGCGCAGCAGTCGGATGTCGTCGTCCGGTGCGGGGCCGCTGTCGGTACGGACGGCGTCCAGTCTGCGCAGGAGGGCCTCCACGGCCCGGTGCTCGGCGCACAGTTCGCTCGGAAACGCTTCGGGGCCGTTCATGGCTGCTCCCGTCCGGCCGGCTGGGGGTGGACCGTGAACAGGCACGCTTGCCCCGTTCTCGCCGCCGCATTCCCCGACTCGGCCGGTGGAGTCCCGGCCGGGGGCGAAGCGCTCGCGGTAGCGGTGGGCGGCCTCGTGCAGGACGTCCGGGCCGAGCCAGGCGAGCGGCAGCGGATCGGCGATCAGCGGCTCGTGGTCGGGGCCGGCGCCGACCACCCGGCCGGTCAGCAGCCAGGGCCGCCGCTCCGGGCAACTCGCGGCCAGGTCCGCGTACTTCATGACCCGCCGGGCCACCCGGTCGGCGGGCGGCCGGGTCCACCAGGGCTCGGGGCGCGGGGGTGTCACGGACAGGCCGGGCAGCCGGACGTCGGCCTGAGAAGGCGTGGGCCCGTGTCGGATTCATCCCGATACGGGTGTTTCGATCCTTGCGTTCCGGGCAGTGGCCCGGGACCGAAGAAGCAAGGAGGGCCCGATGTCGACAGGAGAACTCGTCGCGATCATCGTGCCGATCGCCGTAGTAGTGGTCCTCGTCGCCGTGGCGCTGTGGTTCCTCAACCGCCGCCGCCGGCTGCGGGAACGCTTCGGCCCCGAGTACGAACGGACCGTGGACCGGTCGGACAGCAGGCTGGTGGCCGAACGCGAGCTGCGGGAGCGCGAACTGCGCCACCGCGAGCTGGACATCAGGCCGCTGACGGTCGAGGCGAGGCAGCGCTACGGCCAGAAATGGACCCGGGTGCAGCAGGAGTTCGTGGACCGGCCCGGTGAAGCGGTCCAGGATGCCGACCGCCTGGTCACGACGCTCATGCGGGACCGCGGCTACCCGACGGAGGACTACGAGCAGCGGCTGCGCGACCTGTCGGTCGAGCACGGCCGCACCCTGGAGCACTACCGCGTCGCGCACGCCGCCCAAAGCCGGGCCGGGCGCGGCGAGGCCACCACCGAGGAACTGCGGGGCGCGATGGTGCACTACCGCGCGCTGTTCGACGAGCTCCTCGACGGCGGACCGGGCGCACCGGGCGGACCGGGCGGACCGGGCGCACCGGAAAGGGGCGGGACCGAACGAGGCGGAACGGAGCGACCGAGATGATGCCGACGAACCACGGCGACGAGCGACGGACCTCGACCGAGGACATCCTCGCGGGTGTGCGGGCCGGCCAGGAGCCGGAGGCGAGGGAGCGGCCCGTCTACCCGGGCGAGGCCACCACCACCGCGGCGCAGGAGTCGGGCGCGGACGGTCCGGACGGAGGGGCGGGGCCGGCCCGACGAACGGCGGGCCGGGCCGTCGAGGGCGAGCTGCCGGCGGACGGGGCCGAGCCTGCGGACGACGGCGAGCGGGAGGGGCACGACGCCCTCCTGCCGCCGGGCGAGGCGGACGAACTGCGCGCGCGGTGGCAGGAGGTCCAGACCCGCTTCGTCGACGACCCCCGCGAAGCCGTGCGCGACGCGGACGAACTCGTCGCCGATCTGATGCGCCGCCTGGCCGAGTACTTCGCGGGCCGTAAGAACGGACTTGAGAGCCAGTGGAACCGTGACGGGGACGGGGAGACGGACACGGAGGACCTACGGGTGGCGCTGAAGCAGTACCGTGCCTTCTTCGACCGGCTGCTCAGCAGCTGAGACGGCACGCGGATCCGGAGCGGCCCCATCGGGCCGCTCCGGATCCGCCTGCGGGGGCGGACTGCTCCTCCCCGGGGTGGCGCGGATCGTCACCATCGGTACCAGCGGCCGCGACGGCCGCCGGCTCCGGCGGTGAAGACGAAGCCGAGGACCCAGATGACGAGGACGGCCAGGGCGATCCACCACAGGATGTGAATGGCGAAGCCTGCGCCGCCCAGGATCAGGGCGAGGAGCAGGACGAGGACGAGTATCAGCACGGGAATCGACCC
>NZ_JBMVFA010000016.1:0-173891 GCF_049543595.1 Kitasatospora sp. NPDC094028 | reverse complement strand
TCTGAGGCCGGGGATGTCAACATATCTGGCGTTGACTTTTGGCACGCTGTTGAGTTCTCAAGGAACGGACGCTTCCTTCGAGCCGCCTTCCAGCGAGCCCTCCGGGCGCTTCGTTCTTTCGTGTTTCAAGTTTATCAGATGTTTTCCGCTCCGTTTTCCGGAGTTTCATTCATCGGATTCACTTTCCGCGTTGTCGCCCCGGTCTCCCGCGGCGACTCCGGAACTGTACGGGGACGGGCACGTCACATGCAAATCGTCCCGCCCTGCTGGCGCAGGGCGGGACGATCCGTTGCTCGATCCGTTGTTCGGCGCCGTCAGGCGCGGCCGAGCTCCTCGACGATCGCCGCCGCGAAGGCGTCGATGTCGGCCTCCGTGGTGTCGAAGGAACACACCCAGCGCACCTCACCGGTGTGCTCGTTCCAGAAGTAGAAGCGGTAGCGCTTCTGCAGTCGCTCGCTCACCTCGCGCGGGAGGATCGCGAACACCGCGTTCGCCTGGACCGGGCGGATCACCTCGACGCCGTCGATGTCGCGGACGGCCGCCTCCAGCCGGCTGGCCATGGCGTTGGCGTGGCCGGCGTTGCGCAGGTAGAGGTCGCCGGTGAGCAGCGCCTCGAACTGGACGGAGAGGAAGCGCATCTTCGAGGCGAGCTGCATCGAGGTCTTGCGCAGGTACTTGATGTTGCGGACCCGCTCGGGGTTGAGCACCACCACGACCTCGCCGAACAGCAGGCCGTTCTTCGTGCCGCCGAAGGAGAGCACGTCGACGCCCACGTCCGTGGTGAAGGCGCGCATCGGCAGGCCGAGCGAGGCGGCCGCGTTGGCCAGCCGGGCGCCGTCCATGTGGACGAGCATCCCGAGCTGGTGGGCGTGCTCGGTGAGCGCGCGGATCTCGTCGACCGTGTAGAGGGTGCCGAGTTCCGTGCTCTGGGTGATCGAGACGGCGAGCGGCTGGGCGCGGTGCTCGTCGCCGAAGCCCCAGGCCTGCTGGTCGAGCAGTTCGGGGGTGAGCTTGCCGTCCGGGGTGGGGACGGTGTGGAGCTTGATGCCGCCCATCTTCTCGGGCGCGCCGCCCTCGTCCACGTGGATGTGGGCGGACTCGGCGCAGACCACGGCGCCCCAGCGCGGGAGCAGGGCCTGCAGCGAGACCACGTTGGCGCCGGTGCCGTTGAAGACGGGGTAGGCCTCGGCCTTCTCGCCGAAGTGGCGGCGGAAGACGTCCTGCAGGTGGTTCGTGTAGTCGTCCTCGCCGTACGCGACCTGGTGCCCGTCGTTGGCGAGGGCGATCGCGGCGAGGATCTCCGGGTGCACACCGGAGTAGTTGTCGCTCGCGAAGCCGCGGACGGCGGTGTCGTGCCGCCGTATCGCGTCCGTGCGGGCGGGGTGGGTCATCGGGCTGTCAGCCACAGGTGCTGTCCGTTCAGTTCTGCTGCGGGGCGGTCCCAGAGGCCCGCGAGGTGTTCGGCGAGGTCGGCGGTCTCCGTGTACCCGGTGAACTTCGCCTCGGGCTTCTCGGCCCGCATCTCGGGGCTGAGCAGCGCCTTGATGACCAGGATCGTAGCCGCCGCGGTCGGCTCGCCGTCCGGGGACGTGGTCTCCTTCTTGAAGGAGTCGGCCATGGAGAGGGTCCAGGCCTCGCTGGCGGCCTTGGCGGCCGCGTAGGCGGCGCCGCCGGCGGTCGGCTTGTGCGCGGACGAGGCGGAGACGATCGCGTAGCGGCCGGCCTGGCTGCGGACCAGGGCGGGCTGGAAGGCGAGCGAGGTGTGCTGGAGGGTGCGCACCACGGTGTCGTGCAGGAAGTCCCAGTCGTCGAGCCGGGTGTCGAAGAAGGTCTTGCTGCCGCGCCAGCCGCCGACCAGGTGGAAGACGCCGTCGACGTGGCCGTGCTCGGACTCCAGGTGGTCGGCCCAGTCGTGCACCTCCTGCGGGTCGAGCAGGTCGATCACCTGGCCGCTCACCTTGGCCCCGCGGACCGCGATCCGGGTCGCGTCGAGGGCGGACTCCAGGCGCTGGGCGTCGATGTCGGCACCGATCACGGTGGCGCCACCGGCGGTGAGGCGGCGCAGCACGGCGCGCCCGGCCGGGCCACTGGCTCCGGCGACGGCGATGACCTTGCCGGCGAGCTTGGTGTCGGGGGTGGTGGTCACGCAGCAACTCCCTGGATTCCGGCGCCGGTGATTCCGGCGGTGGCGGCGATGACGCCGCTCAGCTTCTTGGCGAGGGCCTCGTAGAACATGCTCAGCGGGAACTCGTCCGGGAGCACGGCGTCGCACAGCGCCTTGTTGAGGGCCTTGCCGTCGGTGAGGTCGAGCGGAAGCGCCTCCGGGCCCTTGGCCCAGGTGGAGGCCGGGTGCGGGGTGAGGTAGCGGGAGACCAGCTGGTAGGCGGCGATCCAGTGGGCCGGCTTGGGCCGGTCGATGCCGTCGCGGTACAGGGTCTCGATCTCGGCGCAGAGCGCGTTGGTGACCTGCGGGGCGCGCTCCCAGTCGATGGTGAGGCGGTTGTCGCGCCACTGCAGGGCGTCGTTCTTGTGCAGGTAGGCGAAGAGCAGCTGCCCGCCGAGGCCGTCGTAGTTGCGGACGCGGTCGCCGCTGACCGGGAAGCGGAACAGCCGGTCGAAGAGGATCGCGTACTGGACGTCGCGGGCGTGCGGGTTGCCCTCGGTCTCCAGGTTCACCGCCTCCTTGAAGGTGGTGAGGTCGCAGCGCAGCTCCTCCAGGCCGTACATCCAGAACGGGCTGCGCTGCTTGATCATGAAGGGGTCGAACGGCAGGTCGCCGTGGCTGTGGGTGCGGTCGTGCACGAGGTCCCACAGGACGAAGGTCTCCTGCGCGCGCTGCTGGTCCTGGAGCAGGCCCTCGGCGTCGGCCGGGATCTCCAGGCCGAGCTGGTGGACGGCGCTGGTGGTCACGGCGCGGAAGCGGGCGGCCTCGCGGTCGCAGAAGATGCCGCCCCAGGTGAAACGTTCGGGCGCCTTGCGCACGGAGACCGTCTCGGGGAAGAGGACGGCGGAGTTGGTGTCGTAACCGGCGGTGAAGTCCGTGAAGGTGATCGGCACGAACATCGGGTTGTCGAAGCGGGTGCGCTCCAGCTCGGCCAGCCAGTCGGGCCACACGACGCGCAGCAGGACGGCTTCCAGGTTGCGGTTCGGGTTGCCGTTCTGGGTGTACATCGGGAAGACGACGAGGTGCTCCAGGCCGTCCTCGCGCTGGTCGGCGGGCTGGAAGGCGAGCAGCGAGTCCAGGAAGTCGGGCTCCCGGTAGCCGGTGTCGGCCCACTTGGCGAGGTCCGCGTCGACGGCGGCCAGGTAGGCGGCGTCGTGCGGGAAGTTCGGGGCGAGCTCCTGCACGGCGGCGCGGACGGTGTCCACGAGCGGGTCGACGGTGTGCCGCTGGACCTCGGACAGGTCGATGGAGCCGTCCTTGGACTGCAGCGGTCTGAGCGTCTCGACGGCCTCCTTCAGGCGCTGCCAGGCCGGGTGCGCGGCGAGGGGGGAGAGCGGAGCGTCGGCCGCCACAGCGAGCCTTGGCGAAAGATTCTGCATCGTGGACTCACTTCGACAGGAGTTATTTCGACGTGGACACCATAAGTACGAAAGGTTCTCTCGTTCAAGGGGGGCCCGACCGACAATGTTCCGGCATGGCGCCGGTCCGGCCGTGAATCGTCCGGCGGGAGGCCCGTTCGCCCAACGGGTGGACGCCGGGCCGGCACGGCGGGGCCGGGCGGGGCGTTGGGGCGGGACGCCGGGCGGCTGCGCGGCCGCTGTCGCCGGTCCGGCGCCGGGGCACCGCGGACGCGGGCCCGTACGCCGACCATGCCGCGTGTGTTCGGCCGCCGCCACCGGGGGCGGCGGCCCGGGAGCGGTGGCCCGGGGGCGGCGGCCGCGCCGACCCGCGCGGCCCCCTGCGGGCGCGCGGGCGCCGGGGGCTCCACCACGGTGGGCACCACCGTGCGCCCCCGTACGCGCCCTGGCCCCGCCCGGACCCTGGCGGTGATCGTGGACGCGACGACCGTCGCCCCGGGAGGCCGCCGTTGCACGAACCCACCCTGGTCAACTGGCTCCTCGCCCTCCTCACCGCCGCCGCCGGCGTCTCCTGCCTGGCCCGGCTGCGGCATCCCGCCCGCGCCACCGCCCCTTCCTGCGCCGCGGCCGGACCGCTCGCCCGGGAGTCGGACGCGGCCGACGCGCTGATGGGCCTCGGCATGGCCGCGATGGCCGTCACCGGGGCCGCCGTCCCGGCCGCCGTCTGGGCCGGGCTGTTCGGTGTGCCCGCGGCCGCCTTCCTGCTCGCCGCCGTCCACGCCCCGGCCGGGCGGGCGCACCGGCTGCACCACGCGGTCGGCGCGCTGGCCATGACGTACACCGCGCTCGCGATGACCGCGCCGTCCGCCGCGCACCACCACCACGCGGCCGCCCTCGGCACGCCGCTGCTGACCGGCGCCCTGCTGCTCTACTTCGGCGGGTACACGCTGTGGGCCGGCTCCCGGCTGCTTCGCACCCCCGCCGGCACCCTCGCGCTCGGCACCACCGGGCTGCCGCAGGCCTGCCGGCTCACCATGGGCATCGGCATGTTCGCCATGCTCCTGACCATGTGACGCCCGCACCGGCCCCTCGCCGAGCGCGCACCCGGTTACCCCGCCGAACCGCCCCGTACACACAATCTCCGCTCCAGCGCGTGTCGTTGGTCACTGGCCGGTTGAAACCCGTTCCACCGGGCGGCGGCAGCGCATAGGTTGGCGGGGAGCGCGTTGTCGCGTTCCGTTCGCACTCGGGGAGCCCATGCGATGACTGCCCTGATCAGCCTGCTGCTGCTCGGACTGCTGCTCTCGACCGTCGCGCCCCGGCTGCTGGCCCGGGCCCGCTGGGTGGAGCGCGAACCGGTGCTGGCGCTGCTGGTGTGGCAGTGCCTCGTGGTGGCGGTGCTGCTGTGCTGCGCGCTGGGCCTGGTCCTGGCCGCCTCGGCCGCCCTGCCCGCGCTGCGCACCCTGGTGTTCACCGGCGCCCCGCACGGCGTGGAGGCCGCGTACGGTCTGCAGAACGCCGAGGGCTGGGGCCGGCTGTGCGCCGCGGTACTGGCGGCCGGCGGGGTGCGGACGGTGTTCGCGCTCACCCGCGAGATCCGGGCGGCGAAGGCGCTGCGCGACCGCAGGCACGCCGAACTGTCCAGCTGGGCTCCGGAGTTGCCGGAGTCGATCGCGACCGCCCGGAGCCGCAGGGAACGCCTGGTGGTGCTGGAGAACGTCCGGCCCGAGGCGTGGTCGCTGCCGGGCCCGGACTCCCGGCTGGTGGTCACCACCGGCGCCCTCCAGCAGCTGACCGACCGGGAGCTGGCCGCCGTGCTGAGCCACGAGCGCGGGCACGTCCGGGCGCGGCACGACTGGCTGAAGCAGTTCGCCCAGGCGCTCGTCTCGGGCTTCCCCGGGATCGGCGTGTTCCGCGCCTTCCGGGACCAGGTGGAGGAGCTGGTCGAGCTGGCGGCCGACGACCGGGCCGCGCGCCGCCACGGCCGGCACACCACCGCCCTCGCGCTGGCCGAACTCAACCTGGACCGCGGGGTGTTCGGCGCCTGCCCGCCCGGTCTGGCGCAGTCCCCGAAGCGGGTGGACCGGCTGCTCGCGGGCCGGCCGCGGCTGACCGTCGCGCACCGGCTGCGGCTGACCGCCCTCGCGCTCGCCGCGCCGGCGGCGGCCGTCCTGCTGGCCTTCGCGCCGGGCCTCAACTCGCTGCACTGACACGTCGGGGGGCGGCGCCGCGGCGCTGTGGCACCGCGCCGACCGGCGCTCGAACCGGGAAGACCGACGGACGGTCAGCCCGTACAGGCCCCGCCGGTCGAACCGGCCGCGCCGTCCGCCGGACCGCCGAGGTGGCGCCCGAGGACCTCGCGGTGCAGCGGCCTGGCCTGCTCGTACCGCTCGCGCCCGGCCTCGGTCAGGGCGATCACGACGCCCCGCCGGTCGAGTTCGCACATGGCGCGGGTGACCAGCCCGGCCTTCTCCAGCCGGGCGATCAGCCGGGACAGGGCGCTCTGGCTGAGGTGGACGGTGGGGGCGAGGTCGCTCACCCGCAGGGCCGGTAGGCCCTCCGAGACGCAGCCCTCCACCAGGTGCTCCAGCACCTCGAACTCGCTCATGCCCAGCCCGTGCCGCTCGCCGAGCTCGCGGTCGAGCGCGCAGGCGGTGGTGGCACGCAGGGCCAGCAGCTCGCGCCACTGCGCGACGAGGTCGGCCTGGGCCGGGGAGTCGAGTTCAGCCACGGCGCCACCCTAGCAGATGCACGTGAACCTAATGCGTTCACATCTAATTCATTTGCATTGGATGCATGTGCATGTACTGTCCTCCCCATGACCACCGCGACCGCCACGTCACCCGACGCATCGTCAACCAGCGGGCTGAACTGGACTCCCCGCCTCTGGGGCACCCTGATCGTGCTCTGCGCCGCCATGTTCCTGGACGCCCTGGACGTCTCCATGGTCGGCGTCGCCCTCCCCTCCATCGGCTCCGAGCTGAACCTGTCCACCTCCACCCTCCAGTGGGTGGTCTCCGGCTACGTGCTCGGCTACGGCGGCCTGCTCCTGCTCGGTGGGCGCGCGGCCGACCTGCTCGGCCGCCGTCGCGTCTTCCTCGTCGCCCTCGGCGTCTTCGCCGCCGCCTCGCTGGTCGGCGGCCTGGTCGACGACGGCGCCCTGCTGATCGGCGCCCGCTTCCTCAAGGGCGTCAGCGCCGCGTTCACGGCCCCGGCCGGACTGTCGATCATCACCACGACCTTCGCCGAGGGCCCCGCCCGCAACCGCGCGCTCTCCATCTACACCACCTGCGGCGCCAGCGGCTTCTCGCTCGGCCTGGTGCTCAGCGGCCTGCTCACCTCGGTCGGCTGGCGCTGGACCTTCCTGATGCCCGTCCCGGTCGCGCTGCTGGCCCTGCTGGTCGCCGTCCGCCTGCTCCCCCGCCCGGTCGAGGAGCGCGCCAAGGGCGGCTACGACGTGCTCGGCGCCATCACCGGCACCGCCACGGTGCTGCTGCTGGTGTTCACCGTGACCGAGGCGCAGGGCGCCGGCTGGCTCAGCCTGCGCACGCTCGGCTCGCTCGCCGTGGTCGCCGTGCTGGCCGCCGCCTTCCTCGCCATCGAGAGCCGCGCCGCCCACCCGCTCGTGCGGCTCGGCATCTTCCGCAACGGCTCGGTCGCCCGGGCCAACCTCGTCGCCTTCGCGATGGCCGGCGCGTACGGCGGGTTCCAGTTCGTCGTGACGCTCTTCCTGCAGCACCTGCTCGCCTGGTCCGCCCTGAAGATGGCGCTCGGTCTGCTGCCGGCCGGTGCGATGATCGCGCTCTCCGCCCCGTTCATGGGCAAGGTGGTGGACCGCTTCGGCACCGGCCGCCTGCTGCCCCTCGGGCTGCTCTCGCTGACCGCCGCCTTCGCCCTCTTCCTGCGGCTGGACGAGCACAGCTCCTACCCGGTGCTGGTGCTGCCCTCGATGGTGCTGCTCGGCGTGGGCTTCATGCTCGCCTTCCCCTCGGTGAACATCGCCGCCACCAACGGCGTCGCCGACGAGGAGCAGGGGCTCGCCTCCGGGCTGGTCAACACCGCGATCCAGGTCGGCACCGCCGTCGTCCTGGCCGGCGCGACCGCGATGATCACCGCCGGCAGCGCGGGCGGCGACAGCCCGCAGGCCCAGCTGGACGGCTACCGGCCGGCGCTGCTCTTCGTCACGGCGGTCTCGCTGGTCGGCCTGGTCATCGCCGCGGCCGGCGCCCTGCTGGACCGTCGCCGCGAGTCCGCCGCGGTCCCCGCGCCCGCCGCCCTGACCGTTCCGGCCGGGACCGTCGCGGGTGAAAGCGTCCCGGGTGGCGGCGTCCCGGCCCCGGAGCACGTCCGGGACGCGGTCCTGACCAGGAGCTGAGTCGCGGTCCGCGAGCGCCGGTCCCCGGCCTCGGGCCTCCGAGCGAATGGCGCCGACTCCACCAAACCCCCGTGTTGGTGGAGCCGGCCGTCCTCGTGGCGGCCGACCGCGCGGCGCCCTCCGGGGGCGCGGTCCACGGTGCGGCTGCCGGCTCCGCCAGTATATTGGCTCGGAGCCAATGAACATTCGGAGCAGTCACGATGGCACCTCGCGGGGATTCGGTCAATGAGGAGATGCGGCAGCGGTCCCGCCGACGCATCATGCGGGCCACCGTCGAACTCGTTGACCAGCGCGGATACGCGGGCACCACGCTCGCCGACATCGCCGAACGCGCCGGGCTCGCACGGGGGTTGCTCTCGTACTACTTCGACGGCAAACGGCTGCTGATGCAGGCCGCCACGCACCGGCTGATGCACCAGGCGCTCGCCGGCGCACTGGCCGACCTGGCGCCGGACGCCTCCCCCGAGGCCCGGCTCGCCACCGCGATCGACGCCGTCCTCACCCTGGCGCTGGACCACCCCCGGGTGATGCGCTCGCACCTGGCGCTGATCCTCGACCCTGACACCGGCGCCTTCGTCCAGGATCCGGAGCAGCAGCGGCTCGGCGCGATCCTGCAGGACCTGCTGCACGACTGGGGCGCACCGGACCCGGCCGCCGCGCACGCGGTGCTGCGCAGCGCGCTGATGGGCGGCTGCATCGGGGTGCTGCTGCCGGGCGCCGAACTCTCGCTCGCGCCGATCCGGGCCGACCTGTTCGGCCGCTACGACCTGCCCTGGGGGCTGGGCCGCCCGCCGCAGCCGCTGCCGCCGGAACGCGAACGGCCGCCGGCCCGCGGTTGACGGCGGGTGGGCGGCTGCGGGGAGGACGTCGCGAGGGCGTCGCGCCCCCCGGGCCCGGCTCCCGGGCGCTCAGCGGTCGTTCGGCTCAGCGGTCCGGCGGTTCGGCGCTCCGGCGGTTCAGCGTTCCTTCAGTATCGAGGCGAGCAGGTCTATGGTGCGCTCCGGCGTGAGGCTGTCCACGCAGAGCCGCTCCATGACCTGGACGTAGGCGTCGACGTCGTCGCGCTTGTCGAGGTAGAGCGCGCTGGTCAGCTGCTCCAGGTAGACGACGTCGGCGAGGTCCTGTTCGGGGAAGCGCAGGATGGAGAACGCCCCGGACTCGCCCGCGTGCGCGCCGAACCGGAACGGCATGACCTGGATCACCACGTTGGCCTGCTCGGCGACGTCGATCAGGTACTGCACCTGACTGCGCATCACCTTCGGCCCGCCGACCGGGCGGCGCAGCGCCGCCTCGTCGATCACGGCCCACAGCCGCGGGCTGGCGCCCTCGGTCAGCAGTTTCTGGCGGCGCATCCGGAGGCTGACCCGGCGCTCGACCTCGTCGTCGCACAGGGCCGGCCGACTCTGGCCGAAAACCGCGCGTGCGTACTCCTCGCACTGCAGCAGCCCGGGGATGAACTGCACCTCGTAGGTGCGGATCAGCTGGGCCGCCTCCTCCAGACCGACGTAGGTCTGGAACCAGCCCGGCAGCACGTCGTTGAAACTGTGCCACCAGCCGGACTTGTTGGCCTCGCGGACCAGCCCGAGCAGGGCCTCCCGCTCGCCGCCGTCGTCCACGCCGTAGAGGGTGAGCAGGTCGGCGACGTCGCGCTCCTTGAAGCTGACGCGGCCGAGTTCCATCCGACTGATCTTGGACTCGGACGCGCGGATCGCGTAGCCCGCGTCCTCGCGGGTGATGCCGCGACTCTCTCGCAGCCTGCGCAGCTGCGAGCCGAGGAGGATTCGGCGGACCATCGAGCCGCCGCCCGGCTGAACTGTGGTCATGCGGTCGAAACCTCCACCTAGGGCAAACAGCGCACAGTCTGCCATCAGTTGAGCGCTCACGGTGCCGATACTGACGGATGTTCCTATCAGTTCTGCACTCCGCACACCAGGATGCACGTGCATTCGGCGCTTGCATATGCCAATAGTGCGACTGCACGTGAATCGACTCTTGCATCTGCAGTGAGCGCACACCACCATGGTGCACGTGCACCTGCACATCCCTGGCAATCCCGCGGGCTCCGCGTCGACCCCACGCGCGACTCCGTGCACCCACCCGTCGGCGTCCCCCACGCAGGCGGGTGTCCGAGTGCGCGCGCGCCTGGTCGAGGGGCGGCCGTGCGGCCGAGCGAGTCGGAGGTGACCGGCATGACCCCGGCGGGTCCAGCCGTGTCCGCCCCCTTATGGGAGGAGCTCTTCATGAGCACCGGTACGGCTTTGGCGGTTGACCCCCATGTGGTCACCTGTACGCTCGCTCCTCGCTTCGAATCCGTCAGAACCGCGCGCGACTTCGTCCGGGCCGCTCTCGAACGCTGGGACCTGACCGAGCTGTTCGACGACGTCGCGCTGGTCGCCTCGGAGCTGGTCACCAACGCGCTGCGGCATGCGATCGGCGCACGGCCCGACCCGACGGGCGGCGCCCAGGGCGAGTACGACTTTCCCACACAGCCGGCCCCCGAGGGCCGGCTGCCGATCCGAATAAGCCTCGTGCACCGCGCCCCGCAGGTGGTGTGCGCGGTCAGCGACCCGAGCTGTCTCGGGCCGGTGGCCCGGGAGGCGGACTTCGTCGCGGAGTCCGGTCGCGGGCTGCACCTGGTGGAATCGTTCAGCCGCTCCTGGGGCTGGCACCCGCTGGGCAGCGGCAAGGTGGTCTGGGCGATGTTCGAAGCGGAGCCCGCGGTCGGCTCCGAAGCCGGCGGACGGCACCGACGCTCCGCCTAGCGCAGGGCGCCGCGCGGACGGCGGCGGGCGAGGCCCCGGGAGGACCACACCCCGGGCGCCGGCGGGCGCACGCGCCCGGCCGGTCAGGGGCGGCACCCGCGCGCAGCGGTGCGGCGGGCGCGGCGGACGCCCCGGGCACCGCGAGCACGGCGGACACCACGGCCGTGCCGGACCCCGCAGGAAACACCCCCGGAACCAGGGGTACCGGAGCACCGGCTCCGGACAAGTCAAAGGCCGTCGTGGTGTCAGCACCCACGACGGCCCCCCGATGGCGAAGCGGCCCCCCGTCAGACCGCCAGGTGGTCGAACTCCCCGTCCTTGGCCCCCAGCAGCAGGGCGGCGATCTCCGCCCGGGTGTAGATGAGCGCCGGGCCGTCCGGGAAGCGCGAGTTGCGCATCGCCACGTCGCCGCCCGGCAGGGCGGCGAATTCGACGCAGTTGCCCTGCGAGTTGCTGTGCCGGCTCTTCTGCCAGACGACCCCCGTGAGATCGGCGGCGGCCATCCCGTTGTAGGGGCCGCACGAGCCGTGCGTGTGCTGCGAGTCCTGCGAGTCGTGCATAGAAATCTCCCGAAGAGATCCGGAGTTGTCGTCCGGCGCGGCGCCCCCGGCACCCACCGAACGATCGGACCGGCCCCGTACCGGCCCGGTACAACGCCTCACTTGACGCGATGATAGCTGCAGTGCACGTGCATCAGCACGGGACGTTGCAGGTGCACGAGGCTTTCTTTCCATGCCCCGAACTCTTCACGGACCCTTCTCCTGACGGTATGTAAACGGACAAACGCCACTGAATCGCCAGCGGTCCGATGACCGGCCGTGAGCGGCCCTCCGCTGAATGTTGATCTTCGACCGCCGGGAGTCGCACCCCCGTGACCCTCTGTCAAACCGGTCCGGCCCTGTGAAACATCTCACTCGCCACGGCTGCAACGCCGGGCCCCTCGCGCCGCGTCATCACTCTCCGGTCCCCTGCGGCCCCGGGCGAGGGATTGGGGAGGTTTTCGTCCGGATTGCCGGGAAATCTCCCGATCCGGCGGGGGTGGCGCACAGGCCCGGCACGGAGCGCACGCGAAACCCGTCCGGCAGCCGACTGCAGGCCTGACGGGGCGATGTCCTACGATCTCCGGCATGAGCACCGCAGCCATTCCGGGCGCGCCACTGCCCGTCCGCACTCCAGGCTCCCGTGCGCGGGGGCGCCATCGCCGTCCCGAGCGCCCCGAGATTCCGACCGGAGCCCCGGCCCTGGTGCTGGCCGTGCCCGCGACCGCCGGGCCCGAGTCCCGCTCGGTCGTCGAGGAACTGCTGTCGATCGTCCGCAGCGAGCAGAACGGCGTCCAGGCCGCGGCCGGATACCTCACCGGTGACGGCGAGGCGGCCGACAGCGAGGACCGCACCGTCGCCGAGCTCCTGGCCGCGACCGCCGAGGCCGGCCTGCCCGCACCCGTCGTGGTGCCGCTGGTCTCCGGTCCGCACGACTTCCTGACCGGGCTTCACGCCCTCGCCGCCGAGTACGGCGCGACCGTCACCGACGCGCTGGGCCCGCACCCGCTGCTCGCCGAGGGCGTGCACGTGCGGCTGTCCGAGGCCGGACTGGCCCGCGCCGACCGCGCCCGGCTGTTCGCCATCGCCACCGCCGCGGACGGCGTCGTCCTCACCACCGCGGGCGGCGAGGACGCGGCCGCCGCGGCCGGCATCACCGGCGTGCTGCTCGCCGCCCGGCTGGCCGTCCCGGTCGTCGCCGCCGCGCTCGACGTGCCCGGCTCGGTCGCCGCGGCCGTGGACCACCTCAAGGAGACCGGCTCCCAGCGCCCGGCGCTGGCCCCGCTGGTGATCGGCCCCGAGGCGGACTCCGAGCTGCTCGCCACGGCCGCCGAGGAGACCGGCTGCCCGTCCGCCGCGCCGCTCGGCGCCTACCCGGCGGTGGCGCAGCTGATCGCTTCCACCTACCTGGCCGCGCTGCCCACCCCCTCGCCGGAGGAGCTGGCCCAGGCCGAAGCCGAGGCCGCTGCCGCCGCCGAGGCCGGGGAGGGCTCCCGTGGCGCCCACGCGGCCGCCCAGGGGCCCGTGGAGGCCTGACGGGCCGCCCGCACCCCCGTCGTACGCCCGAGGGCCCGGAACGTTCGCGTTCCGGGCCCTTTCGGCTGCCCGCGCGCGGACGGACGGGCCGGGCGGCCGAGCGGGCCGGGCAGGCCGGGCAGGCCGGGCAGGCCGGGCAGGCCGGGCAGGCCGACGAGGAAGCGTCGAACGCGCGGGCCGCGAAAGGTTATGTCCGTTCTGCGCGATTTATGGGCGAATAGACCGGCGCCCGATTTACCGCCGCTCCCCCGCCGCAAAAGCGCGCTCCCATCCGCACTCCCCCGCGCCGCCCCGCACCCCGACGCTCCGTCACGCCTTTCCTGAGGCGGAGCCAGTTGTGGGAATTCACCGCCGGATTGCCGAAAAACGATCATTTGCGATCTTGATTTGCAGCCCATTCGACAGTTTTCGCTAAACCGTGATGCGCATCACACTGTTTGCGGATTTCCCTTAATTCTGCTTAACGTGCTCCCCGTTCGTGACCACACGGACCCAGTTCATCCGCAACGCCGAGTCCTGCCGTCGGATGTCCTGGCAGCGCGAAAACGCACCACGGCAGGAGCGGGGGACCCACAGGTAAGTCGCCCCGGACCGTTCCCCGGAACGGTTCTGGGCTAGGGGTGAAGCCGCGCTCACCGCGCGGCCGGGCAACTCCAGCCCGAATCCGACAGCTCACCTCGCAGGCGTGGGAGAGGACCGCGTCTTCATGCTGCCCACCAACGGCACCCGCCTGTCCAGCCGCACCCGTCGCGTGATCGCCGCCCTCGGCGTCGCCGGCATCGGCCTCACCGTCCCCTGCCTCACCACCGGCACCGCCTCCGCCGCGTCCGTCGCCACCTGGGACAAGGTCGCCCAGTGCGAGAGCAGCGGCGACTGGAGCATCAACACCGGCAACGGCTTCTACGGCGGCCTGCAGTTCACCTCCAGCACCTGGGCCGCCTTCGGTGGCACCGCCTACGCCCCGCAGGCCAACCAGGCCACCAAGGACCAGCAGATCGCCGTCGCCGAGAAGGTCCTCGCCTCGCAGGGCCCCGGCGCCTGGCCCGTCTGCTCCATCCAGGCCGGCCTGACCCAGGGCGGCACCCCCGCCGCCGTCGACACCTCGGCCGGCACCGCCCCCAAGGCCGCCGCCAAGCCGGCCGCCAAGCCCGCCCAGGCCCCGGCCGCGCCGGCCGCCAAGCCCGCCGCGCCCGCCCCGGACCAGGCCGCCGCCGACACCGCCAAGAGCGGCTCCACCACGAGCGACTGGGCCAAGGGCGCCTGGGCGCAGAAGCGCCAGCCGCAGGCCCCCGGCAGCGACTACACCGTCGTCGACGGCGACTGGCTGTCCTCGATCGCCGCCAAGCACAACGTCCAGGGCGGCTGGCAGCACCTGTACGACCTGAACCGCGCCACCCTGACCCAGGGTCCGGACACCATCTACCCGGGCCAGCACCTGAGCTTCGGTGACGAGGCCGCCGCCCCGGCGGGCCAGTCCTCCACCGACAAGTCCGGCTCGGGCTTCAGCTGGTTCGACCGCTCGCAGCAGTCCGGCCAGGCCGCCACCGGCGGTGCCGTGAACGCCAAGCCGACCGCGCAGGAGCAGACCTCGCCGAAGCAGACCGCGCAGGCCGCCAAGCCCGCCGCCCCGGCCCAGACCCAGGCCCCGGCCGCGACCGGCAGCATGGCCGCCGCGATCTCCTTCGCCAAGGCCCAGGTCGGCCAGGCCTACGTCTACGGCGGCACCGGCAACGGCGGCTGGGACTGCTCCGGCCTGACCCAGGCCGCGCTGCGCGCCGCGGGCATCTCGGTGCCGCGCGTCGCCGCCGACCAGGCCGCCGCCAGCACCCACGTCTCGCTGGACAGCCTGCAGCCGGGCGACCTGCTGTTCTGGTCCAACAACGGCCAGGACTCCGGCGTCTACCACGTCGCGATCTACATCGGCGGCGGCCAGTACGTCGAGGCCGCCAACCCCAGCGTCGGCGTGCGCCTGCAGACCGTCGCCAACTGGGCGCCGGACTTCGCCGGCCGCGTCTGAGCCCGCCGGCTGACAGCTGACGGCTGACGGCCGGGGAACCGGCGCCACGACGCCCCCGGGGAGAGCCTGCCCGCTCCTCCCCGGGGGTTCTGGCGCGTTCCGGTGCCGGGACGATCGCCGCTGTGGTGGAACGGAGCCCCAAGGGGCATGCTGCTGCTCTGCACCCGAGGAGGAGTCACCATGGCCCAGGTCACCGTCACCATCGATGCGAACCTCGCGATCGACGTGATGATGCTCGCCGGAACGAAGAACCCGCAGGACGCCGTCGAACTGGTCCTGCGCGACTACCTGGCCCGCGGCCGACGCACCGAGATGCGCACCGGCGACGCCACGGACGGCCACCGGCTCACCATGGACCGCCCGCCCGCGCAGGAGGGCTGAGCCGGGCGCGGCCGGCCGGACCGCACGACGACGGGCCCCGGAGAGCAACCGCTCTCCGGGGCCCGTCCGTTGGGCTTTCCCGCCGCCGTCAGCGCGCGCAGGCCCCGGTGGACCCGCGCATCACCAGCTCCGGCTGGAACATGAACTCCCCGCGCTGCCCGGCGTTCGAGCCGACCTCCTCCAGCAGCGCGTCCACCGCGGCCGTGGCCATCGCCTCGACCGGCTGGCGGATCGTGGTCAACGGCGGCTCGGTGAAGGCGATCAGCGGCGAGTCGTCGAAGCCGACCACCGACACGTCGTGCGGCACCGACAGCCCGCGCTGGCGCACCGCCCGGATCGCCCCGAGCGCCATCATGTCGCTGCCGCAGACGATCGCCGTGCAGCCCTTGTCGAGCAGCGCGCCGGCCGCCGCGTGCCCGCCCTCCACGCTGAACAGCGTGTGGTGGACGAGCCCTTCGGCCTCCTCCGCGCTCAGCCCCAGCACCTCGCGCAGCGCGGCCGTGAAGCCCTCGATCTTGCGCAGCACCGGCACGTACCGCTTCTGCCCGACCGCCAACCCGATCCGCTCGTGGCCGAGTTCGGCCAGGTGCTGGACGGCCATCCACATCGCGGCCCGGTCGTCCGGCGAGATGAACGGCGCGTCGATCCGCTCGCTGTAGCCGTTGATCAGCACGAACGGCACGCCGCGCCCGGAGAGGCGGGCGTAGCGGTCGTGGTCGGCGGTGGTGTCGGCGTGCAGTCCGGAGACGAACACGATGCCCGCCACGCCCCGGTCGACCAGCATCTCGACCAGTTCGTCCTCGGTGGAGCCGCCCGGCGTCTGGGTGCAGAGCACCGGCGTGTAGCCGTGCCGGCTGAGCACCTGCTCGATCACCTGCGCCAGCGCCGGGAAGATCGGGTTGCTCAGCTCCGGCGTGATCAGCCCGATCAGCCCGGCGCTGCGCTGGCGCAGCCGGGTCGGCCGCTCGTAGCCGAGCACGTCGAGCGCCGCCAGCACGGTCTGCCGGGTGGCGGCGGAGACGTTCGCCTTGCCGTTGAGCACGCGGGAGACGGTGGCTTCGCTGACCCCCGCCTGCGCTGCGATGTCTGAGAGTCGCGCCGTAGTCACGGGCCCAGAGCCTATTGCACCCACGTCAGACCGCCCACCAGCCGGTGCTGTCCGGAGCGAGCACCGTCTCGCCGCCGTCCACCACGAGGTCGGTCGAGCCGAGCAGCAGCCGCCCGGGCGCGGTTATCCGCACCGGCTGCCCGGTGGTGTTGACCGTGCAGACGAAGGAGCCGCGACGGAACGCGAGGGTGCCCTCGGGGGCGTCCAGCCATTCGACCTCGGTGCCGGCGCCCAGGTCGGGCTGGGCCCGGCGGACGGCCAGCGCGCTGCGGTAGAGCTCCAGGGTGGAGGTCGGGTCGCCGGTCTGCGCCTCGACGCTGAGCCCGGCCCACTCGGCCGGCTGCGGCAGCCAGGACGGCCCGCCCGCGACCGGTCCGAAGCCGTACGGGGCCTCGGTGCCGGACCACGGGATCGGGACGCGGCAGCCGTCGCGGTAGCCGTCCTGCCCGGCCTGGCGGAAGAACGACGGGTCCTGGCGGACCTCGTCGGGCAGGTCGGTGACGTCCGGCAGGCCGAGCTCCTCACCCTGGTAGACGTACGCGGAGCCGGGCAGCGCGAGCATCAGCAGAGTGGCCGCGCGGGCGCGGCGCAGGCCGAGTTCGCGGTCGCCGGGGGTGCGGATCTGGGTGCCGAGGCCGGGCTCGTTGGCGAAGCGGGTGGCGTGCCGGGTGACGTCGTGGTTGGACAGCACCCAGGTGGTGGGGGCGTCGACCGGGCGCATCGAGTCGAGCGACAGGTCGATCACCTCGCGCAGCGCGGCGGCGTCCCAGTCGGTGCCCAGGTACTGGAAGTTGAAGGCCTGGTGCAGCTCGTCGGGGCGGACGTAGTTGGCGGTGCGCTGGACGGTCGGGGTCCAGGCCTCGGCGACGCCGATCCGCTGGCCCGGGTACTCGTCGAGGATCGCGCGCCAGCTGCGGTAGATCTCGTGCACGCCGTCCTGGTCGAAGAACGGCATGACGTCGTTGCCGAGCAGCTTGAGCTGGTCGGCGCCGCCGATGTCGGGCAGGCCGGGGGCCTTGACCAGGCCGTGGGCGACGTCGATGCGGAAGCCGTCCACGCCCATGTCGAGCCAGAACCGCAGGATCGAGCGGAACTCGTCGGCGACGGCCGGGCTGTCCCAGTTGAAGTCGGGCTGCTCGGGGGCGAACAGGTGCAGGTACCAGTCGCCGGGGGTGCCGTCCGGGTTCTCGGAGCGGGTCCAGGCCGGGCCGCCGAAGATGGACTCCCAGTCGTTGGGCGGCAGTTCGCCGTTCTCGCCCTTGCCGGGGCGGAAGTGGTAGCGGTCGCGCAGCGGGGACGCGGGGCCCTCGCGCAGGGCGCGCTGGAACCACTCGTGCCGGTCCGAGGAGTGGTTGGGGACGAGGTCGACGATGACCCGCAGGCCGAGCCGGTGGGCGTCCCGGATGAGGTCGTCGGCGTCGGTCAGGTCGCCGAACATCGGGTCCACGGCACGGTAGTCGGCGACGTCGTAGCCGGCGTCCGCCTGCGGCGAGGCGTAGAACGGCGAGAGCCAGACGGCGTCCACGCCGAGGTCGCGCAGGTAGGGCAGGCGGCTGCGGACGCCGGGCAGGTCGCCCATGCCGTCGCCGTTGGAGTCGGCGAAGCTGCGCGGGTACACCTGGTAGATGACCGCGTCCCGCCACCAGCCTCTGGACGCGCCGGCGGTCGCCTCGTGAGCGGTGGCGTCGGCGGCGGGCCGGGAGGTGTCGGCCAGGTTCTGGGTCATGGACGGAATCCCTTGGGGACTAGTGGGGAGCGCTGGAAGTACGGCGGGAGCGTCAGGACTTGGAGGCACCGGCGGTCAGGCCGGTGACCAGGTGGCGCTGCACCAGGTAGAAGAAGGCCGCGGACGGGATCGCGATCAGCACGGCGGTCGCGGCCATCAGGTTCCACTGGGCGTCGTGCTCGCTGACGAAGGTCTGCAGGCCGACGGCCAGCGTGTACTTGTCGGAGCTGAGCATGAAGGTGGAGGCGAACGGCACCTCGGCCCAGTAGGTGAGGAAGGAGTAGAACGCGGCGACCGCCAGACCCGGGCGGGCCAGCGGCAGCACCAGCCGCCAGAAGGTGCCGAACGGGCTGAGCCCGTCGACCCGGCCAGCCTCGTCGATCTCCACCGGGATGGTGTCGAAGTAGCCCTTCAGCAGCCAGGCGCAGTACGGCACGGTGGTGGTCGAGTAGACCAGGATCAGGCCGGTGTAGCTGTCGAGCAGGTTGAGCTCGGAGAGCATGGTGTACATCGGCACGATCAGCACCGCGATCGGGAACATCTGGGTGACCAGCAGCGACCACATCAGCGGCTTGTGCCCGGGGAACTTCATCCGGGAGACGGCGTAGCCGGTGGTGGCGGCGAGCAGCACGCCGAACACGGTGGTGATGCCGGAGACCAGCAGGGCGTTGCCGAACCAGGTGAAGAAGTCGGTGTCGCCGAGCACGTGCTGGTAGTTCGACAGGGTGAGCTTGTCGAGGATCTGGCCGGGGTGGAGGTAGTCCGTCTTGTCCGGGCCGAGCGAGACGAAGAGGATCCACCCGATCGGGAACAGCGCGATCAGGCTGGTCAGGATCAGGACGCCGTGGGACAGCGCCTTCGACAGCGGGCTGCTCTCGCCGCGCGGGCGGAACTTGGCGGGCCGGGCGGCCGGCGCCGCGGCCGCCGCGGGGGCGGGGCGTTCGGTGGTGGTGGTCATCGGGGGTACCTGCCTTCGGGGGTCGACTGGGTCCGGGGGCTCGGCCGCGGGTGCGCGGCGGTCGGCCGGCTAGCCGTTGGCCTGCTCGTTGCGGGCGAGCCAGCGCCGGTAGAAGGCGGTGAAGACGATCAGGATGGACAGCAGGATGACGCCGTACGCGGCGGACTGCGCGTAGTCCGCGGGGATCTGGCCGAAGCCGAGGCGGTAGGCCCAGGTGACCAGCAGCTGCGCGTCGGGGGCGCCCTTGCCGAACAGCAGGAAGATGACGTTGAACTGGTTGAACGTCCAGATCACGCCGAGCAGCACGACGGTCGAGGAGACGCTGCGCAGCCCGGGCAGGGTGATGTGGCGGAACTGCTGCCAGCGGGTGGCGCCGTCCATCTCGGCGGCCTCGTACAGCTCGCCCGGGATCGACTGCAGGCCGCCGAGCAGCGAGATCATCATGAACGGCACGCCGGCCCAGGTGTTGACCAGGATCGCGGCCGCCTTCTGCGCCCACGGGTCGGTGAGCCAGCCGGGCTCGGGCAGGTGGAGGGCGCCGAGCATGCTGTTGACGACGCCGCCGTCGGAGAGCATCAGGCGCCAGGAGAAGACGGTGACGAAGGTCGGGACGGCCCACGGGAGGATGAGCAGCATCCGGTAGCCGGCCCGCCCGCGCAGCTTCTTGTTGAGCAGGACGGCGAGGCCGAGCCCGAGGGAGTAGTGCAGGGCGACGCAGATGCCCGTCCACGCGATGGTCCACACGAAGTGGGACCAGAAGCGGTCGTACGAGCCGGGGCCCCAGAGGATGTCGGCGTAGTTGTGGAAGCCGATGTACTGGTAGCTGGCCGGGATCTCGTTGACGCCGATCTTGCGGGCGATGTTGAGGCTGTTGGCGTCGGTGAGGGTCAGCCAGATGCCTTCGGCGAGCGGGTAGAGCACCAGCACGCCGAGCACCAGCACGACCGGGGCGATCATCGCGTAGGCGTACCAGTGCTTGGCGTAGGAGCGCTTGAGGCGTTCCCACGGTCCGGGACGCTGCTCGCGCTCCCGGCTGCCCTTGCCGGTGGCGCCCTGCACGGCGACTGACATCGTTTGCACCTTCTCGGGGATTCTTGGGGAAGCAGGCGGCCTCGGGTGAGCCGAACGGCCCGGCCTGCCGTACGGTCGGCAGGCCGGGCGCGGGGGACTACTTGGCGAAGCCCGGCAGGAGCTTGGCGTAGTCGGTGGAGACGGTGTTCAGCGCGTCCTGGGTGCTGGTGCCCTGCAGGGACTTGCCCAGGTTCTCGCCGAGCGAGGAGAACAGCGAGCTGTACTCGGGCAGTTCGGGGCGCGGCTTGGCGCTGGGCAGGATCGCCTGGAAACCGGCGATGCCCGGGTCGGCCTTGACGTCCGCGGTGAAGGCGTCGGAGCGGGTCGGCAGGGTGGAGTTCTTCTGCGCGATGAAGGCCTGGCTCTCGGCCGAGGTCATGAAGGCGGCGAACTTCTCGGCGGCGGCCTTGTGGGCCTTGTCGGCGCCGGCGTAGACGGAGATGTTGTGACCGCCGGTGGGGGCGCCGGACTTGCCCGCGGAACCGCCCGGGACGGCGGCGATGCCGAGGTTCTTCTTGTCGGCGAAGGCGGAGCCCTTGTAGATGTTGGTGATCTCCCAGGGGCCCTGGATGATCGCCGCGACCTTGCCGCTGTTGAAGGCGTCCATCATGTGCGCGTAGGCGTCGGTGGTGACGTCGGCCTTGGCGGTGCCGGGCGAGGTGAACATCGACTTGTAGGTCTCGACGGCCTTGACGGCCTCCGGCGAGGTGATGGTGATCTTCTTGCCGGCGGCGTCGACGGTGTCGGTGCCCTCGCCGAACAGGAACGGCATCGCGTAGTAGCCGTCCGCGGCCTTCAGCCAGAAGCCGTCCACGCCGGCCTTGTCCTTGATGGCGGCGGCGTCGGTCTTGAGCTCGTCCCAGGTCTTCGGCGCCGCGGTGATGCCGGCCTTGGCGAAGAGCTCCTTGTTGTACATCAGGCCGAGGGTGTCGGTGACCAGCGGCACGCCGTACAGCTTGCCCGCGTACTGGGCCTGCTGGACCAGGCTGGGCTGGAAGGTCGACATGTCGGCGGCGGCCGGGGTGCCGTCCAGCGGCTCCAGGAAGCCGGCCTTGGCGAAGGCCGCGGTCCAGCCGACCTCGGAGCGGAACACGTCCGGAGCGCCCTTGGCCCCCATGGCGGTCTGGAGCTTGTTCTGCGCCTGGTCGAAGGGGACGTTGACGAAGTCCACCTTGACGTTCGGGTTGGCGGCCTCGAACTTCTTGACCAGTTCCTGGTAGTTCGGCGCCTCGTTGGTGGCGTTCGAGGTGTCCCAGTACGTGAGGGTGACCGGCCCGTCGGCCTTGCCGTCCGAGCTGGAGCCGCTGCTGCCACAGGCAGCCATCGAGGCCGCGAGGGCCACAACGAGGGCAGAGGCCGCGATGCCACGCCGCATGAGAACTCCTTGGAGGGTGGGGGTGCCCGAGATGTAAGAAGACAGGCGCATAATGGCTGCCTCGTCCGACCGCACCGTTGCTGCCGTCGGGCTCGGGAAGGAAGTTAACAGCGGTGAAAGATCGACGGAAAGTCCTTGCAGCAAGTTTCTGCAAGAAACCGCGATCGTTACAGCCGCGTGTCCTGGACGTAGCCGCACGGTAGTTGACGGCCGCACCGAATGACCCACTTCGTCCGATTCACCCCGCTCCCCCGTGGCCGACTGCACCACCGTGCGTGGCCGGAAGCCGCCTGCAGCAGACTGGACGCATGCGCATCAGAGCCGTCACCGAGGACGAACTGCCGCTGCTCGTCGAACTGGAACGGGCCGCCGGAGCGCCCTTCGCCGCCATCGGCATGCCGGAGATCGCCGAGGACGACCCGGGAACGCCCGGGGAACTGGCCCACTACCTGCACGACGGCCTCGCTCTGGCGGCCGTCGTGGACGGGACGATCGCCGGCTACCTGCTCGCCGAGCCGGTGGACGGCGCCCTGCACATCGAGCAGGTGTCCGTGCACCCCGCGCACGCCCGCCGGGGCATCGGCCGGGCACTGATCGACCACCTCGCCGCCACCACCGACGCCCCGGCGCTCACCCTCACCACCTTCGCCGACGTCCCCTGGAACGCCCCCTACTACGCCCGGCTCGGCTTCCGCCCGCTGGCCGACCGGGAGCTCACCCCCGGCCTGCGCGAGATCCGCCGGCAGGAGGCCGCGCACGGCCTGGACCGCTGGCCCCGGCTCTGCATGCGCCGGGACCTGCCCCGCCGGTCCGTCCGCCCCGCCTAGTTGGTCCCGAACCGCAGCACGGTCGTCGAGCGGAACTCCTCGCCCGGCCGCAGCACCGTGCTCGGGAAGGCCGGGTGGTGCGGGGAGTCCGGGAAGTGCTGGGTCTCCAGCGCGATCCCGGCGAACGGCCCGTACGGGACGCCGCTCGCGCCGGTGACCGCGCCCTGGAACTTGTTCGCCGTGTAGACCTGGATGCCCGGCTCGGTGGTCAGCACCTCCAGGGTGCGGCCGCCGGCCGGCTCCTCCAGCAGCGCCGCCCGCGCCGGGGTGCCGTCCGCCGGCCGCGGCCGCAGCACCCAGTTGTGGTCGTAGCCGCCGGGCCCGGCCAGCTGCGGGTGGTCGTCGTGCACCGCCTTGCCGATCGGGGTGGCCGTGGTGAAGTCGAACGGCGTGCCGGCCACCGGTTCGATCCGCCCGTATGGGACCTGCCGCTCGTCGGCCGGGGTGTAGCCGTCCGCGTCCAGGGTGAGCAGGTGGCCGAGGACGTCGCCGCAGCCCTCACCCGCGAGGTTGACGTAGGCGTGGTTGGTCAGGTTGACGACGGTCGGCCGGCTGGTCACGGCGCGGTAGGCGATCACCAGCTCGCCGTCCGCGTCCAGGGTGTACGTGACGGTGACGTCCAGCGCGCCCGGGAAGCCCTGGTCGCCGTCCGGGCTGTGCAGCCGCAGCCGTACCCCGCCCTCGACCTCCTCGGCCGCCCACATCCGGTTCGCGAAGCCGTCCGGGCCGCCGTGGATGGTGATCCCGCCGCCGGTGGGGGCCAGCGGGTACTCCTCGCCGTCGAGGGTGACGGTGGAGCCGTCGATCCGGTTGGCGTACCGCCCGACCACCGTGCCGTAGTGCCGAGCCGGGCCGAGGATCTGCGGCAACTCGTCCGTCGCCAGCAGCACTTGGGCGCTGCGGCCGGCTCGGTCCGGCGCGTCCAGGGTGTGCAGGGTGGCGCCGAGGGTGAGCACGCTCGCCCGGTACGGGCCCGCGGCGAGCGTCCAGCGCCCGATCTCCGCGCCCGCGCCGGAGGGGGCGAGCGGAACGCGTCGCACGCTGGTGGCCATGGCCTGCTCCTCACTGGCGGCCGCGGCGCGGCCACCCGGTTCCGGTCCGTCCGGGGGCGCGGCGGCCGCCCGGCCTCGTCAGCCTAGGGCTTGTCGGACGAGCCCTGGCGACGGCGGTGGGGCCGGGGGCGCTTCCGCGCCCGTACGCGCCGCCCGGTCACCACCGACCGCCCCTGCTCGCCCGTCGGTCCGTCAGTCGTCCGACTCCTCGGCCCCGGCCGGGCGGTCCGACTCCTGCGGCTGCGTCGGCAGCCCGAGCGCCGAGGCCAGCCCGTCCGGCCCGCTGCCCGCCTTGCGGTACACCGCCGCCAGCCGCCGGTTCACCAGGCTCAGCTGCAGGCCCAGCTCCTCGGCGATCCGCTGCGGCGGCACGCCCCGCGCCGCCCGCCGGGCGACCTCCCACTCGGGGCCGCTGAGCGTGTCCAGGGTGTCCCGGAAGTCGCGCAGCCCCAGCCGGTTGGGCCGCAGGCCGTAGTTGGCCAGCTCCTGCCGGGCGCGCTCGACCAGCCGCTCCGCCGAGCAGTGCTGGGCGAGTTCGATGCCCTGGTACAGGTACTCCTGGGCGTCCTCCAGCCGCCCGACCCGGCGCAGCGCGGCCCCGAGGTCGACCAGCGCGACGGCGTGCTCGTACCCGGCCGGGGACTGCCCCAGGTACTCGACGGCCTGCTCCAGCAGCTCGACGGCCTGCTGGCCGTCCTCGATCCGCGCCTGCAGCCGCAGCGCGCTGCCGATCGCCGAGGCGGTGCCGAAGGTGCGGGCGTCCCGGACGGCCCGCTGCGCGTAGTCGCGGGAGCGCTCGGGCTCGTCGGCGGCGATCGCGATGGCGAGGTGGCCGGCCCAGGGCGCCCAGACGGTGTTGTGCCAGCCGCGGACCTCCAGCTGGGCGCCGGCCTCGGTGAGGGCGGCGGCCGCGCCGGCGTAGCGCTTCTTGGCGATGAGCAGCTTGCCGTACAGCGAGGCGGCGTCCGGCAGCACCATGGCGGTGGAGTGGTACGGCGGGTGGAAGCCGAACTCGTCGGCCAGCTCCCAGGCCTCCTCGACCCGGCCGCGGGCCAGCAGGGTGTCCACCAGCACGCCGACCGCGTCCCAGGCGAGCGGCAGGCGGGGCCCGATCCGCTCGGAGATCCGGTACGCGCGGCGCAGGAAGTCCTCGGCCTCGGCGAGCAGGCCGCGGCGGAACCGGGCCAGGCCCATCAGGAAGTAGGCGAAGCCCCGGTGGGCGCCGCTCCAGCCCGCCACCTCGAACTGGATGATGGCGTCCGCGAACAGCCTCTCGGCCTGCGCGATGCGGTCGTTGTAGATGTAGGTGAGGCCGAGCATCGCGGGCAGTTCGAAGCCCCACATGGTGTCGGTCCAGCCGAGGCCCTTGGGCAGCCGGCCGCCGTCCAGGACCTCGTCGGCGAGCGCCAGCGCGTCCGCGGAGGGCTTGCCGCGCAGGGTCAGGTCCCAGGCCCGCATGGCGAGCACGGCCCGGTCGGCGGCCTCGCGGCCGGCCAGGCCGTCGGACATCTCCTCCAGCCGGGCGGAGCGGCCGGGGCCGTCCTCCTCGGACTTGCGGAAGGCGTGCCACATGAACGAGGCCGCCTGGAGCCGCTGCCGCCCGGCCGGGTCGGCGGTCTGCCGCGCCTCCTCCTGGCAGACCAGGGCGGCCTGGCCCAGTTCGCCGCTGTGCGCGAGCACTTCGGAGAGCCGGAAGGTGGCGTCGACGCGCAGTTCGGGGCGCAGCGGCCCCTCGTCCGGGTCGAGGGCGAGCCTGAGCTGGTTGACGGTGGCGACGGGGTCGGTGAGCAGTGCGGAGCAGCCGAGTTCGTACAGCACCTCGGTGCGGATGTCGTCGGCGGGCGGCTCGTCGAGCGCGCGGTGCAGGCAGCGCTGGGCGGCCTCGGGGGCGCCGATCAGCTGGTGTTCGACGGCGGCGCGGCGCAGCTTCTTGACGATCCGGTCGTCGCCCTCGCCGGCGTGGGTCTCGACCAGGTGGCGGGAGGCGGCGAGCAGGCCGAGCCCGGCGTTCTCGATCTCGACGGCGGCGATGCCGTGCATGCCGAGGCGGGTGGCGTCCGGCATGGTGTTGTAGATCGAGCTGCCGATCAGCGGGTGGACGAACTCCAGGTTCCCGTTCGGGGCCTGGGTGAGGACGCGCTGCTTGCGCAGCTGCTTGATGGACTCGCGGGCGCCCTCGGCGCTCTGGGTGGAGATCCGGGTGGCGAGGTCGATCCGGATGTCGGTGCCCAGCATGGCGCAGGCCCAGGCGAAGCGCAGGGTGGTGGCGCCGAGCCGGTCGAGCCAGCTCTTGAGGGTCATCCCGGTGGCGTCGACGGCGAGTTCGCGCAGCTGGCGGGAGTTCTCCTCGACGGGTTCGAGCTCCTGGTCGCGGACCTGGTCGAGGAGGGCGACGACCTCGAAGGGGTTGCCGTTGACGACGTTCCAGAACTCGTAGCAGAAGGCGTCCTCGGCCCGGTCGCCGAGTTCGGCCCGGATCATGTCGGTGACGGACGTCAGGTTGAGCCGGTTGAGTTCGTGCTTGCGGCCCTTGAGGCCGAGGACGCTGCGGCGGAACTCCGGGCTCTCGGGCCAGTCGCTCTCGTCCTCGCGGTAGGCGAACACGAGCAGGACCGGCAGTTCGCCGGAGCGGACGGCGAACTTGGTGAGCCAGGCCAGGGATTCGGCGTCCGCCCAGTGCAGGTCGTCGACGATCATCACCATCGGGGCGCGGCGCGGCGCGAGCTGGGTGAGGACGTAGTCGAGGCCGTCGCGCACGCCCTGGGGGTCGAGGCGGCGGGCGCCGGCCTTGGGCTGCTTGAGGCCGATGGCCGGTCCGACGACCTCCTCCCAGGTGCCCATGACCTGGCGGAACTCGTCGGGCCTGAGTTCGCTGAGCACGGGCTGCAGGAGCTGGCGGAGCACGTGGTAGGGCTCCTTGAGCTGGCGTTCGCCGCCGCGGGCGAACAGCACGGTGGCGCCGTCGCGGAGCTTGGCGATCCGGCGGACCTCGTGCAGCAGGCTGGTCTTGCCGATGCCGGGGCGGCCGGAGAAGGCGAGCAGGTCGCCGATCTCGGTGCCGCCGGCGGCGAATTCGCGGCAGAGCCGGTCGACGGCCGCTTCCACGGAGCGCAGTTCGGAGTCGCGGTCGCGCAGCCTGATCCGTGGGGCGTCGCCGCCCGGCCCGGCGCCCGTCCGAAGTTCGTTGCCCTGCTCGGTCACCGTCGCGCCTCCGCCTCGCCGATCCCGTCACTGCACGATCACTGCTCGTGCAGCCGAGGTTAGCGCTGCGTGCGGTCCGCCGTGTGACATTCGCGCAGGCTGGGACGGGCGGTGAGGGTTCGGACGGCTTGCCGGGGGCAATTGCCCTATATCCCTAACGTCCGATCATTCCATCAGATACCCTACGGCCCTCAAGACGCAGATGATCTTGCGTCACCACCCTGGCCCGCGGGGCCCCGCCGCGTCAACTCCCCACGCGATCCCCCACGATCATTGACCAGAACCGATAGCGCCCCCACCATCCGCTGCACCGGGAGTCCGATGTCTGACGACACCTCACTTCAGATCCCGTTCCCGCACCGCCGCAGTCCGCACGGCCCCTACGCCAGGGCGCTGCACCGCGACTGGCTGGTCCGCCACCCGCTGCTGCCCGACGCCGACCACCCGGGCTACGCGCACTGGGACGTGGCCGACCTGGCCGCGCTCGGGTACCCGGACGCCGAACCGGACGAGATCACGCTGGCCGCCGACCTGATGGGGTTCTACTTCCTCTTCGACGACCAGTTCGACGGCCCGCTCGGCCGCCGCCCCACCGAGGTCGCCCCGATCTGCGAACGGCTGATCGCCGTCCTGCACGGCGCCGCCCCGAACGGCGGCTCGGCCGTCGAGACCGCGTTCGCCGACCTCTGGGAGCGCAGCGTGCGCGGCATGTCCGCCCGCTGGCAGGCCCGGGCCGCCTACAACTGGGAGTGGTACCTGGCCAGTCACCCGGCCGAGGCGGCCGGCCGGATCTCCAGCCGCCCGCCCGACCGGGACGGCTACCTGGTGCTGCGGCGCGGCACCGCGGCGATGGAGACGGTCTTCGACATGATCGAGCGCCTCGGCCACTTCGAGGTCCCGGCCGCCGTGCTGCACCATCCGGTGCTCAAGCAGCTGCGCCAACTGGCTGCGGACATACCGTCGTTGAGCAACGACGTGCGCTCCTTCCCGCTGGAGGCCCCGCGCGGCGACGTCTACAACCTGGTGATGATCGTCCAGCGCGAGCGCCGCTGCTCGGCCGAGGAGGCCTGCGCGGTGGTCCTGGACGAGGCCCGGCTGATGATCGAGCGCTGCCAGGAGCTGAGCGACCGACTCCCGGACGTCTACCGCGAGTTGGGCCTGTCCCGGATAGAGCGCACGATCGCCCAGCGGTACGCGGACGGGCTGCTCACCTGGCTGGCCGGCTACCTCTGCTGGGAGGCCCGCACCGGGCGGTACCACGCGGTCTGACGCACCGTCAGTGCTGCCGACTCCCCTCGCGGGCGCGGACGGCCGGGCGCCGCACCCTCCGTACCGGCCGCACGTACGGACCGTAGCCGAACCGGCGCCCGGCGGCTATCGTGCTCGACGGCGGACGCCCCCGCGGGCGGCCGCCCCGTACGCGTGTCCACCCCCTCCCGCCGGGCCGCCCCGACCGGGCGGTCCGGCGCGCGCGCCCGGCCACGCGGCCCGGGCCGCGCCCGACGTCGCGAGGAGACAGCACAGCATGACGGTCTACCAGCCCCCCGGCACCCCGGGCAGCATCGTCACCTACCGCCCGCGCTACGAGCACTGGATCGGCGGCCAGTGGCGCCCGCCGGTGCGCGGCGAGTACTTCGGCGACCCGAGCCCGGTCAACGGCGAGGTGTTCACCGAGGTCGCCCGCGGCACCGCCGAGGACATCGAGGCCGCTCTGGACGCCGCCCACGCCGCCGCCCCCGCCTGGGGCCGCACGGCGCCCGCCGAGCGGGCCCAGGTGCTGCTGCGACTGGCCGACCGGATGGAGGCCAACCTGGAGCAGCTGGCCGTCGCGGAGAGCTGGGAGAACGGCAAGGCGGTGCGCGAGACGCTGGCCGCCGACCTGCCGCTCGCCGTCGACCACCTGCGCTACTTCGCCGGCGCGCTGCGGGCCCAGGAGGGCGGCCTGTCCCAGCTGGACGAGGACACCGTGGCCTACCACTTCCACGAGCCGCTGGGCGTGGTCGGCCAGATCATCCCGTGGAACTTCCCGCTCCTGATGGCCGTGTGGAAGCTCGCCCCGGCGCTCGCCGCGGGCAACGCGGTGGTGCTCAAGCCGGCCGAGCAGACCCCGGCCTCGGTGCTGCTGCTGGCCGAACTCACCGCCGACCTGCTGCCGCCCGGCGTGGTCAACATCGTCACCGGCTTCGGCGAGGAGGCCGGCGCGCCGCTGGCCGCCAGCCCCCGGGTCCGCAAGCTCGCCTTCACCGGCGAGACCAGCACCGGCCGGCTGATCGCCCGCGCCGCCGCCGAGAACCTGATCCCGGCCACCCTGGAGCTGGGCGGCAAGAGCCCCAACCTGTTCTTCGCGGACGTCGCCGCCGCCCAGGACGCCTTCTACGACAAGGCCGTCGAGGGCTTCGCGATGTTCGCCCTCAACCAGGGCGAGGTCTGCACCTGCCCGAGCCGGGCGCTGATCGAGTCCTCGGTCTACGAGCGGCTGCTGGGCGACGGCCTGGAGCGGGTGCGCGGCCTGCGCCAGGGCAACCCGCTGGACACCGACACCCAGATCGGCGCCCAGGCCAGCGCCGAGCAGCTGAAGAAGATCCTCTCCTACTTCGAGATCGGCCAGGCCGAGGGCGCCAAGGTGCTGCTCGGCGGGGAGCGCGCGGACCTCGGCGGCGCGCTGGCCGGCGGCTACTACGTGACACCGACGGTCTTCGAGGGCGTCAACAGCATGCGGGTCTTCCAGGAGGAGATCTTCGGCCCGGTCGTCTCGGTGACCCGCTTCGACGGCTTCGACGAGGGGGTCGCGCTGGCCAACGACACCCAGTACGGGCTCGGCGCCGGCGTCTGGACCCGGGACGTCAACACCGCGCACCGGGCCGGCCGGGCCATCCAGGCCGGCCGGGTCTGGACGAACTGCTACCACGCCTACCCGGCACACGCGGCGTTCGTATAGGGGGGTACAGGAGTCAGCTCAGGCACCTATGCTGACGCGGTATGAGCAACGTGATCCCGCTGCCGCGATCCGAGGCATTGGCCCAGCGCGCACTGCGCGCAGTCCTCTATGGCCGGGCCTCGAAAGACCGCCACAAGCGCGGGCGTTCGATCCGGGACCAGTTCGCTGTTGGAGAGGCGAACTGCGCCGAGCACGGCTGGCAGGTTGTCGACCGGTATGAGGATCGGGATCGCTCCGCCACGCGGCGGGCGACGAAGGTGCGCGAGCGCTTTGAGGACATGATCGCGGACGCCGAGGCCGGCAAGTTCGATGTCATCGTGTACGCCGAGCGCTCCCGGATCTCCCGCAACCTGGGCGTCTCTGTTGCTCTGCGCGACCTATGTCACCGTACTGGCGTTCTCCTGTGCTACGACGGCCGTGTCTATGACATGCGCGTCCCTTCGGACTTCAAGGAGTTCACCCGGGACTCCGTCCAATCCGAGGAGGAGGGCGAGTCGATCATCGGGCGGAACGAGCGAACCGCCCGACTTACCGCCCAGCGTGGGGGCATGTGGGGGTGGGTACCGTTCGGCTACAAGCGCGTGTACGACCCGGAGACTGGCGAGCTGATCGATCAGGTCGGCCACCCCGAGGAGGGACCCGTACTGGTCGAGCTGTTCGCCCTGGCGGACGCGAGGAAGAGTCTCAGGTCGCTGGTCCCGCTGGTGCTCCCGTTTCGCCCTAAGGTGACCGAAACCGGCATCAGGGCGATCTTGCGGAACAAGGCCTACATTGGGATCCGTACGCACCATGGCGTCGAGTACAAGGCTGCTTGGACGGGCCTTGTCGAGGAGGCTGTCTTCTGGCGCGTGCAGGCGATCCTCGATGATCCGAGTCGCCAGACGACTCACGAGAGCGGTATCAATCATCTACTGACTGGGGACGCCCTGTGCTCGGTTTGCCGCGAGGAGGGCGAGTTTACTCGCGGCCGACTGCAGGCCCGCGGCCCTCAGCCGCAGCATCGCCGTGGGCCGCAGTACCGGTGCCGGGTAAACCATATGACGGTCATGGAGAGGAATCTCGACGCGTTCGTCGAGGAGAACGCCCTGACCTGGCTTTCCTCCGGTGAGGCGCGACTGGCCTTTCAGGGGGTCGACTCTGATGGCGAGCGGGAACGTGAGCGTGAGCGGGCTCGAATCATGACGGAGCAGTTGGCGGAGGCACGTCAGCAGGCGACCGAGTTTGATCCCGTTACTTGCCTGCCGAAGCTGTCGGTCGCGTCACTCGCGGCTCTCGAGCAAGGCCTCATTCCGGCGATTCAGGCCGCCGAGAAGCGGGTGCGGGAGTTGCTTTCGGCTGGCGATCCGGTGCTCGATCGGCTTCTCGCGGCGTCTCCGGACGAGGTGGATGAGATCTGGAATCTGGAGCTTGATCTGGCCCAGCAGCGGCACGTCTTGAGGCAGATCGTGAGGGTGGAGCTCAGGCGGGCGGCTGTGAGGCGGTCCAGGTATCAGGACGTGAGCCAGCGGGTGGGGTTGATCTTCGCTGGCGAGCCTGGATTTGCCGAGTGGCCTGGATTCCCCGAACAGGAAGTCACCGAGTCGAGTCGATAGTCGGCGCGGACGATTGCCGCCTCGCAGCGAGGGAAATGACGTCGGCCTGGTCCCCGCCGGGGGCCACACGTCGTCCTGCAAGTGCGTCGGTGGCTCCCTCGACATACCCATCGGCCCGGGACCGGATCAGCTCATGCTTGTGCCGGTCCTCCATCTCTGCAAGACGTTGGGCCAGCTCGGCCTCCATCGCGGCGCGCAATCTCGCGCGCTGGCCGGTGAGGGTGGCGCGGGCGGCTTCGTACTGGGCTCGGGATTCCGCGAGTTCGTCGCTCTGGTGGCCGATTTGGGCGAGGCGTCGGTCGAGCACCACGAGGCAGGCGATGCCCGCGATGGCCGCTCCGGTGAGGATGCCGGCGAGGGCGGGGTCTGCCTCCGTGGTGAGCATGAGGAGTCCTGCGATGCCGACGCCGGCGATTAGGAGGTTCCAGTGCCTCGCTTTGACGGTCATGCGGTTCCCCCCGGGTTAGCCGTTGGCGGCTCGGTCTTCGTCCTGGTTGTTGCGGAGGGTTTGGGCGAGGGCGCGGAGCCGGTCGAGTGATTCCCGGACGTACTCGCGGTCGGCGTGGTTGGTCACGCCCCACTGGTCAGCCAGAGCATCAGCCGTGATAGGGGTCGATGCTACTGGCGGATCGAGCATATGCGCGAGCGACTCGGCGGGAATGGTGCCGCTTTCAACGAGCAGCTCCAGATACGGGCGCTTGAGTGCCTCGGCCAGCGGCCAGAGGGCAGCTGGCTCGGGGACTCGCTCGCCGCGCATCATTCGCGAGAGTGACGCGGGGGACATGCCAGCGTCGCGCGCCAGTCGCGTCTGTTCACCGCGCGCGTCGAGGTCGTAGCCGGCGGCGGGTGCATGGTGGCGCACGTAGGCGGCGACAGCCGTTGCCGCTGCTCTTGTGTCCATCTGGTTCGCCCCGTTCATGAGCGGGAGGTTAGCGCGGGTGGGCGCAGTTGTCAGCTGACAACTGTACTGGTCTCGCCACTGGTCGCCGCGACCACATCAAGCCCCTTTGGGCGCGTTCGAGCACATGCGTTCCCGTCCGTGCGGCAGGGGCTAGGCGTCAGCTTGTTGCCAGGGCGCAACTCTCCCAGCCAGCTATGTTGTCAGTGAGCAACTTTGCAGCTAGGTTCGTTGTCAGGCAGCAACGAATGCGGCATCGCCGAGGAGGTGAACCGTGTCAGCATTCCGCCCCAGCGCCGTGCGCGACATCGCAGCAGCGGCCGGCGACGTCAGCCTCGATCAGATCTCCGCACGCACCGGCCTGCACAAAGGCCACCTCAGCCGCCTAATCAGTGGCAAGCGAGAGCCTCGGTTCACAACCGTCGTCCGCATCGCCTTGGCATACGGCGCCTGCTTGGACGACTTCTCCACGCGAGAGGCGGCATGACCCGGGCCGAACGCCTGGCGATTCTCGGCGCGACGACTGTGGCTGAAATTCACCGCCGAGTAGCAGCAGCGCCGCCGCCAACTCCCGAACTACTGGCCGGACTTCGGCCGACCCTCGCACCCGCCATGGAGCGGGTGCGCGCGCGCCGCGCTGCCGAAGCCCGGTGTGAGCCGCCCGTGGCGGCCTGACATGCCTTATCGGGCCGTCCCTCTGGCGCCAAACCAGGGACGGCCCCGACCCACCAACTCCTACACGAAGGAGGGCAGGCCGTGAAACAGCCTACCAACATCGATTCCCTGACCGATCTTGCCGAGGTGACGGCCGTCGCGGACGTCGTCATCGACGGCACCCTCCTGTGGGTGACCCCCGGGCAGACCCCTACGGGACGGTTCTGGGCCCTGCTCACTCCCTCCCACCTCCTGGCCGGCGTTGTCCTGGAGCTGGCGGACGGCTCGTTCGACGCCCAGGTCGGCACCCGCTGCACCCACGCGGCGAGCGCCCAGGCCGCCGCGCTCGCAATCGTGGCCGCGTTGCGAGGTGCCGCGTGAGCACCCAGGCGGTGGACGTGTCGGTCTTGGGCTGGATGCCCACGGACCGGCCGGCTGACGTGGCCGCGATGCATGCAGAGCTTGCCGTGCTGGCGGCCCGGGTGCCGGACGCCGGGGTGTCGGAGGTCTCCGTTTCGCTGGATGGCACCAGGGTGGAATTGGCTGTGCGGTCGGTGACCGACCTGAGTGCCTGGTATGACGCGCTGCGGTGCGGGTCGGCGTCGGTTGCGAGTCGTGGCGAGCGTCGGGTCGACGGTCAGCTGTACGGGCTCGGCGGGTTGCACTGGCAGGTGTTGCTGCCGGCGCTGGTCGAACTACCGGGCGTGCAGGTCGCGTTGACGGCCGAGAGTGGCGAGTTCGAGGAGTTGCCGGATACGCGGCTGGTGCGGCACTTGTGCCCGGCGGAGGCACGGCTGCGGGCGATCCGCATGCGTGAAGCCGCGAACGCCCGGCGGATGGGGTGGGTCGCGTGAGCCCCGGGCCGGACGCGTGCGCGCGCTGCGGGGTTCCGTGGCGCGAGCACATGCAGGACGGGGTGCTCCCGGTCGACGGGCACGCGTGGGTGCGGCCCTCGACCGATCAGATCCTCACGCGGGCGAAGGGCCAGCAGGCCGTCCCCGCCACCGACTCCCAGGACGGCGGTACCTGATGAACACTCCCACGAACCCGGTCGCGCGCCGCGCAGCCGTCCTCATCGCCAACACCACGGGCACACCCGAGGAGATCGCCGCCGTCCTGGACGCGGCGGGTCTGCTCCGGCGGCCGGCCGAGCGGATCAACGGCCCGTACCCGCTGTGGGTGCGCCGGGAGTTCCTCGGCGTGACGATCGACGCGTACCCGCTCGTGTCCGCGCTGGTACGCGGGCTCGCCGGGGAAATGGCCGAGGACCCGGACGAGGTCGCGGCCGAGCTGGTGACGATCGCGGAGGCGTCGGGCCCCGAGCAGGACGCGATGATCGAGCAGCTGCTCGCGCGGCTGGGTGGTACGGACGCCCGGTACGCGGCGGCAGATGCGCGGCGGTTGGTCGAGGTGCTGCGGAACGCGCTCGGCCCGGCGTTTCCCCACCAGCGGGACGGGAGGGCCGCCTGATGCCGTGGGTCTCCCGCCGTGAGAAGGCCGAGACGGCCGCCGCAATGACCCGACTCCGCGACCGTGTCCGCGGGTTGGAGGCTGACCTGCTGGAGCAGGGCCGGGTGAATGGGCGACTTGCCGCACGCACCGCGGCTGCCGAGACGTCGGCCGCCGACGTCCACGCCGCCCTCCGCTCCGCACACAGGGGTCAGCAGGACGAGAACGCTCGGCTGCGCGAGCAGGTCGAGCGGATCCGTCGCGACCGCGACGGCTTGCGCCGCCAGCTCGACGACGCGCTCGGCTATTCGCCCGAGGACGTCAAGCGGATCAGCGAGGGAGTGGCGCAGCGATGACGATCACCGTGCCGGCCGGGGCTTCGGCCCCGGTCGCCGGGCGGCGCCGGAAGACCACCCCGCAGCCCACCGGAGCGGACCGCATCCCGCGGCCATCCGCCGGCTGGTACCGGGACAAGGTCACCGGCGCCAAGTACCGGCGCGTCACCACCATCCTCAGCCTCGGCTCCACCAAAGGCGACGTCCTCTCCCGCTGGGCCGCCGGCGTCGTCGCGGACTGCGCGTTCGACAACCTCCCCTCACTCGTTGCTTCTTCACTGCGCTCGGACGAGCGGGCGGAGAAACGGGACTGGCTGAGCCGCGCGGCGCTGCGCAAGCGTGACGAGCGGGCCGAGGTGGGCTCTGCGGTGCACCGCATCATCGAGGCGCACGTTCTCGGCGAGCCGGTCCCCACCGGTCTGGTCAACGATCCGGAACTCGCCCCGTTCCTGCAGCACTTCGTGCGGTTCGTCACCGATTGGCAGGTCACCTTCGAGGCCTCGGAGATGGTCGTCGGCAGCCCCGAGTTCGGGTATGCCGGCACCCTCGACTACCTCCTGCGGTCCCCGCTGATCTCCGCCATGGTCGGCGCTCCCGCCAGCGTCGCGCTGATCGGCGACACCAAGACCGGAGGCGAGCTGGACGTCAAGGGCGTCTACCCCGAGGCCGCGCTGCAGATGAGCGCGTACCGCCGTGCCGAGATCGCATGGATGCGGGACGGCACCACGGTTCCGATGCCCGCCGTCCACACCACGGGCGTCGTGCTGCACCTGCGCCCGGAGGGCTACCGGCTGATCCCGGTCGTCTGCGACGACGATGTGTTCGCCGCGTTCCGTGTCGTACAGCAGGCCGCCGAGTGGGTGTCCGGCCTGTCCAAGAGCGTTGTCGGAGAGGCTCTGAGCCTGCCGGCCCACATCGAGAAGAGGGCTGCCTGATGCCCATCCTGAACCTCCAGCGCCGCATGCGGCAGCTCGGCGAGATCCGCATCGGCCACACCGTCGAAACGGGCGGCACCGGCAAGAACGGCCGGCCGTCCAAGCGCCCGGCCAAGCTCGACAAGTTCCGGTTCACGTCGCCGTCGCGTCCGATCCTGGAGCAGGTCGCCGGCCTCTACGGCGGTGAGGTACGGCCGTGGACCCCGGCGAACGGCGGTCCCACCGAGTTCGAGGTGTACTCGACCGTCGACCGGCTGCCGGTCCTCGTCCCCCCGGCCGACGCCGTGTCGCAGTGGTACGAGCTGTACCAGGGCAGCAAGTGCGTGCGCCGGTGCGACGGTGTCACCGAGCACAAGCTCGACCGGTCGTGCCTGTGCAACCCGGAGAAGCGGGACTGCTCGATCACCACCCGCGTGAACGTGATGCTGCGGGACCTGCCGGCGCTGGGCCAGTGGCTGCTCGTCTCGAAGGGCTACTACGCGGCGGTGGAGCTGCCGCCGGCGGCCGAACTGCTGGCGCAGGTCGGCGGGTACGTGGCGGGCTGGCTTGGCATGGAGGCCAAGTCGGTGGTGACCGACCGGGGCACGAACAGGTTCATGGTGCCGACGTTGGACGTCGAGATCTCCCCTACGGAGCTGATGTCCGGCCAGATCCGCGGCGCCGTCGAGGTGACCGCGGGCGGGTCCGAGCGGGCCGCGATCGCGGCCGCTCCGGCACCGGACTACGTGGCACTCGCGAAGCTCTCGCGGGATGCCGAGGCGGTCAAGGCCATCGCCCGGACGGCGCGGGACAAGGGGCACCTCACCCCGCAGATGGACGCCGCGCTGCGCGGGGTGCTCACCCAATTCAGCCCGCCACCCCCTGCGTCCGTGACGGACGCGTCCGAGGCCGAGGAGGTAATCGAGCCGGAGATCGTCGACGACCAGGACCCGACCGAGGTGTGGTTCCAGATCATGGCGGCGGCCGGCGGCCGGGGCTGGACGACTGATGTCACCGAGAAGGAGTTCGCCGAGCGCAACGGGGGCACGATGCCCGGCTCTGCCAGCGCCGCCGAGCTGCGGACGTTCCTGGCCTGGCTGAAGGGCGGCGCCAAGTGACTGTTCTCGCCCTTCCGCCGACCAGCATGGACGCGCTCCGGGATGAGTTGGCCCGGGTTCGCGCCCAGCTCGCCGAGTACGTTCCCTCCGAGCCGACCGTGCGCGAGGAGATGGCGCACGTGCGTGGGGAGAACGACCAGCTCGCCGCGATCATCGGGCACCTGCTCGTCAACGTAATCGGCACGACTATCCACACCGTGAAGCCGCGCGACCTGGACGCGTTCATGGGCCTCGTGCTGGTCGACGACTACACCGCCGACGACAGCATCCACCTGCGCGTCATCATCCCGGCCCGAGGAGGCGCGCGGTGAAGTGGCACCTCGGCCGCCTGGCCGCCCTCGACTTCGAGGCAAGCGACAAGGACCCGCACACGGCGCGCATCGTCTCCTGCGCGCTCATCCACCTCGGCGGCGGCATGCCGACCGAACGACGCACCTGGCTGATCAACCCTGGTGTCCCGCAGGAGCCCGAGGCGATCGCCGTCCACGGACTCACCGACGAGTACCTCGCCGCCGCAGGACAGCCCGCCGGACCGGCCATCGCCGAAATCGCCAAGGCGGTCACCGAGGCCGTGGGCGTGGGGATCCCGCTCGTCGGCCACAACATCGGAAGCTACGACCTCAACCTCCTGAACCACGAGTTGCTCCGCCACCAAGGTGCCGCCCTGGAAGAGGTCACTGGCCCGGTGACCCGCGTGATCGACACGATGGTCCTCGACCGGCACGCCGCCCCGTTCCGGCGTCGCGTCTCCGCGACTCAGGGCGCCTACCAGCTGCGCACCGCCGTCGAGACGTACGGGCAAGACAACGTGCTGGTCTGGGACGAGGAGCAGGCCCACGGCGCCGAATACGACGCGCACAAGTCGGCGCAGGTCGCGTGGGTGATGGGCGTGATCGCACACAAGCCCCGTCACGAGCGCCCGAGTTGGGTGCATGCGCTGCGGAACCGGCGCGGCCCGTACGACCGGTTCGACGACCTCGCGTGCGACATCGACGAGTTGCACCGCCGCCAGGTCCTCTGGGCTGCTGAGGACGCGGCGTCGCTGCAGTCCTGGCTCCGGTCGGAGAAGGCTGGCGACAAGCGGGACCCGGACGCCGTAGTCGACGGGTCGTGGCCGCTGCACGCTGTGCCGGCGGGGGTGACCTCATGAGCCTGGCCCGAGCCCGGCGCCGCGCCGTCCTTACGCCGCAGCAGCACACTGTCCTGCTCGGCTGCGCCCGCGGCGAGCAGCCCGCAACGACCGCGGCCCGACTGGGGATCGGTGTGCGGGACGTACGACTGCACCTGCGGGCCGTCCTCGTCGTGCTGAAGGCCGAAAACGCCGCCCACGCGGTCGGCTTGGCCTGCGCGCTCAGCCTGATCACCCCCGCCGACATCCTCCAGGAGGAATCCCCGTGCTGATCTTCGGTAGGACACGGCAGCTCATGGCCGAGAAGGACGAACGCATCGCCTGGTTGGAGAGCCGTGTGGCGCAGCTCAACCTACGGGCCAGCGCGTCCCTCAGCGAGTTCGCCGAATGCTTCGCCCGTTGCGAGCGGATCAGCGACGACTGCTCGGCCTACGCGCGGCGGCTGGTCCGGGCGGAGCTCGTCAACGGGGCGCTGGTGGCCGAGAACCAGGAGTTGAAGCGCGAGCTGTCCGCGCTGCAGGACGTCCACGAGAAGCACTACCGCGACCTCGCCAAGGCCGCTGGCGCCACGCTGCCCGCCGCAGCATCCGTCGCGGCGTGACCACCGCGCTCGTCCTGGCGCTCGCGCTGACCGTCCACACCGGCGTCCAGGCGATCCAGATCTACACCCATCTCCGCCCATCCGCTGCTCGCAGAAGCCACTCGTGATCCGCCGCTTCCTTCGCCACCTCACCGGCGACCACGCCTGGTACGGGCTCGTCACCGCAGCCCTCGCCACCGCCGCGCTCGCCCTCATCGTCCTCTCCATCACCGCCTGGAGCACCCGAGATGACTGACCCCGCCACCGTCCTGCCGTCGCCCAGCGGCGCCCTCGCCCACGGCCCGACCGTCATCGGCCTCGACCTCGCCATCGGCAGCTACAGCTCCACCGGCACCGGCATCGCCTCATCTCGGGGTTGGTGCGAGGCGGTCGGTTACCCCGATCGCAAGAAGAAGGGCCGCGAGTTCAGCAAGCTCCCGCACCGTGAGCGACTGCGCCGGCTCGTTGATCTTCGGGACCAGATCACCCAGGACATCGGCCGCCCGGATCTCGTCGTCCTCGAACTCCCCGCGCCCTCCCGCGCGGGGGGTGCGAGCCACGAACGCGCGTGGCTCTGGTGGGAGGTCTACCGGCGACTTCAGTCCGGGGGCATCCCGGTCGGCCTTCTCACTCCCAACCAGCGCGCCCTATACGCGACCGGTAAGGGCACCGTCGCCAAGTCCGCCGTCGTCGACGCCGTCGCCCGCCGTTGGCCCTCCTGGTCAACCGGGGGCGACGACAACCTGGCTGACGCCGTCGTGCTGATGGCCGCTGGCCGGGACCACCTCGACCACCCGATCGCCACCATGCCGGCCGCCCACCGTGCCGCGCTGACGAAGGCCGTGTGGCCGGACGGGATCCGCGGGCACCGCACGGAGCAGCGATGAGCTGGGAGGCGCTCGCAACCTGCTGGGTCGAGAAGGCCGACACTGAGCTCTTCTACCCCGTCTCCTACAGCAGTCCGGAAGGCGCGGCGCAGGTCGAGGAGGCTCGCGGCTACTGCCTGCGCTGCCCTGTCGCCGCAGCCTGTCTGCGGGACGCTCTGGACCGGGAGGGCAGCAAGGACGCCAAGAGCCGGTACGGGATCAAGGGCGGGCGCACCCCCACTCAGCGCGTCACCCTCAGCAGGAAGCGGCGCCTCGCAGCCGCGGCATGACCGTGCTCCTGGCCTGGGGCGACCGCTCCCACTGGGCGCATCAGGCCAGGCCGTGCCGGTACTGCGGCGACCTCACCCACCTGCGGGACGAGCGGTCCCGCCCCTCCCACAAGGTCTGCGCCGAGCAGGCCTCCAACCCTGATAGCAAGGAGTCCCGGTGGCTGGAGAAACCCTGATCACCCTTGTCGGCAACCTCGTCGACGACCCGGAGCTGCGGTTCACCCAGTCCGGTGTCCCGGTCGCGAGTTTCCGCATCGCCTCGACGCCGCGCACCTTCGACCGCCAGAGCAACGAGTGGAAGGACGGCGAGGCGCTGTTCCTTACCTGCAACGTGTGGCGCCAGCCGGCGGAAAACGCGGCCGAGTCCCTCACCAAGGGGATGCGCGTCATCGTGCAGGGCCGACTCAACCAGCGCTCCTACGAGACCAAGCAGGGCGAGAAGCGCACCGTCTTCGAGGTCGACGTCGAAGAAGTCGGGCCGAGCCTGCGCTCGGCGACCGCGAAGGTCACCCGGGCCAACCGGTCCGGCGGCCAGGGAGGAGCGCAGCAGGCCGGTCGGAGCGACGACCCGTGGGCCAGCAACGGCCCCGGCCAGGGTGGCGGTTGGGGCGCGCCGCAGCAGGGCAGCCCCGAGCCCCCTTTCTGATCGCCGTTACCGCCGCCCCGGAGCCCTCAACTCCCTGTCCGAACATCCCTCCGAAAAGAGCCCCGCATGGCACGTGGCCACGGCCGCATCCTCACCAGCGTCTGGGAGGACGGCGACTTCCTCGCCCTGACTCAGGAACAGCAGCGCCTGTACCTGTTCCTGATCTCGCAGCCGAACCTCAACCATGCCGGCCTGCTCCCGCTCACGCTGAAAAGATGGGCATCCAAGGCGAAGGCGCTCAGCGACGCTGCCCTACGCCAGACGCTGGGTGCCTTGGCGGAGCGTGGCTTCGTCACGGTGGACGATGACTATGACGAGCTCTTCGTCAATGGCTACTTCAGGCACGCGGGGATTGGTGGACAGCCGCGTGTCGTGGCCGCCGCCTATGACGCGCTTGCCAACTCAGCTTCGATCGCGTTGCGGGGCATCGCCTCCATCGAGCTGACCGAGGCAGTTGCCAAGGCCCCGCCGCCGGCCGCGCCGCACGGTGTCCGCGCCGAAGTCCTGCAGCGCGACGGTTGGCAGTGCAGGGGTTGCGGATGGTCGCCGGGCGATTGCGTGCCCCGCGCAAGTTCCGGGAGGCCCCTGTACCGAGGCCTTGAGATCGACCACATCCACCCGAAGTCACTCGGCGGACCGGACACCATCGACAACTTCCAAGTGCTCTGCACCAGTTGCAACACCCGGAAGGGGGCGCGGGTCTGATGGCGCGTATCCGTTCGATCAAGCCTGAGCTGCGCACATCGATCACCGTGTCCTCGTGGCCGATGGAGGTCCGCTACTTCTTCGTGCTGCTCTGGGGCTACCTCGACGACTACGGGCGCGGCGTCGACGACGAACTCCTCATCGCCTCCGACTGCTTCCCCCGCGACCGGCACGTCACCCCGGACGTGGTGGACGGCTGGCTGGAGACCATGGCCGACTCAGGGCCCGTATGCCGGTACGAGGTCGACGGGAAGCCCTACCTGCACTGCCCCAGCTGGGCGGAGCACCAGAAGCCTCAGCACCCCGGGAAGCCGCGCGTTCCCCCGTGCCCGGATTGTGAGCCAGGCCCGTTCGACGAGTGGCGCAGGGCGAATCCGCCCCGGATCATTCGACGCTCACGAAAGTCTCGTGAGGATCTCACGAAGTCCTCTCCGGCCCGTTCCAGCGCACCGGAGAGGGCCTCCGAAAGGCCCTCCGAGACCGATTCGGAGACCTCCACGGCCACTGTGATCCAGATGCCCGGCCAGATCGGCATCGACCACGGCGAAGACACTGAAACGGCAGGTCACGGGCACTCGGGAAATCCTCATGAGGATGTCGGGAGGACCACCGGAGACACTCAGGAGATCCTCACCCCTGAGCAGGGAGCAGGGAGCAGGGAGCAGGGAGCAGGGAGAGAGGAGCGCGCGGGCGCGCGCGAGCTGGTCGTCCGCGGTCACTCCGCTCCGCCCGCCCGCCGGCCTGACGGCCTCACCTCGATCCCCGACGACTTCACCATCACAGACGGCATGCGCCGCTGGGCACACCGCGACGGCTACGCCGACCTGATCGACATCGACCACTCCACCGCCCAGTTCACTTCCCACTACCGGGCAACCGGCGCACGCCGCCGGTCCTGGCCCGACGCCTGGCAAAAGTGGATCCGCGACGACCACAAGCGCGCCGCCGAACGAGGCACCCGCACCACGGGCACGCAATCCCGCCAACAGCAAGAAACCGACGCATGGTTCGACCGGGCCATGAACCGTGCCATCACCAAGGACCAGCAGGAGGCATCGTGAACCACACCGAAGCCGTCATCCTCGTCCGCTACGTCCGAGCCCTGTGCCCCCAGCAAAGGTTCGACGAATACAGCCCCGACGCCTGGCACGACCTCCTCGGCGACTACGAACTCGACGCCTGCAAGGAAGCCGTCATCGAGATCGCCCGCCGTCAGCCCTGGATCGCCCCGGCCGAGATCATCACCGAGGTGAAGCGCGCCAGGACCAGCAAGCTCGACTACTTCCGGTACGAGCCCAACCCCGGCGAGACCAGCGCCCAGTTCACCCGCAACCTGCGCGCCCAGATCGCCGCCGTCATCAACGGCAGCCGGCCGCCCGAGCTACCGAATGTCGGCTTCCCGCGCCCGGTGCTGGAGTTGACCGCAGGCCGTGACATCCCGGAGGCGTGGGAGACGTCGACCACCACCCGAGTCCGCAGCGCTCGGGACGTCAGCTGCCCGAACCCGAACTGCCGCGCTGACGTCCACAAGCCGTGCAAGACTCCGTCCGGCCGGCGCATGGCCGGCTACCACGGCACTCGCGTAGACGCCGTGAACAGCGCCGCCTGATGGGTGCCCCAATGCCCCCGGGCCTGCGCCGCCACGGCAACCGCCCACCCGAGTGGGCCATCCCCTGCCCCGTTCAGCACTGCCAGGCCAGGGCCAGCACCCCCTGCCGCACCCCGACCGGTCGCCGACTCAGCGCAGGCAGCCATCCCAGCCGAAGGGATGCATGGCGCGAACGTCGTGACTGTTGAGGCGCGTGTTGAACGGTCATGACCTGGTTGCGCTGCGGTGGCCGGCTGGGGTGCCGACTCTCGAAAAGCCCCTCAATGCCACATAGAGGCGCGGTAACCCCAGCCTCAGGCAATCACTCCAGACCCATCATCACAGCCCCTTCCCGCCCCCTTCTCGCCCCGATTTGAGGCCATCATGGCGGACAGCGCCATCGCACCTTCGAGATTGACGACTCATTCGAGCGCTCCCCCACCGTCCGCGGCCCGCCTCACGGAGCTTCTCGGCATCGCGGAGCGCCGGTTCCTGACGCCGGTCGAGGCCGCAGACCTTCGGCGGGGCGTGGAGCACCTCATGGCCTGCCTGGCGGGTGCCGGGGCGCAGCTTCGCCGGTCGATTCGGGATGCTGAGCGGGTGCGGGACGAGCACGCGCGGGAGCTGCTGATGGAGCGGCACCCGGGGGTCGCGGTCGTGTGTCGGCGGTGCGGGGCGCCGGCGGGTGTGTGGTGCCGGCCGGTGGCTGGCGGTGCGGCGGCGGTGACGCTGCATGCGGTGCGTCTGGTGGATGCGGGGGTGCTGCGGTGACGGCGTATCGGCTGGATGCAGTGCGGCTGCTGGAGCTGGTCGACGGGCGGCTTGCGGAGCTTGGTTGGTCGCGGCGCAGGTTGGCGTCGGTTCTGGGGACGACGTCGGGGGCGTTCAGCCGGATGACCCGCGGTGGTGCGCCGGACTCGAATCTGCTGCTGAGCCTGCTGATTTGGTTGGACTGGGCGCCGGAGTTGGTGCTGTTGGCCGCAGGCGATGGCGAGGCGTTGCCGGCGTGTGGGATCTGTTTCGGGTCGCCGCCGGTGGGGTTCTCGTGCATCCGGTGCGCTGCGGTGGGGGTTCGGTCGTGATGGTGTCGCGGATCTTGGTGACCGGTTCGCGGGCTTGGTCGGACCGGGCCCAGCTGGAGTGGGCGTTGGGTGCGGCGTTGGTGTTCCGGCCGATCGTGATCGTGCATGGCGGTTGCCCGACTGGTGCGGATGCGATGGCCGCGGCATGGGCGCAGCGGGCTGGTGTCGAGGTGGAGGCGTGGCCGGCTGACTGGGTGCGGTACGGCCGGGCCGCTGGTCCGCGGCGGAATCAGGCGATGGTCGACGCTGGCGCGCGGCTGGTGCTCGCGTTCCTGCTGCCGGGCAGTCGCGGCACGGCGGACTGTGTACGGCGCGCGAAGGCGGCCGACATACCGGTGCGACGCTTCGAGGCGGAGCGATGACCGGGTGCGGGCAGCGCGAAGGGCCGCTCGGCGCACTGGGCCGGCGGCTTGCGGGGCGGGGCGGGCTACTTGGCGGTGGGGGCGTTCTCCTCGCGGGGCGCAGACCAGGGGCCGGCCGCGGGGCGGTCCGGCAGTTTGGCTCCAGGCCTGCGCATGTACCAGAGCATGAAGTCGCGAAGGACTGCCGCGCGTGGGCTGCGGCCCTTGGGGTGGATGGCCTTGGTGGCGTCCTCGAAGGCGTTCCACTCGCTTGTCCAGGCGCGGAATTGCCGGGGTGCGAGTTCGTCTGGCGGGGTCTCGTTGGTCATGGTTGCAGGGTAGCGGTTCGTAGCTACGAGCAGCAATGGCACAGCCACCACGTCGTAGCTACAAAATCTTGGTCGATCGCCTTGCTTTGTAGCTACGAGAGGCGTAGCTTTGTAGCTACAAGGAACGGCAGCAGGCCGGACCAAGTCGCAAAGCGGGAGCACAACATGCGCCGCACCATCAACGCCATCCGCCGCGTCATCACCATCGTCCGTGGCCTCGGCGAGGACATCCGCTACGCCACCCTCAACGGCGACCTGCGCGGCGCGATCCGCACCGGCGACATGCTCGACCGCCTCGGCATCACCCTCCCGGACGGCCAGGCCTCCTGGTATGGCCGGCACGTCGCCAAGGCCTACCGCGCCGCCAACGACGGCCAGGACGCGCCGAAGGCGTGGGTGCGGCACCGCACGACCGGCCGGTGGATCCGCGTCCACGTGTACGCGCCGACCAACCCCGCGCTGCTCGCCGGCCTCCGCTCCTACAAGGCCACCGCCGGCCTGATCTCGCAGGCCTTGTTCGCGGAGTGCGCGTAGACCAACTTCACCGCCACCCCGACCGCCCGCCCGAACACCGCCCGCGCTGAGGAGAACTACGTGACCGCCACCCAGATCCTCGCCTTCGGCACCGCCTACATCTGCACCCCCGGCCCGCACGACGGCTGGGACCACGACATCCAGGACGACCTCGGCCTGCGCGACTACTGGCACCGCCGCGTGATGGACTCCGCGGCCGGCACCGAGGAGCACCGCTACGCCCTCTACATGCGGCGCGGCGTCGAGATCCGCATCGGCACGCGCCTCGGCCTCGACTACCGAACCCGCGGCCAGCACTGACCGCTGTCGAGTTGTTCACCCGCCTCGCCCTCGCCGCCTAGGAGCCTGCGATGACCGACGACGAACTCCGCGCCGCATTCGAGAACGTCACCACGGACGACGAAGCCCGCACGGTGGTCGAGCGGATCCTGGCCGACCAGCGACGGGAGCAGGAGGAGCGTAGCGCCGCCTCCCTGGCCAGCGAGGTCCACATCCGCAGGCGCATCGCCCGGAAGCGCGGCAACACCTTCTACCGGGTGAAGTACAGCGCCAGCGAGAACGGCTCTCAGACGCTGTGCGGTGCCCTGACCGGCAATGACCGGACTTGGGCGGAGACCCGGTTCGCGAAGCACCTCGCGGACGTCACCTGCGAGGCCTGCAAGCAACTGCGTGCGGCCCTTCAGGCCTGACCGCACAGCGCCCCATAACTGGCCCGGCGGCCGAACCCAACAGCCGCCCACTCTCACCGCTTAGGAGCTTGACATGCCGCCGATCGTCACCAGCCTCGCCACCCAGCCCCCGCACGACCTGCCGATCTGGGCCCGACTCGCGCTGATCGCCATCTGCGTCCCGTTCTCGTCCGTCACGCACTGGCAGGCCGAGGGGCCGAACGTGATCGTCGCGCACCGCCGCACCGGAATGGTCCTGCTGCGCCGCAACACCCACTGATGCGCTCAACTATCAAGCCCCAACTTCCCCCCCCCTGAGGAGAGCGCCGTGCCCCGTCCCCTGCGCCACCTCGACTTCCGCATCACCCTCGCCTGCGGCTGCACCATCCGAGGGCGCACGCCGCCCCTCGGCCGGCGTGTCCGGTACGGCTGCAACACCGGCCTCCGCCACGGCCACAGCCTCGCCTGGACCAGTTGGACCAACACCACGACTGGCGACACCGGCACGAACACCATCACCGAGGAGACCGACGCCCGATGACCCCCGCCACCTTCACCCACCAGTGCGAGAACGACCTCCGCGAACGCTGGGCCAGGGTCTGCGGCGACCAGCCCACCGAAATCACCGTCAGCACCGAGCCCCCGCTCGTCGCCGGCCCCTACACCAACGACGGCCTCCGGTGCCCCCACGGCATCACCTACTGGATCGAGCCGACCAGCGAGCAGATCGCCAAGTGGGCCCGCGACGGCGTCGAGTGACCGCCGCCCCGCCGGACCAGTGCCCGCGCTGCCGCTGCTCGGACTGCAGCGGCACGCTGACCGACCACACCGAGACCGGATGCCGCTGCGAGGACTGCGCCGCCTACCCGGACTACGCGTGCACCGCGTTCCTCCCGCCGGAGCGAATCGCCCACCTCGCCGAATACCTCGGCCCCCTGCTGTCCGTGCACCTCGGTCCCCGGCAGCAGCGCCGCTGCCTCGCCGTCGCCCACGCCGCACACCACGCCCTGCACGACTACGACCACCCCGAGGACGCCCGATGAACCAGCCCCTCGACCTCGACGCCATCCAGGCTCAGCTCAACCAGCCGCGGTGGACCCCCACCCACACTGTCGTCGACCAACTGCTCGCCGAGGCCCGCCGGCTGGAGGCCGAGGTCGAGCGGTTGAGCGTCACCCGCGCCGAGGTCCGGTCCGCGATTGCCCTCGACCTCATGGAGCTCCACGACGACCCGGCCACCCCCGAGCGCTACCGTGCCGGACTCCGCTCGGCCGCCCGCCGCATCCCGATCGCCCAGGACGGCGGCTACTAGCCCCCAGCGGCCCCACGCGGCCCGCCTGACGCGCGAACAGCCCCACACCGGACCACCAGGGCCGGACGGCACCCGACCGCCCGTCCACGCCCCCGCGCACCCCCACTACGGAGACTCGCCATGGCCACCCCGCCCAGCAGCACCGTCCTCGACACCCACCAGCTCGAATGGGACCCGCCCGCCGCTATCACCGCCGTTACCCGCTGGACCTGCACCGCCTGCGACGAGGCCGTCCTCGACAACCGCGGCTACCTGTACGGCGGCGCCACCGAGAGGCCGTGCGCTGGCGGTGCCCGGTGACCGACACCCCGCCGCCCGCAGGCCTCCGCGACCGCATCGACGCGGCCATCCGACCCGCCATGCTCATCGGCCTCCAGGACGCCGAACTGCACGACGAGCCCGGTCGCGAGCGCATCGGCGAGTGGGCCGACTCCATCACCGAGTGGGTGCTCGCCGTCGTGCAGCTCGAGGTCGACCAGCACCGGACCGCCCTCGTCAACCTCAGCACCGAGCTGGGCACCATCACCGCCGTCGCCCGGTCCAACGCCGAGTGCTACCGGACCGCCGTCGAGGAGGGCGAACGCCTCCGCGCCGAGCTCGCCACCGTACGGCAGCTCCACCAGCCGCGCGACCACGGCGGACAGCAGATCTGCACCGAGTGCAGCCACATTGGCCACATCACCCGCCCCTGGCCCTGCCGCACCGCCGCCGCCTTCGCCACGACCACCAACGACCCGCTCGTCGTCCGCTGGGACCGCACCGTCATCCCCAGCACCCCCGGCGACGACACCATCGTCTGCTGCCTCACCGGCGACGGCCGGCCCGTCGCCCTGCTGCTCGACGACGAGCACCGCGAAGCCCTCGGCCTCCAGCTCGTCGACCCCGAGGGCTGCTGACGCCCCGCTGACGCCCGTCAACGCCGCCCGCACCCGCGGGCGGCCCTAACCCAAGGAGACCACCGTGACCCGCCCCCTCACCCCGCACGAAGCCGACGTCCTCCGCTACACCGCCCAGGGCTGCACCCCGTGGTCGATTGCCCAAGCCCTCGGCACCGACCAGGCCGACGTCCGCAACACCATCGCCCGCGCATGCCGGGCGCTCGGTGCCCGCACCCGTGACGAGGCCATCCAACTCGCCAACCAGCCCACCCAGCCCCGCCTCTTCCACCTCCAGCGCGACACCGACATCACCGGCATCTCCGGCACCGGCATCATCGCCCACGGCGTCCAGTGGCCGGACGGCACCGTCACCATCCGCTGGACCGGCGACCGCCCCTCCACCGTCAACTGGGCCAGCATCGCGGACGCGATCCACATCCACGGCCACGGCGGCCACACCCGCATCGTCTGGGCCGACGCCCCGCGCACCGCGTGACCGTCAGCCCGTGGCTCGTCCTGGCCGGCGCCCTCGCAGGCGCCGGCCTCACAGCCACCCTCCTCGCACTCCACCCCCGGAGACGCACATGACCGCCTGGATCGTCCTAGCCACCTGCGGGCCCGGCTCGATCGTCAGCATCCTCTGGATCGCAGCCACCACCCAGAACCCCACCCGGGCCCTGATCTACGTGCCGCCGCCTATCACCGACGAGTACCTGGATCAGCAGATCGCCCTCCTCGAACAGCAATGGGAGCGCCAGAGATGAGCCGAAGCGGACCCCCCGGAGCCCTCCTCAACACCGCCGAGATCGCTGTCCTCGAACTCGTCGCTGAGGGCTACACCACCGACCGGATCGCCAGACGCCTCGGCATCGGCCGTGAGGCCGTGCTCCACCGTGTCACCAGTGCCCGGCGCAAGCTCGGCGCTCGCGACCGCACCAACACGGTTGTCCTGGCCTATCGCACCGGCCAACTCGGCCTCGCGGCCGGCGCCGATCGACTCGCCGCGGCGCAGGCCCTCGTCCGGCAGCTCCACACCATCCTCGACCAGCCTCGGAGGGCAGCGTGACCAGCGCCTACCAGCAGCAGCTTGCCCAGCAACTCCGCGCCGCCGAGGACGAACTCGGCCGGCTTCGCAGGCTTCTCGCCCTGCTCATAACGGAACGCGACAGTGCCCAGCAGGCGGTGTCTCTCTGGTTCGGCACCGCAGTCGAAGCTGGCAAGAAGCACCAGTACGCCAAAGCCGCCTGGCAATCCACGATCGTCGAGGCCCGCCGACAGGCCGCCCGCGCTGCACGAGTGGCGGAGGATGGCAACACGGAGACCCTCAAGGCCTACGCCCAACTTCGCACCGCCAACGCAGAGCGTGATGGCGCTTACCGCGAACGCGCTCACCTCACCGCGTGGCTCGCCACCATCCACCCCGCTGTCATCGCCCCGGCCGCCGACGTCGAGGAGCTTGGCTGGCAGATCCTGTACATCACCGCCGGCGGGCGGCAGTTGTCCTGGCACATCCACCCCCGCGACGCCGACCTCTACCGGCACGTCGAACGCGTCACCTCCGACGACCCGCGCGCCCAGTGGGACGGCCACACCACCGAGCAGAAGTACGCTGCAATCAGTGAGATGTCGTCTGGCCGGTTGGCCGGGGCGGCCACAGCAGAGGCTCGCATAGCCGCGGTTCGGGCGCTCGCCGCGGACATGCGCACTTGGTGCTCTCCACACGGAATCGCCGTCCACTACGCCGACCACATCGACGAGGTCCTCGACCGGACCGCGCCGTGACCTGCCCCGACGACGAGTGGGACGGCTGGGAGCAAGAGGAACTGCTCGCCGACCTCGACCTCGACGCCTGGGAACCCCTCCCGCCGGCCCGACCCATCCGCGACGTCATCCGTGGCCTCGCCGACTACCAGCCCCGTAACGTTTCGGGGCATGGGGGAGAACAGCATGAACAGCAACGTGGTGACGTGGCTGCGGGCCGCCGCTCCCCACCGCAACGTCCCGACACTCTCGCGTGACGGCGTGGATAGTTCCAACCGGACGGGCCATTTTCCAGTGACTCTCCTGGGCTCTGGCCGGGCATTTCCGGTGCCGCTACAAAGGACCCATGAGCAACCCCGAGTACGTCCCGGTTAGTGCCGCACACCTCCGCAACTTCTTCGATGAGGACGGCAAGCCCCTCGGCGGCAGGAGCAAGTGTCCGACGTGCGGCCGGACCAACCTGTTCCAGCTGGACTTCTCGAACGGTCAGGTTATGCGGTTCTCCAGCCCCTGCCATGCGTTCGAGGTGCCGACGCCTCGCTGACCGCACCCTGCCCGCTGCGCCCGGCCTACTGGTCGGGCGCTTTTCTGTGTTCAACAGGCTGGTCGTCGCCGCGGAGGTTGGCGAGGGCGTCGGCGATGAGCCAGGCGAGGGGTTCGGCGTCTGCGATCGGCTGGTGGCCGACGATTTCTCCGTTGATGATCCACTTCAAGAAGACGCCAGCCCGAGGCTTCGCGGACTGGGACAGGCCGGCGTAGACCCAGCCCTGCTCTCCGCGTGCTTCGGTCTCCAGGTTCAGCGGGACGGCCCTGGAGCGGTGGACACCGCCACGGGCGCCGAGGCTGGCCTGCTGGTCGGGGACGGTGCAGCAGTTGGGGTCGCACCAGGTGGGGTGGAGCGTGTTCACGCTGCCCACCGTAGAGGATGCCGTCGTCAGAGGCTCGGCCATGGCGTGCTCGGCCCGTTCGCCGACCGGCCGTCGATCATGCGGTCTTCGAGGGTGATGACGACGTGGTTGCCATCCGAGCCGTCGAGGTCCCAGTACACCGATGCGACGGTGTGCTCCTCGTGGGTGCCGTCCGGGTCGGGCTGCCAGCCGATGTGGTCGCCGACGCGAGGGACGGCAGGCATGGCGCGGGTGCGTTCGCGGTCGTCAGGGAGCACGAACAGGATGTTGATCACCTGCTTGTCCGATCTGGTTGCAGGTCCGGGGGCAGGCGTGGGCTACCGCATCATGCGCAGGGCGATCGGCCGGGACACGGCGGGATACACGAAGTCCGCGAGCCAGTTCGCCGAGTAGTTGTCCGCCGCGCGCGCCGCTCGGAGAGAGTCCTCCAGCCCCTGGTCGGCAAGCAGGTTGAGCAGGCTCACGTACAGCTTCCGCTCGCGGGCGACTTCCAATGCACCCAGCTCGACGGCGGGTTCATCGAGTTGGTTGCACGTGATGACCGCAGCAACGTTCGACGGGCTGGCGAGCGCGTCCGGGTCGTCCGCGAAGGCGACGCACACTCGAAGCAGGGGGTTGCCGTACTCGTCGGTGATGTTCTCGTCGCCGTTGTCGGTGATCCAGAGGAAGAGGACTTCGCGGCCGTAGGCGGCGGCGGTGCCCTCGTACTCCTCGGGATCGCCCACGATGACAGGCTGCCAGGCGGGGAAGTCGGAGGTCTCGGTGGTTTCGATGCTGTGCAGGTAACGCATGATCTCCCCTGGTTGACACCGGTAAAGCCGTTGACCACACGATAGTAGTCAACGGCTTTACCGGTCAAGGTGTTGACCGGCATTGCGCGCATGTGGTCGGCCTGCTTCGTCAACGACTGTCATTGCGCCCTGTCATGCTGCGCCCATGAACCCCGCCGAGATCGGCAGCAACGGCCCCGGCCCGTGCCGCGACTGCGGCCAGTACTGGCCCGGCTTGTGGCCCCGCGGCCGCTGCCGGCCCTGCTGGGACGTGCAGCTGGAGCTGCGCCGCCGGCGCGCGCACGCGGGCCCGACCGCCTTGTACCGCTGCTACGACCAGGACGGCTGGCTGCTGTACATCGGTACGAGCCTGGATCCGAAGCGGAGGTTCCGGGAACACGCGAAGTGGTTCGGCTGGTGGCCCGCGGTTGCCCGGATCGAGGTGGAATGGCTGCCGTACGGGTTTCCGGAGTCGATGCGCACTGAGCACGTGGCGATCAGCCGGGAGCGGCCGGCGTGCAACGTGGCTCCGGGGGTTGAGGTGGAGGAGTGCGGGCCGCCGATGGAGGGCGGGACATGGTCCGACCGCGGGGCTCAGTTGCGCGAGTGGCGGCGGTGGTTCGCGGTGTGGCGGGACTGTCAGCTGCAGCCTTCGGAGTTGGCGGCGAGGGACTCTGCCGCGCAACATCTGGACTCTGCCGTTCCGGGCGCGTAGCGTCCTCGCCACGAGGGGGGTCAACCCGGGCACCCAACCCCGCCCGGGCCCTGAAGGCGGTCGTGCCAGACCGCCCGGCCACGCTGCGCCCTGCCGCTTCCCAAGTGCGGCAGGGCGCAGTCGCGTGTGGCGCTGATCTGCGGATTCGCGCGGTTCGCGTCTTGTCTGGGCAGTGGCCTGGGCGTAGAGTCTCGGCCAGCCGGATCCCGGCAATGCCTCCCACAGCACTGTGCCCCACCCCGAGCCGGGGTGGGGCACAGCATCGTTTGCAGCGGGTCAGCAGTGCGGCGGCTCCTCCGGCTTCAGGGGCTCGCCGTCGATCCATGTCGCGTCGAAGCCCAGTTCGTCGACATAGGCCTGCGCTGCGGCCACCTGCTGTTGGACGTTGCCTTCCCGAGAGACCGATCGGTGGCAGTAGATGGCGGGCGAGGTGTCGTCCATGGCGGGCTCCTCCAGGTCGGTGATGTCCAGGGTGTCATTCGTCCGACGCTGAGGCTTCGGTCTGTGCGCCCGGCGGCCAGCGAAGGCGGTCCCGGGCTGCGAAGCCACGCCGGTCACACCTTGCGGTGGCGCCCGGTTCCCCGTCTCAAAAGGGCCACTGGGGTGTCGGCCTGCGGAAAGACGGGCGGCGCCCCGGCCTCGGCGATCAGCCCGTAGGCATCGGCGTAGGTCTCCGTCACGGCGACGGCCCGCCACTCGGATCCGTCCCACTCAACCACCAGCCGTGCAGTGTCCTCGAAGAGGCCTGCGGCGCGCCTGGCCTCGGGGTCGAGGGTGATGGCGTCGCGCGTGCCGGCCGGTCGGTGCGCGCCGGCTCGGCCGACGTACCACTCCGCCACGGATTCATCGTCGGGTCCGAACACCCGTTGTGTCCTCTCGCGAGACGAAGGTCTGGTGCGAGGTTAGACGATCCCGAGGACCGCGCACTGCTGCTTGCTCTGGATCAGTTCGCCGGAAGCGGTGAGGTCGAGGGCGTCGAGGAAGCCGAACAGGGCGGCGCGGGTGTCGGCCACGAGGTCGGCGGCGGGCCGGGCCGACGAGACTGGGTCAGCACCCGGCCAGAGCCCCGCCAAGGACTTCGTGCGCCCGGCCGGTGAGCTTCTCGTGCAGCAGGCTGGCGCGGGACCGGATGAGCCCTTCCCGGTATACGCTCGGCAGCCTCTGCCACACGCCGACTGCCATCTCGGCCGCGCCCGTGTGGTCGCCGTCGACGCGGAGACACGCCGCGGTGTCCATGGCGACCAGCGCCCGTGTCATCACGGACGGCGAGTCGGTCAGTCGCAGCGCTTCCTCCTGGGCGGCGTGGGCGTTGCTGGTGTCGCCGAGCAGGGTGTAGGCCTGTGAGAGGTGGACGGCGTGCTTCTGCTCGGGGTATCCGAACCACGTGTCGGCGGATTCGGCGGCGGGCAGCTGCTCGACGAGGGTGCGGACGTCGTCGAGGGCCCGTGCTGCGCCTTCTCGGTCGCCGGATGCTGCTCGGGCGCGGGCGGTGACGGCTGCGGCGAGTGCGCCGGCTGCACTCGGGGTCGTGCCGGCCTCGGCCCGCGCCTGTTCGGCGATGCGGGCGGCCATACTGCTTGCCCCGTAGTTGAGGGGCACCATGGCGTGCCGGGCGAGGACCCAGGCGAGCATGCGCTGGTCCCCGGACTCGCGTGCCGCACGGGCGGCGGTGGCGAACCAGTTGTGCGCGTCGCGTTGGTCGCCGCGGTCGTGCTGGACGATGGCGACCAGGCCGGTGATGCCGGCGGCGGTGCGGGCCAGGTCGGCTCGGGTGCGCGCGGGGTGGGGGCGGCCGAGGGTGTCCTGGAGGAGGGCGAGGTCGGACATCATTTCGCCGAGGAGCTGGTCGGGCGATCGTCCCCGGTAGCCGCCGCGGTGGCGTTCGAAGGCGCCTTCGAGGTAGGCGAGGTCGCCGTCTTCGGTCGGCGTGAGCGCCGATGCGATTCCTTCGCGTGCCTGGGCGATTCCGGGCAGTACGACGATGCCGGCCGCGGCACCCGCGGCTGTGCCGATGAACTTGCGTCGGTCCACCGTGTCCTCCTCGGGCAGCGGGGGCGTTGTGTTGACCGTAGCGGACCCGAGGAGGTCTGCAAGGTCCGGCAGCGTTACGTGTAACAGCTGTGCGAGTTTGGGACGTTGGTATGGGGAGGGGTTCGCCTTGCTTGCTTCCCACCGTGCCACAGTGGACGTGGCTACGCCCATTGCGCAGGCGAGTCCTTCCTGGGTGTAGCCCAGATCCACGCGTCGCTGAGCTAGCCGGTCCCGCTTGGGCATGGTTGCCTCCGGTCTGCCGCAGATGGCGTTTCCCCAGGTCAGGTGCCGGAGTGAGCGGAGGATGCCCAGGGATTGCCTGAATGCTGCTCTGGAAGAAGGTAGCTGACGGTGGGTTACTGGTCACGCTGCTTCGCAGGGAATGGCTCGACGATTCGGGCCTGGGCCCTTCGGAGCGGCGCACGGTGGCGCCCCTCCCTTGCGGGGGGCGCCCCGAGTCGCCCTTCCCCAGAACAGGAGCGCCCTTGTGACGATTGAGCGGACGCGCGCCTCGACCGAGCTGGCGCAGATCGACCCCGGCGGTGGGCGCCGGCCGCCGCGCCAGGTCTCCGAGGATGGCGCGGCGGCGACTCGGGCCCGGATGATCCAGGACGAGCACCGCAGTGAGGACGGCCTGTGCGTGCGCTGCGCCACGCCGTGGCCTTGCGCCATCGGTGCTGCGGCACGGTACGGGAGTGTCTCGTGAACTACGTCGTCGCCCCGGAATCGCAGCCGGCGGTACATGGGTCTGCGGATGCGGGGTGTGCCGTGACCGGACAGCGCCGCGGCCCGCATCACAACCCTGTCCACGACGCGGTCAAGGCCCTCTTCGTGTTCGGGCACCTCGCGGTGATCGGCCTGCTCGGCGTCACCGTGTACGACCAGGAGACCTCGCACAGCGCCTACGCGGCCACCGACTCCGACAGCGGCCCGCCCAACTCCACCTGAGCCTCCTCTGACCCGGAGCACCTCCGGCTCCGGGCGGGCGGCCCCAGGAGCGCCGGCCGCAGACGACACCGGTCGAGAGCACGGGTTCCGGCACGGCTGCCCGGGCCGGACCGCGGCGTTAGCGGGTGCTTTCCAGCGCCGAGTTGAGGGGGCGGAGCTGGCCGGGGCCGTTGTCGAGGAGTGCGATCAGGTAGTCGCCGTAGCCGCTCTTGCGCAGCGGCTCGGCGAGCGCGCGCAACTGCGCGTCGTCGATGAACCCGGCTCGCCAGGCGGCCTCCTCGACGCATCCGATCTTGATGCCCTGACGGTCTTCGATCGTCCGAACCCAGACGCTTGCCCTATCAAGATCCTCGGCCGTGTGGACGGACAACCAAGCGGTTCCCGCGTACAGGAGGATCTCGGCGAGCTGTCCGGCCCTTGTGTAGTGCGCGCTGACGCGATGCAGGCCCGTCGCGGAGCGCGGGGAGGGGATCAGGGAACGCGCGATGCCGGCGGCCTGGGCGTCGTACAGGTACAGCCCGGCGCACACGGTGTTGCGGTGGCGAGTGGCGACGCGGTGCGTGTAGATCTTCGCGCCCGTGGGGTCGGCGGCAAAGTCGGCGATGAGGGAAGAGACGGACACGAAGTCCTCGCCGTGGAAGATGCCATCCCCGGCGACGAGAGCTACGGGTGCGTCGTCGATGAAGTCCAGGCCGGTGCCGATGGCTTGGTCAACATCGCCGGGGTCGGGCTGGGCCGCGTATGCGAGCCGCATGCCGATCTGGTGCCCGTCACCAAGGGACCGTTGCACGTGCGGCAGATCCTCAGGGGCTGTGACGACCAGGACCTCCCGGATGCCGGCCTGGATAAGACCGGCCAACGGGTAGTGGAACATCGGCTTGTCGTAGACCGGGAGGAGCTGCTTCGAGACAGCCCGGGTGAGGGACCCCAGGGCCTCAGCGGGGCCGCCGGTGAGGATGATTCCGCGCATGAGATCAGCGTAATGCCTTCAGTCCAAGGGAGTTGACGACGCGTGAAATGGCTTGTCACGGGTGCGGGGGGCCTGCTCGGCCAGGAGGTCGAAAAGGCTCTCGAACACGAGGAGGCCAGTGCGATGGACCACGGGGCGCTGGACATCACCGATCCCGTCGCGGTGATGAGGGCCGTGGAAGGTCACCAGGCCGTGATCAACTGCGCCGGGTACACAAAGGTCGACGCGGCCGAGGTCCACGAAGACGAGGCGACGGCGGTCAACGGCTCCGGAGTGTTGAACCTGGCGCGAGCCTGCGCGTGCACCGGGGCGCGGCTCATCCACGTCAGCACCGACTACGTGTTCGACGGTCGGGCGCACACCCCTTACCAGGAGAACGCTGCACCCAAACCGCTGAGCGTGTACGGACGCACAAAGCTGATCGGCGAATTGGCGGTGCAGCAGGTACTGCCGCACACCGGGTACGTGGTGCGCACGGCATGGCTGTACGGGGCCACCGGGCCGAACTTCGTGGCGACGATGCTGCGCCTGGCCGGTGAGCGCGAGACGGTGAGCGTCGTGGCTGACCAGTTCGGGCAGCCCACGTGGGCACGCGATCTGGCCCGGCAGCTGGTGGCACTGGGGCGCTGCGAGGACGCGCCGGCGGGGATCTACCACGGCACGTCCTCCGGCGTGACGAGTTGGTACGGACTGGCGCAGGAGACGTTCCGCTTGTGCGGGCTCGACCCTCGGCGAGTGCGGCCGATCCATACCTCGCAGTATCCACTTCCGGCGCCGCGTCCGGCGTTCGGCGTGCTGGGTCACGAGCGGTGGAGGGTGACAGGGATCGGGCGGCTCGGGCCGTGGCATTCTCGTCTCGCGCTGGCGCTGAGGGAGCCGGGAGGCCTTTCACCGGCTGGTTGGCAGGTTGCGCCCGGCACGACTTGATAGGCGCGAGGCGCCGGCCAGCCGGCCATTGACGATGCGGTGGAGGAGTCGGGTGCCCCCCGCCACTGGTCGTGGTCGGTGTTCACTGCTGCTCCTGGGTTCCGATGTGCTCGACGCCTGGCACCATCCCAGCACTGGCGGAGGACACCGCGGTGGGCGCCCAGCCGGCCTTGATGAACTGGGCGGCGACATGGCCGGGTACCCAGTCGGTGCCGCGGGCCGGGTCGGACATCCACGTGGCCAGCTCGTCCGCGGTCGCGAACACCGGGCTCTGCGGCGAGCCCTCGGTCACGGTTTCCCACAGTTGCCAGCCGTCGCCCGTGGGTGGTTCCGTCCACTGCCACGCTTCGGCTTCGGCCCGCTGCCCGGGGTAGGCCTCGACCGATCCGTGACCCTGGCAGCTGGCGCACGTGTCGTCGATGCCGTCGCGTTCGCAGCGGGCCTGGATGACGACGCTGGTGTTGATGGAGTCGTGGCCCATGCCTTGGAGGGACCATTCGTTGACCTGGGCGGCGGTCAGGGCGACGGGTGGTTCGATGGGTTGCCAGCCGTGTTCGCGGCTCCACATGTGGGTGAGCTTCTTGAGCCGGCTGGCCGCGACGAGGGCGTCGACGTCCTGCTGGCTGAGGTGGTGGCTCCACTGGCGGTTGAACAATGCGGCGAGACGCTGTGCCTCGCGGACGGTCGCGATCTCGCCGGTTCCGTAGTAGTCCGGTGCCTGGCTGATGTTGCGTTCGGCGAAGGCACGGACGGCCGGGGTGTCGTGGCGCAGCGGCGTGGAACCGGTGTCTTCCGGGTTGAACGGCGCCTTGCCGTACCACTGGTCGTGGAGGTGTTGGGCGTGCTTCGAGTAGCCGTTGCGGCAGTCGGGGCACTTGTGGCCGTGAAGGCTGTCGGGCATGAGGTAGCCGTGCCAGACCTGGCCGGTCGGCCAGGTGAAGTCGAACGGGACTCGGCGAACTTCGCGGCTCACTGGTGCTCCTCACGGTCGATGGTCTGCAGGTTCAGGCGCAGGTCCGGCCTGATGACGATGCTGTGGTCGAGGTTGCCGTCGTCCCATTCCACCTTGATGCCGCCTTCGGGCGTGGGGTAAATCCGTACGGGGCTGGCCCAGATGCTGAGGAAGTTGATCAGCGCTGCGACTCGGGCTGCCACCGCAGGACCGGGCGGGACGCCTTCGCCGTCGAGCCAGCCGGGCTTGAGGGCCATCAGCTCGTCAAGGCGAGCCCAGACCTCCGGGTGAGTGTCGGTCACTGCCTCTCCTTCATGGCTTCCTCGTAGCAGCCGTAGCAGTCGTCGGGGTTGCCGTTCTCGCACACGTGCTGGTCGAGTGGCGTTGCGGTGTCGGCGTCCGCGCCGTCATCCAGCGGCACGGAACCGCCGAAGACCTCGCCGAACTCGCCGCCGCCGAGGAGGAGCTGACGACACGCCGCTCCCGTAAGGGCGGTCGTCCGCCCAAGGCTCAACCCGAGGCGTAGAGCCTCCCCGCCCCGCAGCCGCTGGCCGACGCCGAGCGGTACTTCGTGCTGCCCTGACACGGGACAGCTTGGCCGTCATTCAGCTCTCCTCCAGGGCACGGGCCGCGAGCAGCCGGTCAGCGGCGCGGTTCTGGCCGAACCGGTACCAGTGCTGGTCCGGGCCCGTGGCTGCGGCCGGCGGGAGCGCATGGATCATCTCGGCGCCTTCGACGAGCGTGGCGTCACGGATCTGGGCGGCGTAGGCGTCGAGGAGTTCGGCGGCCTGCTCAGGGAGCATGAAGCTGACGTGGAACGCGCGCTCGATCTGCTCACGTGGGGTGCGCTTCGGGTTGGCCATCAGTCAAACCTCCTTCGAGGCGCGGGCGGCTCCAAGGGCGTCGATGATGCCCCGGAGCCGGCTGATCTCGGCGTCACGGCGGTGCAGGACCTGCAGCTGAAAGTGCAGCTCTCGGTCACGGCTCTCCAGTTCGGCCTGAACCTCGGCGATCACGGCGTCGGCCACGTCGAATTCGGTGCGGCCCATGCCGCCGATCGGCGCGGCGCCGGGGTAGGGCTCCCACGACGGGATCGCCTTCTTGAGGTCGGCGATGATGGCCTGGGCGATGCGGTCGCGGAGGCTGGGCGGGGTGTCGGTCACCGGGTCGCCGCTTCCGATCTGCTCCGGGTACCGGAACTCCTGCGCGTTGGCGGGTGTCGGCTGCCGGCAGTGCTCGTCGTCTCCGCGGTGCGGCCATACCCACACGATCAGGTCGCCGGAGCGCATGTCGGGGTGTGCGGTCCGGAGGAACTGGGCGACCTGGTTGGCGAACTGTTCGGTGGGGCCGTCCCACTGGCGGGAGCCGTAGGAGAGTTGCCGGTCGGGGTTGGTGTTGGCGTGGTGTGCGCGGAAGGCCAGCTGGGTCACTGGGCACCGCCGGCGGTCTCGTTCTGGCGGGTGGCGGCGCGGTCGCGGCGTTCGTAGCGCAGCTCGCGGAGTTCGTCGGCGATCCGGTTGAAGTGGCCCTGGGCGCGTTGGAGGGTGGTGCGGGCGTCCTCGACGTCGACGCGGAGGCGGCGTTCGCGCTCGTCGAGGTCGGTGTCGTCGCCGGGCAGCGGGGTGTTGGTCATCGGGCATCTCCGGTCGTCTCGTACGGGTTGGCGGTCACGGTCACGGTGGCGTGGTAGCCGGCGGCGCCGAGGGCGGTGTCGATGATCTCGGTGATGTGCTCGGCCTCGTCCTCGGTGTCGAGGTTGCCGATCCACACGTCGGCGGTGGCGTAGTGGCTGGACATCGGTCAGTTCTCCTTGGTGGTCGGGGTGCGGATCCAGGTCTCCAGCGCGTCTGCGTAGGCACGCCGGGCCCGGTCCGCGGCCCCCTTCGCCTTCACCTCGGCATCGCGGGCCTCCTCGACCTGCTGGCGCAGGGCGGCGAGGTCGGGCGCGTGGGCATCGACCGCGTCCGCGAAGGCGGGCTGCAGCTCCAGCACCCTGACGAGCTGAACGGGGGTTCGCTTGCGACGGCCGTCGAGGCAGAGGAGCAGGAACTCCCGGGTGCCATCGGATGTGGTCAGGTCCATCAGCCCTCCAGGAACTCAGGCTTGGCACTTCGGTCCACCAGGTCCTCCAACGGCGTCGACCCGTTCGCCACCTCCAGCAGCCAGTCCCCGTGGCACACCGCGCCCGGGCGGCACCAGCACATGAGGTCCCGGCCGGCCAGATCCTCGCGGATGATCCGGAGGAACTCGATGTCGTGGGTGCGGGAATTTCGGAAGCTGGCGACGGCCTGCTCGGCGGTGAGGGGCCCGTGCGGGCGACGGTCGATCCAGCCCCCGGGAAGGACAGTCCAGCCGGTGGTGTCGCCGACGCGCCACGAGTTACCCCAGGCGCTGCCACGGCCGATGTACACGGCGTTCTCGGGAGCACGCCAGCCCTTGGTGCGGAGGCGCTGGATGCGGGCGGGAGCAGGGTCGTTCATGACGAAACCTCCAGGTATGGGATGAATTATCCCAGTTTTTCGAGCGTGCTGGTAGGGATTTGACGTGTCCGGATGCGCTCAACTCGCAGCCTGGTCAGGCACCTTCGCGAGTCATGTCGACGAAGCGCGAGTAGTGGAGCTGCGACGCCACGGTGATCGTGGCGGTCGGCCCGTTCCTGTGCTTGCCTACGATCAGGTCCGCTTCGCCCGCGCGCGGGGACTCCTTCTCGTAGGCGTCCTCGCGGTGCAGCAGGATCACCATGTCGGCGTCCTGCTCGATCGACCCGGACTCGCGCAGGTCCGACACGACGGGCTTCTTGTCCTGCCGCTGCTCCGGGCCGCGGTTCAGCTGGGACAGCGCCACCACCGGCACGTCGAGCTCTTTCGCGAGGGTCTTCAGCCCGCGGGAGATCTCGGAGACTTCGAGCTGCCGGTTCTCGGCCTTCGCGCCGCCGGACTGCATGAGCTGCAGGTAGTCGACGATGACCAGGCCGAGCTTCTGCTTCTGGGCGAGCCGGCGGGCCTTGGTGCGGATGTCCATGCCGGTGAGCTGCGATGAGGCGTCGATGTACAGCGGCGCGTCGGTGATGTTGGGCATCCGGTGGGCGATGCGCGCCCAATCGTCCTCGTCGAGGTTGCCGGAGCGGATGTGGTTGAGCAGCACCTTCGCTTCGGCGGACAGCAGCCGGTCGTGGATCTCGCCTCGGCTCATCTCCAGGCTGAAGATGACCGTGGGCAGGCTGTGGTGGATGGCGGCGTAGCGGGCGAAGTCGAGGGCGAGGGTGGACTTGCCCATGGCGGGCCGGGCGGCGACGACAATCATTTGGCCGCCGCGGAGTCCCCCGGTCAGGGCGTCGAGGTCGGCGTAGCCGGTGGGGACGCCGACGAGCTTGCCCTGGTTGGCCTTGCGGGCCTCGATGTCGTCGAGGTGGCTGCCCATGGTGTCGGCGAGGACGAGCATGTCCTCTTCGGCGTGCTCGTCGGCGACGGCGAAGAGCTCCGTCTGGGCGGCGTCGACGATCTCGCGGACGTCGCCTTCGGCGGCGCGGCCCATGTCGGCGATGCGGGTGCCGGCCTGGACGAGGCGGCGTAGTACGGCCTGCTCGTGGACGATGCTGGCGCAGTACACGGCCTCGGTGGAGACGATCGCGACCTGCAGCAGCGTGTGGAGGTAGGCGGCTCCGCCGACGCGCTGGAGGTCGCCGGTGCGGGTGAGTTCAGCTGTGACTGCGATCGGGTCGGTGGGCTCGCCGCGGGAGTACAGGCGGACGATGGCGAGGTGGATGGTCTCGTGGGCGGGCCGCATGTAGTCGCGGGGCTTGAGGGTCGAGCAGACGTCGCCGACGACGTCTCGGTCGAAGATCATACCGGCGAGGACGGCCTGTTCGGCGTACAGGTTGTCGGGGCCGCCGTCCGGGATGATGTCGGGCTCGTCGGACTGGTCGCTGTGGGCGGGGCGGACGAGGTACATGGCCACGCGGGTCTCCAAGGGTCAGGCGGCGGCGGGGCGTGCGCCGGGGTGGCAGGTCGGGCAGGGCTGGCCGTTGCGGGTGCGCCAGCGGGGGTTGTGGGCGGCGTGCGGGTTCTCGTCGAGGCAGGGCTGGCAGGCCGGGGGAAGGTCGCCACGGCGGCCGTGGACAACCTGGTGCGGGATCAGGTTCGGGATCCGGTCCTTTTCCAGGACCGCGGCGTAGCTCTTGATCCCCTCCGGGTTGGCACACAGCCGGGCCGCGAGCGCATCGTCGAGCGACCAGCCCAACCGGGTGGCAGCCTCCAGGAGCTGCGGGGCAAGCTGCTCGGCATCCTTTGGCCCGAGCATCCACGGAGCCGGCAGCCGCTGAAGAAACAGCAGGGCGCGGTTCAGTTCCGGGCTGCTGCCCGCCTCCTCCTCCGTGCCGTTCGGCGCAACCGGCCGATGCGAGTCGTGTCGCTGCGCCGGGGGGTGGGAGGGGGAGGTGGTGTTCTTCCGGCTGGTCTTCTTTGAATTGGTCTTCTTATGCGGCAGTTCAGCCAACGTAGGCGAAACCACCGCTGGTTCAGCCAACGTAGGCTCAGCCACCGGTGGCTGAGCCACCGCAGGTTCCGACCTGCGGCTTTCCAGCTCCTGGTCGGCCTTGAACGCCTCCGGCTGGTCGGTGATGAAGTACACCGCACTGCCGAGCGTGCCGTTCCCGCGGCGTTCGCGAGTTCGCTGCAGGTACCCGCACTTCTCCAGGTTCCGCAGGGACGTCTTCACTGCGGTGAGGCCATCGGTCGGGGAGCAGGCGGCGATCGACTCCGCGCTGACGCCGAAGCCGTCTCGGTGGGTAGAAATGAGCCCGAAGACGCCCTTGTCGCGGAAGGACAGGCGGTTGTCGCGGAAGAGGGCGTTGCGGATCTGGGTGAACGCGTCGGCGGCCATGGGGCCGCGGCGGATGCGTCCATAGTTCACGGTGCGCTCCGGGATGGAGATGCCACGGAAGTGGGGCGGCGAGTGAAAGGTGGAGGAGGGGCCGCGCCGACACGGCGCGGCCCACTGGCGGCTCAGCGGCCGAGAATCCGGTCGATTGTCTGCTGCGCCATCGCAGCCGGCAGGTCGCCGGTCACCACGTGGTAGCCGGTCTGCGGCTCGTAGCGGGTCTCGACGTTGGTGAATCCGAGCTGGCGGGCGTCGTCGGCGGTCGCAGCGATCCGGGCCGCGGCGCCGTACGTGCTGTCGGGGAGGGCGGCGAGTTCGGTCACCGGGTCACCGCCGCGAAGTCGGGGGTGACGTCGAAGAGGTCGCCGAACACGTCGACGAGGAGCTGCCAGGCGGTGGGCCGGTCGAGCTGGGCCGGGGAGTACGCCGCGACGATGCCCTCGGGGGTGCGGTGGATGCGCAGCGGGCACGCGGCGTCGTCGGGCAGGGCCGGGGCGAGCGCGGCGGGGGTGGGCTTGGGCATGGCAAGGGAAAGTGCCATTATGTATGTGCTCCAAATCTGCGCCTTCGGTTGTCCAGACCTGAGCAGGCGCATTGGTGTTGAGGGCCCGGTGTTGACGCACCGGGCCCTTCCTGTTTCACGCGACGAGAACGGCCTCGGCATCGATCGGGCGAAGCAGCGACTCGACGGTGACGCCGTAGCAGTTCGCGAGTCGCATGATGTTCGTGACCGAGGGCTCGACGCGGCCGTTGACGAGGCGCGAGAGGGTGGCGCGGGCCAGCCCAGAACGCTTCGCGATGCGGTAGTCGGTGGTGTCGCCCGCGCGGGCGGCGGCCTTGCGGAGGCTGTCGGCGTCCAGTCGGTGAGCCATAGGTGCCTTCCAGAGGGGGCGTTTTCCCTGATGCTCGCAGCCTAGCCCACAGGTACCACTTGCGCAACTAATGCCATAGATGAAACTCGCGCTGGCCGCTCCCCGCCGAGATTGCATCCGTGCGAACATTTGCCCAATCGGAACAACCAGCCATGGGAGACCAGCCATGACCGCAGCCCAGGACTTCTCCGCCTGGCTCACCCAGGCGATGCGCGCCGCCGGCCTCGACATCGACAGCCAGCGAGGAGGAGGCAGGGCGACGCTCGCCGATGCATGCGACGTGTCGCGAAGCACAGCCGGCAGGTGGCTCGACGGATCCAGCATCCCAAGCCCAGAGCACTTCAAGTCGATCGCGCACACCGTTGGTGTCTCGGTGATCGACCTGCTGGTCGGAACGGGGATCATGGATCAAGCGGACGTCGGAACGCCGACCAGGTCGCCAGAAGCCGACCTCGCAGCTGAGCTCGGCCGACGATGGGGAGTGCCCCACGATCGGCTTCCACTGCTGCGCGCTTCCATCGAGGCCCTTGCAGTGGGACTTGCAGCCACCCATGACCATCCGGGCCCGGCCGGGACCGCCGACAGCGACTAGGTACGCCCACCAGACCGGCTAACGAACGCCCGAACCCCTACATCAACCTTCCGAATGGATTCGGTCTCCGTGCCACGCGGTAGCACGATCAGGCGCTACGGTGGCTGAGCGCCGTTCTGCCACAACGGCGCCTGCTGGCCGCGCCAGCACAGCCACGAACCCGTCGCCACCGGGAGAGATCAATGACCGCCCCTGAGCCGTGGAGCATCCAGCGGATCGCTGACGCACTCGGCAACCCCACCCTTGCCCAGCGCTTCATCGGCGAGATCAACAAGGCCCCCGCCCACGATGTGATGCACGTCTTCGCCAAGTGGCAGGGCCGCGCCGAACGCCTCGGCGAGACCAAGGCCACGATGGAGGAGGCGCGGGCGGCGGAGGTGGCCGGCGAGGCGATCCCCGGGGAGCGAGTCGACATCACCGAGAAGGTCCAGGCCGCGGCGGATCGGTACCGGGCGCGCGGCGCGGCGTGATCCTGCTGTTCGGGTGACGGTTGTCAACGACGCGCGCTACGCTCACGCTCGGTAGCCCATCTGCCACAAGATGCCACCCGCGCGACCCTCAGGGCGCCGCTGATCACCTGGACAGCGAATGACCTACTCCCTGCAGTGCAGTCGGATCGTCGAGGCGGTCTGGGACTCTCTTCCACAGCCCGTGTCCGAGCGGCTCGCCACCGCCCTCGCTCGCGCCTGCGACGACCCGATGGGTGAGACGGAGCCGTGGGGCATCGATGACGGGGTGACCCGGATGCTGGTTCTCAGCGACGTCTTCGCAGTGCTGTACCTGGAGCACTCAGCAAAGGTGTTGCACATCTACCAGATCGACTACCTGGGCTGACGAAGCACCGCTGCGCCCCGCCAGATTCGTCCGGCGGGGCGCAGCTGCGTGTTCAGCGAGGCCTGACCCAGAACCCGCACGGCCATCGGCTCGACCCGCATCCGTCGCAGGGATGCGCCGCAGATACGCACCGGATGCGCAGCAGGTCAGCGATACGACGACAACCCCGCCTGGATGCTCAGGCGGGACCGAGATGCGCAGACCACTCCAGCGAATATGCCTGCGCCACCCAGCGCCGCCGAAGAACCTATGCGGGGCGGTCTCGCCTTCCCGCGCTTGGCGGGGCATCGCCCCGCGCAAGGTCCGCCGTCCCGGCTGCCGCCTCCAAGCGCTTGCGCTCCAGATCGGTGCGCCGGCCCTGGCCACCCTCTCTTGCTTGGAAATAAGGCACAGCGGCATGCCAGTCCACCGCCTTGGCTCGGCCAACGGTGACCACTGGGGGGAACTTGGGGTCTTCGCGCGAAAGCTGGGAGACCCGCTGATGGCTGATGCCATCGAGGATGCCTTCCTTGACAAGCCGTCGCGCCAACTCACGGAACGAGACCATCTCCGGCCCCCTTTCTGCTGCGGTCACGGCACCATCTTCCCCGACTTCTAGCCTTATGGCTAGAAGTTCGCTACTCTCGATCCAGCAACAGCAAACGGCCCCGGCCGGCGCTGACGACGCCACATGGCCGGGGCCAGTCCCACCCTCCACCGCAAAGCACGAGGACAGGACCATGCCCGATCGTAGTGTGACCTCCCCGCCCAACGGCACCACCCCGCCGCTCCCCATCCGGGACACCAGCACCTCCACCTACCCCGGCAGCCCGCGCCACCACGCCGTGCCGGCCACCAGCCGCGCCCCGCAGCCCAGCGGAGGCCCCCGGTGAACCAGCCCGACGACCTCGCCCAGCTCGCCGCCGAGCTCAAGGCCGAGACCGCGCACCTCCGCGAGCCCGAGCCCTCCGCGCCCACCTGGCCCAACGGCGCCCCCGAGATCGGCGTCGACTGGGCCGACCCGGAGAGCCGCCCTGCGGCGTGGCGCGCCTTCGGGGAGGACGCGTGACCCCCGACGACGACCTCGTCCCCTGCAGCGTCTGCCCCGACGAGGTCCACCGCAACGAGATCCGCGAGCACGCCGGCCAGCCGCACTGCCTCAACTGCATCGACAACGCCGTCCACGAGTACGACCGCGTTGTCACCCAGCGCCTCGCCTACGCCGCCTAGGGAGATGACCAGCATGAACAAGATCACCGCCGTCCCCGCTGCCCTGCGCGACTGGGCCGTGACCTGGCCGGAGTACGCGCCGGTGGACGTCACACCGGACGAGCTGCAGCCGGCAGCACTGGCCCACCACGTGCCCGACTGGGCGGAGGCCGCCCCGACCCCGGACGCCGTGACCAACTGGCCCCAGCGCCAGGCCAACGCCATCGTGCCCTACCAGCTCGACGCCCACGGCTGGCCGCAGCACCCCCATGGCCGCACCGGCAAGTGCGGCCGCAACCTCCCCCTCTGGGGCGAAAACGCTGCGGCCGACGCCATCGTGGTCGCAGGACGCGGGGAGGACCGGCAGGTTCTGCTGATCACTCGGGATGACATCGGCGTCTCGGCGACACCCGGCGGCATGCGCGACCCGGGCGAGACCGAAGAGGAAGCCCTGCGCCGCGAGCTGCACGAGGAGACCGGCCTCATCCTGACCGATCACCAGCTGGTGATCCTGGGCCGCCAGGTGGTGCGCGACTGGCGCGAGTCGGACCGGTCCTGGGTTGCCTCCGCCTTCGGGCTTCTCCGGGTGCCCGCCACGATGCCCGCCACCGCCGGCGACGACGCCCGCGACGCTGCCTGGTGGCCGTTTCGCGATCTGGCGCAGCTCGAAGCCGCGCTCACCGCCGCCGGCCACACGCTCTACGCCGCGCACCGGCCGTTCCTGCAGCACGCCCTGCGCCACCTCGCCCTGTAGCCGCTCCCCGAGCAGCTGGCGCATAACCCCCCGGGACCGGCCGGGCCCGCCCCACCGCGCGAGCCCGGCCACCCCGCCACGCCCCAAATCCCCGGAGCACCACGCCCATGACCGCCACCGAACCGCCCGAGCCCCCCAGCCAGTTCGCCTGGAACCTCTCCATGTGGATCATCCGACCCGCCGCCGCCGGCATGGCCGCCTGGTCCCTCTACGCCGTCGCCCGCCACTACGACGTCCCCTGGCAGCTCGCCCTCTTCGCCAGCCTCGTCTTCGACGGCATCGCCATGGCCTGCCTGTACCAGGCATCCGAAGCCGTCCGCGCCGCCCGCTCCGCCGCCCTGCCCATCCTCGCCACCCTCGGCATGGCCGGCACCAGCGTCTACCTCAACGTCGTCCACGCCCGCATCACCGGCGGCGGCCGGCCCGCCGAGGTCCTCTACGCCACCCCCACGATTGGGCTGCTCGCCGTCTCCGGCCTGTCTTGGGCCGCCGACCGCACCACCGCACGCGCTGCCCGCGGCGAGTCCCCGATGCGCCTGCCGGCCTACGGCGCCCTCGGCTGGGTCCTCGCTCGGCCGCAGGCGTACGCCGCACTCAAGGCCAAGGCCGCAGTGCATGTGACCAGCGGCGCATCCACCACGCATCCGCCCGCACCACCGGTAGGCCACAAGGACCACCGGGCCCTCCTTCGCGCGAAGTTCGCAGAGATCCCGCCCGACGAAGCCGTCCAGATCGCCGCCTCCGCGCACCCCACCCTCGACCACGAGCAGCTCGCCGAGATGCTCACCACCTACGGCATCACCGTGTCCGCGCTCGACGTCGCGCTCCTCCTCGGCCGCGCCGCGGTCCCGAGTGTCACCCTCGACCGTGTCACTCCGCCCAATCCCGAGCAGCTCGCGCTCGTCCCCTCCGCGATGATGCGTCCCCGCGGCATTGCCGAGATGCCGATGGTCACTGGCATGTCGAAGGCCGAGGCCATCACCACAATCGCCAACCACCTCGGCGGCCTCGACGCTGAACCCGCCGCCGTGGCCCAGCTCCTCGCGTGGCAAGGCCTTCCCACCGACACCGCCTACATTCGCACCGCGCTCTCCCGCGCCCGTAAGGCCGCAGCGAAGACCGCCGAGAAGGACGCCGCGGCAGCTCAGCAGCGAGCCAGCGACGACCGGCGCGCCGGTACCGGGTTCTACCCGTGATCGCCGCCCTCTGCTGGCTGCTCCCCGCCGCCATCGCCTTCGCCGGCGTCTACTGCGTCGCCGACCACCCGGATCGGCACACCCTCTGCCTCATCGGCCTCGCCGCCCTTTGGGCCGCCAGCCTCGCTCTCGTCATCACCTGGAGATAGCCATGGGCCTCTGGTCCAAGATCACCAGCAGTCAGACCGCCAGCGCGACCAGGCGGACCACCCGCGACCACGAGCGTCGCAACCGCGAGATCCGCCGCATCGACGCCGGCACCGCCACCTGGCTCCGCAACGGCGGCATCGGCCCCCGGAAGGACCGCTGACCATGCACATCGACACCACCCGGCTCCGACCCGCCTACAACGGCAGCGCCCTCGCCGCCGGCATCCTCGCCGCCCCCGCCTGGGCCCACGTCCTCAACAACATCTCCCACGTCGGCGACGGAACCGGCCCCCTCGGCGCCACCGCCATCGCCGCCACCGCCACCCTCATCGCCGACCGCACCCTCAACCACAACATCTGGCTCCCCCGCGCCGCCCTCTTCACCGCCCTCATCGCCCCCGCCTACAGCCTCCCGGCCGCCCGGCCCGTGATGGCCTTCCTCACCGGAGCAGACCTGTGAACGTCACCATCACCCTCGGCGGCCTCTTCATCGGCCTCGTCCTTATCCTCCGCCAGTTTCTCCCCGACGCCTGGGGCGCCGTCATGAAGGGCGGCGGCGGAGCCGCCCAACCCGGGGTGGCCAGCGGCAAGTTCACCCTTCGCGCACACGCGCCCTTCCTCATCGGCACCACGGTCGGCATGCTCGCCATCTCCTGCCCCGGCGGCCTCATCGGCACCCTCGCCGCGAAGGCAGTCGGCATCAGCAACACGGTCGGCGACAAGGTCGTCTCCGGCGGCGTAGGCGCCGCAGCCACCTCCGTCACCCGCCACGCCGCCACCGCTGTCACCCCCTTCGGCGGCCTCATCACCGTCCTCGCCGTCGTCGCTGTCATCATCCTTCGCAAGACCCTCGACAAGCGCGCCAAGGGGCAGATGTTCAGCGGGGTATGGGCCGGATCCACCCTCGGCCTGTCCGCCGGCGCCGCCGGCATCACCGCCACCGTGCTCATCCCCCTGGTCAACCAGGCCGGCGCCCTCATCGGCGGCCAGCTGTGACCACCATCCAGCGGCGAGCCGCCGACCGGCTCGCTGCTGGCACCACCATCGTCGTGAAGCGCATCGGCGCCGCACTCGTCCCCGAGCAGCGGCCGATCGCCACCGTGGTCCGGTGTGGGGGAACGGCCTGGCTCGGCTTCCGGCTGCTGGACATCGCCCACCACACGCCCGCCGTCCTTATCGCGGGTGCCGGCATCTGGTGCCTGTCCGCCTGGAGGGCCGGCGACCCCACTGCGAAGCCTGCAGCGAAGCCCGCCGAGCCCGTCGCGGCGGACAAGGCAGTCGAGGAACCGCAGGGCGAAGAAGAGGAAGCGACCGAAGCGACCGAGGCGGTCGAGAAGCCTGACGAACTCGCCGACTTCATCACCCTGCTCCACCACCTCATGCCCGGCACCACCCCCGGCCGCAACGACCGGATCCACCTCGCCCAGATCGCCTCCGCCTGGGGCGTCGAGGGCGCCGACACCGCCCCTATCCGAGCGCTCCTCGCCCGGCTGAACATCCCCACGACCTCATGCCGTGTCCCCGACCGCGGCTCCAGCACCGGCATCTACCGGCGCGACGTACCCCCACTCCCCGACCCGGACCAGCAACCCCTCCCGGCTGTGGTTGGCGGCCCTGACCAGCAACAACAACAGCAACAACGCTCGGAAGTGGCGGCCCGAGAGGGGTTCTGGATCAAGGGTCACCCGGACCACCCACACCGATCAATCGTCGAATGGGAGGAAGCGTCATGACCAAGCTCGGCAGCTACCTCACCGCCGGCGGCGCCACCGTCGACATCACCATCACCACCCCCGCCGAAGAACGCCACCAGACCGCCGAAGCCACCTGCAGCGGCGCTCTCTGCGGCGCCACGAAGGCCGCCCACAGCGACATCTCGTGGACCACCGACGACCGTAATCTCCCCGCCGACAAGTCCCGCCAGATCCGCGGCCACCGCGCCGCCCAGCACTCAGCCCAACAGCTCGCCCCCTGGGCGCAGCAGCACGCCGACACGTGCCGGGCAACGCCCGCCGGCACCGGCCACGCCATCGACCGCTAGCTGAGAGGAACTACCAGATGAGCACCGACCAGCAACTCGCCGCCGCCGAAGCCCGGCTCACCGAACTCCAGCAGACCTTCGTCGCGGCTGCCCACGACCCCGACAAGCGCCGCCGCCTCACCGATCAGATCCGCGAGACTCGCATCGAGATCAGCAGGCTGTACGCGCTCCTGCCGGCCTGAGAGGCACCCCGACGCTTCCCGCCCCATCGCCCACCACGACAGCCGAGGGCAGATCATGACCAAGAACGAAGCCGTCCGCGAGGCAGCCCGCGAGATCCTCGCCCACGGCGGCCCCAACTGCTCCACCGACCCGCACATCGGCCTACGCGCCATGGCCCGCGCGATCGACCTCGGCGCGACCGAGCAGGAGATCCAGGCCGCGATGTGCCGCCAGCGCGAGACCGCCTGACCGACCAACAAGCGCCCGCCCTGCTCGAATGACGGGGCGGGCCTTCGCGCGAGAAGACCCGGGCCGGGCGTCCGCGAGTTAGACGCGAATTGGCCTCCTGTCACTCGTTCGCACCGAGGTCCCCAGCCCTTGCTAACGTGAACAGGGACAGATAGGTGGGGGGCCCAATGACAAGCTTTCATGTCAAACCGGCGGACATGATCCTTTCCTCCGCTGGCTTCACCGACCTGCACAACACCGCCGCCCAGTGGTACCGAAGCCTGGTGTTCTCGATGGACGGCGCCGCGGGCATGGCGGGGGACGACGACGCGGGCAAGAAGTTCGCCGCCAAGTACGACCCGGTGGCGCAGAAGCTCGTCGACGCGATGGCGCAGGTCGTCGGCCAACTTGGAGGGACCGCCAACGGTCTGTACACCATGGCGATCAGCTACCTCCAGACCGATGCCGACATCGCGGCGGCTCTCATGGCTCCACAGAAGCTTCCCGAGTCCGCTAGCCCAGACTGCGACGAGGAGGTGGCCAAGGCCAAGCTCCGCTCTGCGATGGGCCACAACGGAAGCGGCGCCGTCCACGACATCGTCAAGAAGTTCTGGCCCCAGGGCAATCCGGGCAAGCTCCGTCAGGCCGCGAAGGACTGGAAGCACTTCGCGCAGTTGGTGAGCCGTCTGGGGACCGAGGGAGACAAGCGCGTCCAGCGTGTCACCGCCTCCAGTACCTCCAGCGCGGTCACCTCGTTCTCGCAGAACTGGGCGAAGGTACACGACGGCTGTGCCACCGAGGGCCCGCTGCTGAACAGCATGACGAACGCGGCGTACAAGCTCGGGCAGGCATGCGAGGCGTACGCCAAGCAGGTGGAGGACCTGCGGAACAAGTTGGAGGATCTCGCCATCGGTGCCGGCATCGTCGCGGGCACCGGCATCCTGCTGACCGTCGTCACCTTCGGGGGGTCCGACGTGGCGGCCGCCGGCGGGGAAGCCGCGATCGCCGCGGAGGCGAGCACCGCGGCGGTCGCCATGGCGGCAGCGGTCGAAGGCAGTGCGGAACTCGCCGTTCTGGCCGAGGCCGCAGCCGTCGTCGACACTGCAGCGGCGAGCCTCATCCCGGTCGGCGCAGCGGTGACCGCCACAGCCACGACGGCCGTCGTGTTGGCTGGGGCGACCGACGCCGCAGCAGCACCCGCCCCGAAGCCTCCGCCGTTTACGGTTACGCCCGGGATGCTGCCACTGCCACACGATCCGACCAGTCCGTTCCCGGTGCTGCCCGCTCAGCAGCAGGCAGCGATCCGGGCGTGGATGACGCAGATGGAGAAGGACGGCCGTACGTTCCAGGCCGAAGGCCCCCATCAGCCCGATCCCCCGAAGAAGCCCGACCCGAAGATCAATGCCCGGCGTGCGTATCAGGTTCGGGTAGCCGGGTCGACGGAGTACTCGCTGTACACCACCGTGACCGACGACTCCGGCCGTGAGCTGAGCATGAACGCCGACGGTGTCCGCCCGGAGGACGGCGCCGCGATCGATGCCAAGTACATCGGCCAGCAGAAGAGCTGCAACTCGCCGTTCCGACTGGACAACGCGGACGGCGTCATGGACTTCGCGTACGAAAATATCATGGCCGGTGAATCGAAGAAGCTGAACAAGTACGCGTCGGCTCTGAAAGACCCCCGCAACAAGGTCAACCACCTCGAACTCATCACGAACGACGCCAAAGCCAGCGCCTACTTCCAGAGCCTGATGACGGCCCAGGGCGTCACCGGCCGGGTTCGAATCGAACCCTGACCGGTTAGCACGAACCACCGAGAGAAACGAGCACTTGTGGGAGCCAGCTTCTACGTCAGCGCCGACCGCCGGCAGAGCGGACCGTGGACTTTCACCGGTGAGCAGGTGAAGGAGTGCATCCGGCGGCACTGGCCGGACGCCACGGTGAGCAGGGCGTTCGAGGACTTCCTGGAGATCGCCGCAGAGGTCGAACCCGCCCAGCGGGCCGAGCTTTCCTACAACCTCAAGCACGGCGCATTCTCGTTCGAAGACCGGGCGCCGCACTCCGCACCACTGATCGTTATCTATACGGTGCTGCACGAGCTGGCACCCACAGTGCCGGTGGTGTGGTGGATCGACTATGACGTCGATCTTCAACCCCTTGATCTGGCCGGCGGCCGCGAAGCGTTCCTCTCAAGTTTCCCTCTCTGAGTCGGGTAGCCGAGGCACGCCGATGTGGCGCACCTTCACGGTCGGGCGTCGGGAAGCCGGTCGATCGGCCGGTTCGCCCCGCAAGGCCAGCCGGCGGTGCAACTGTCGAAGCCAGCGGCGAGGCCATCCCTGACCTATCCGAACGGCCGACCGGTCACCCCAGAGGAGTGGCCTGGCCTCTACAAGGTCTTCTGTCGGCTCTACGAGGACCAGGGGCACGCCACCAAGGGCGACCTCGTCGAGCACGGGCAGTTCGGGTCGCGGGACACGGTCCGGCGCGCACTCGATGTGTGGATGCAACACGGCGTCCTGTCCGAGAAGGCCGGAAAGGTCGAGCGGTTTTTCCTGCCCACTGAAGAGGAAGGCTGATCAGCTCAGGCCTACCGGCCAACCAGCCCGCCCGCCCCAGGTGCCACCCGGGGCGGGCGCCCACATGACCAAGCCAAACGAGAAGCGTAAGCCCGCTTTACGTCTCGATCGGTGGACTGTAAGGTGGATTTACATCAATCGGGAGGGTGTCATGCGACAGTACGAAACCATCATCGACCTGCTCAACCACCAGGGCCCCGGGCTCCAGGACTACGTCACGCCCGACCAACTCGACCAGCTCATCAACGGCACCCTGCCGATCGGCGACATCGCCGACGACTACCTCGACGACCTGGCCAACAGCACCGTCACCGTCGCCACCAGCCCCGAGGCAACCCGCGCGGACCTCCTCGGCTGGATCCGGGCCGAGATCGACAACGCCATCGAACAGCGCAAGGAAGACGCACAGCAGGCAAGCCTCGACGCCCTCGGCGCCCTCGCACACGCCGACACGGTCTGGGCCGCCGGAGCCCACCGTCGCAAGCTCGACGCGATCGCCGAGGCACAGCAGCGCGGAGCCACAAAGGACGCCATCGCCCGCAACCTGGGCATCACCCGGCCCACCCTTGACGAGTGGATCCGCAACCGCGAGGACCGAATCCTCTTCAATGGCGCCCTCGCCATCATCACCCACCCCAACGTCACCACCGCCGACAGCAAGACCCTCGGTAGCCTCTACAAAGCCCTCGGCGTTCGCAGCATCTCGACCCAGGCCGAAGCGGTACTCGAAGGCATGCATCACATCGACAAGAACGCTCTCCGTCCCGAGCAAAGCGACCTCATCTTCAAGAAGGCCGTCCCGCGCGCCTGGCAACTCGTCGACCACGTGGAGCAGCCCGAGACCCAGCGACAGCAGGCCGCCGCCCTCCGAGAAGACGCAGCTCGACTCGGCCTGGAAGTCATCACAACGGACGGGTCCGCCTTCAACTAGCAGGAATCCAGGCCCCACCACGCGGCCAGCAGGTGGGGCTTCGGCATGATCGATGCCACACTGGGCTGATCACCCCGCCGCCCCGGGAGGACCAGCATGCACACCACCCCCACCGCCACGGACGACAACACACCCCGCTGCGCCCACTGCCCCCGCCTGCTGCGCCACGACGAGCTCCACCGCTACGCCTGCCGCGTCTGCGAAGACCGAGCCACCGCCCAACTCCGCGCCATGCCAGGGCTGTACGAGCAGCTCGGCAGCAAGCTCGCCCCCACCGCCGCCGCAAGCAACACCGGCCGCATCACCGGCGCATCCGGTACGGCACCCCTCCCCGCCGCCCTCACCCCGCTCGACCTCCGCGGCCCCGGCGGAATCGTTTCCTCACTCCTCGGCATCGAGCAGCGCTGGCGCGACCAACTCGACTGGGAACCCCTGCCGTTCCGCGGCAACTACGAGGCCAGCCTCGCCGGCTGCGTCACCATGCTGACCAACAACCTGCCATGGGCCTGCGAGCACTACGCCGACATCAGCGCCGAGATGAAGCTCGTCAACTCCCTCCACACGCAAGCCGATGCGACAGTCACCGGGCAATGGGAGCAGCGCGTCCCGATCGGCCATTGCCCCACCGGCGCCGACACCGGCCAGCCTTGCGGCGAGCGGCTCAAGGTCTCCCCCTGGGCCTTGGAGATCAAGTGCGGCGGCTGTGGCACCACCTGGCCGCGCAACGAATGGCTGGCCCTTGGCGCCGCGCTGCGCGGCTTCGACACGCCGCCTATCGGCAAGGCAGCTTGACACGCCGCCCGACCGAAGCGATCATCTGATCAACTAGAACATCTGTCGAAAGGGCCACCCCACCACGGGGTGGCCCTTTCGCATTCCCGCAAGGCGGTGACACCCGTGGAGCCCATACTCGTCACTGCCCGCGAAGCCTCCCTGTGGACCGGCCGCCCGGTAGGCACGATCTGGCGATGGGCGTCCGAACGCCGGATCAGCCGCCACGAGACGCCCTGCGGCACCAGGTACGACCTGCGCGAGCTGCCGGCCGCCACCGACGCCGGCCCTGGAGCCGCCCCGGCGTTGCCGGAAGGTTGCGCGGCGGCCTGACCCACATGCTCCCCGCCGTGTGCCGCCCACGCGCGCCGGCCGGCGGGGACGGCCCGCCCTGAGGGCGGCGGGCCCAGCTCGCGGCCTGGCGTACACCATCCCGCCAGGCCGCGAGCCCCATCCCGGAGGTGACCGTGGAACACGATCCTTGGCGCGCCCTCGACGCCCCCTTCGTCCCGACCAGCGAGTGGGACCCGATCCCCGGCACCTGCTCCCGCTGCGGCCGCCCCGCCTGGCTCGGCGAGACACGTTGGTGGCATGACGGACCCACCTGCCGAGCCCGACGCGTCGACCACGTCACCGCGCCCGTGATCGCCCAGTTCATCCCGGATGAGAGACCACGGTGAACGCCCTCCAGGTGCTGGCCCTCGTCTCCCCGATCGTCCTCCTCGCAACACTCACCGCCCGCGCAGCCAGCTGGAAGACCAAGTTGTCGGACCGGATCGACGAGCTGGAGAAGCGCGTCGACCAGCACCAGGACGACCTACACGAACTCGGCACCGCCGTCCGCAAGCGCAACGACTGACCCACCCCCGCCCTCAACCGGGAGCCCTCATGCCCCTCCGCCTCCGCACCGAACGCCGCGCTCTCTCCCGAGACGCCGCCCGCGCCCACAGCCGAGCCAATCCCACCGCCGGGTCGAACCGGGCCGAACGCCGCCGCCACGGATGGCGCGGCGACGTCTCCACGCTCGTCCGTGGTCCCCACGACCGTGCCTGGCTGTACTCCGGCACTATCAACGGCGGCGGCCAGACCCGCATCAACGCCAAGCGCAACGCCCGCACCGACTACTGGACCAACTACCAGGTCCAGAAGCTCAGGAGCTACGTCGGCACCCTCGACACACTGCACCGCGACCTCAGGTCGACCCTCACCGAACTCGGCCCCCGCAGCCGCTTCGCCTGACCGCCCTCACCTCAAGGAGACCTGCATGTCCATCGCCGACGACTTCCACGCCCTCGTCGTCAAGCTCAAGGACGAGCGCCACCACCTCGCCGACGAGGCCCACCACCTGTGGGACCGCCTGCGCGGCGACGAGCACACCCTCGCCACCGAAGTCGGTACCGACGCCCACAAGGTCGCGATCGACGCCGGTCCCGTCGTCGCCGAGATCAAGGCCGACGCCCACAGCATCGGCGAGGACGTCGCCCAGGAGACCAAGGCCATCGCCACCGAGGCCGTCGCCGACGTCCAGACCGCGGCGCAGCCCGAGAAGCCCACCCCGCAGGTCTGACCGTGGCAGCCCACCAAGGCGCCACGTACATAGAAACCCGTCAAGTTCCCCTCGACGAACTGACACCGTTCCCCGGAAACGCCAAGCGCGGCGACGTCGAAGCAATTCGCGCTTCCCTTCGCCGCAACGGGCAGTACCGCTCCCTCGTGGTCCGCCTCATCGAGCACGGGCCGATCACGGTCCTGGCCGGAAACCACACCCTCCAGGCCCTTACTGCCGAGGGCCACTCGACGGCCCGCTGCGAGATCATCGCCTGCGACGACGCCACAGCCCGCCGCATCAACCTGGCCGACAACCGCATCGCCGAACTCGGAAGCTTCGACACGGAGGCCCTCGCCGAACTCCTCGCCGCAGCGGACGGCGACCTCGACGGCACCGGCTACACCACGGCGGACATCGACTCGATCCTCGGTAGCATCCAGGAGCTTCCCGCCCTACTTGGCGACCCGGACGACGTGCCGGACCCGCCAGCCGATCCGATCACCACCCGCGGCGATGTCTGGATCCTCGGCCAACACCGGCTCCTGTGCGGTGACTCCACCGACGTCACCGCCGTGGAGAACATGCTCGCCGGCGACCGGGCCGACTGCATGTGGACGGACCCGCCCTACGGCGTGGACTACGTCGGTAAGACAAAGGACGCCCTGACCATCCAGAACGACGGCGCCTCCGACCTTCCCGAACTCCTCGCCGGAGCATTCGCCGTCGCAACAATCGCCCTCAAGCCGGGCGCGCCGGTCTACGTAGCGCACCCTCCCGGCCCGCTGGCCCTCGACTTCGCCCACGCTTTCCTCCAGGCCGGCTGGCTACTCCGCCAGAACCTCATCTGGGACAAGGGAACCCTGGTCCTCGGCCGAAGCGACTACCACTACCAGCACGAGCCCATCCTGTACGGCTTCACCGACGCTCCCACGGGATCCGGTCGCCTCGGCCGCGGCGGGGACCGGTGGTTCGGAGACAACTCCCAGACCAGTGTCTTCGCCGTTCCTAAGCCCGCTCGCAGCCAGGACCACCCGACGATGAAGCCAGTGGAACTTGTTGCCGCGGCGCTCCGGAACTCCTGCCCGTCGAGGGGCACCGTCTACGAGCCGTTCGGCGGCTCCGGCACCACGCTGGTCGCCGCGCACACCACCGGCCGCGCCGCCCGCGTCGTCGAACTCGATCCGAGATACGCCGACGTCATCTGCCGCCGGTACCAGCAACTCACAGGAACTCGCCCCGTTCTGCAATCAAGCAACGAGGCCGTCGACTTCGATCCCCCCGTGCAGGCCCCAAGGGGCACGTAGTGGCCAGCCGCGCAGCGCAGGCACTCACCCTTCGTCTGGCCGGGGTCGACTGGAACACCATCGTCGAGCGCCTCGACTACCCAGACGTCTCGGCCGCGATCGAAGACGTGACCGAGGCAGCCGACGCCCAGTACGACGGCGTACCGCTCGATCCTCTACGTGTCCTTGAGATTCTCCGTTTCGACCGGCTCCAAGCAGCAGTCTGGAGCGCGGCCATGAAGGGGGACCTCGCCGCCGTCAACGCGGCCCTGTCCATCGGAGACCGTCGCGCCCGAATGCTGCGTCTCTACCTGCGTTCCGCGCGTGGCCACTGAGGAGGTCCGCGATTTCCACGAGCTCAAGTGACAACGCGAACACGATCACCCGGAGAGCTCGGTGCGGCGCAAGGACCCGCCAGGAAGAATCCGCCGAACACTGCGGGCTCCCCGCCGGCTGGGGAACCGACCACCCTGGTGTCGGCCGGTGCAAGCTGCACGGCGGGAAGACCGCAGGGCAGCGGGCGAAGGCAGCTCAGCTTCAGGCCGAACAGGAGGTCCGGGCGGTGCTCGCCGAGCTGAACGTTGAGCCTGTCGATGACCCCCTGACCGCTCTCGCCCAACTCGCCGGCCAGGTCGTCACCTGGCAGAAGGCCATCGCCACGATCGTCAATCGGCTCGGCGATCAAGTTCGGTACGAGGGGCTGGCCGGCGGCGAGCAGCTGCGGGCCGAAGTCGCCCTCTACGAGCGGGCGATGGACCGCGCGAACACCGTGCTGGCCACCATCGCCCGTCTCGACATCGACGGCCGCCTCGCCCGCATCGAGGAGACCAAGGCGCAGCTCCTCATGGACGCCGTCCAGGCCGGCCTCGCCGCGATCGGCGTCACCGCCGAACAGGCCGCCACCGTCCGGCAGGTCATGGCCCGGAAGCTGAGAGCCATCAGCTAAGGCGGGGTGGCAGCGTGCGGCGAGACGCTCTGTCCATCCTCGCCGACCGCCTTGAGGACGACGGCAACGCCCTCATGGAATTCGCTACCCCAGGTGAACTCGCTGCCGCGATCAACCCGGCCACGGTGCAAACACCCGCGCTGAGCGTCGTCGACCAAGAGATCGTCCGCGCCTACACCACGCCCGGCGCCCGCCTCCTGGTATCCATGCCGCCGCAGGAAGGCAAGAGCGAGCGGGTCACCAAGACCGGATCCCTGTGGGCACTCCACCGCAACCCCGAGCTGCGCCTGGGCATCGTCTCCTACTCCCAGGCCCTGGCAGAGGGCTTCGGCCGCGACGTGCGGAACTGGATCGCCTCCAACAACGGCGACGAAAACACCCTCGACCTCGGGCTGCGCATCGCCCGCGACAACGGATCAGCGCGCCGCTGGCAGTTGGCCGGACACCGCGGCGGCATCGTGTGCGTCGGCATCGGCGGCGGCCTGACCGGCCGCCCGCTGGACGCCCTGGTCATCGACGACCCGTTCGCCGACAAGGAGCAAGCAGCGTCCGCCTACTACCGCGAACGCGTGTGGGGGTGGTGGCAGGCAGTCGGTTCCACCCGGCTCGCCCCCGGCGCACCAGTGATCTGCATCCTGACCCGCTGGCACGAGGACGACATCGCCGGACGGTTCCTCGACTCCGAGGACGGCCACCGATGGCGCGTCATCAACATTCCTGCCCTCGCTGACCACGATCCCGCTAAGGGGGAGAGCGACCCGCTCGGCCGCGCCCCCGGCCAGTGGCTCATCTCAGCGCGCGGCCGCAGCAGCGAAGAATGGGAAGCCATCCGCGTCCAGGCCGGCTCCCGTGTCTTCAACGCCCTCTACCAGGGCAGGCCCTCACCGGACGCGGGCAATGTGTGGAAGCGACCGTGGTGGCGCCGCTACAGCATCCCGCTGTGGTCACAGCACCCCAGCGTTGCTGACGCCTACCTGGTCGACGAGTTCGACGAGTTGATCATGTCGTGGGACATGACGTTCAAGGACACCAAGAGCAGCGACTACGTCGTGGGGCAGGTCTGGTGCCGGCGCGGCGCCAACGTCTACCTCCTCGACCAGATCCGCAAGCGGCTGTCGTTCACCGACACTCTCACCGTGTTCAAGACCCTCGCTGCGCGCTGGCCCCAGGCCACCGCCAAGCTCGTCGAGGACAAGGCCAACGGCACCGCGATCATCGACACCCTCAAGTCGAAGATCCCCGGGATCATCGCCATCACCCCGACCGAGAGCAAGTACGCCCGGGCAAACGCAGCCGCACCCCTCATCGAGGCCGGCAACGTCCTGCTCCCCGAAGCCGGCATCGCACTGTTCGACCCCGAGGAACTCATCGACGAGGCCGCTGGATTCCCCAATGGGGCGCACGACGATCTGGTCGATGCCACCAGCCAAGCCCTCTCCTACCTGCTCCTGGACGGCAGCGGCGCCCAGGCCTGGTTCAACTACGCCAGACGGCGCGCCCAGGCGACCCAGCCGGCCGCCGAACCGGAGCCGCCCACGCCCGAACCCACCGGCATAAACGCTCCAGAAGACCCGGTGGCCGCTCGTAAACGCGCCCGCGACGCCGCCGTCCGGCAGCAGCGCCAATGACCCCTGATGGGAGGTCGCGTGCGCATCCGGGATCGCATCGCCAAGGTCTTCGGCAACCGGGCGCCCGCCCAGATGTTGGCTGGCGAGCAGGCCGCGCAGATGACCATGGAGTCGCCCTACGCCCCGGGCACCCCCCCGGCCCCGTTCGACGGCTACTCCAGGCAGCCCCGAGCCCGGGACTTCCCGGCCGGCGTCAACATCGCCGCCCGGCCCCGCCTCCACGAACGCGTCTCCTTCCACACCCTGCGCGGCATGATCGAGGCGTACGACGTCGCGCAGGCATGCATCTGGCACCGGATCGACTCCATCCGCGCTCTCGACTGGTCCCTCACCCCGGCCCCGGGCTTCCACGGCGACGCCGAGGAAGCCATCGCCCAGGGCATGGCCGTCATGAAGAAGCCCGATCGGAAGACCCCGTTCGCCGGCTGGCTTGCGAAGTGGCTGTACGACACCCTCGCCTACGACGCCGGCGCCCTGTACCGGCTGCGGAACCGCCGCGGTGACGTCATCGGCCTGATGAACGTTGACGGCACCACCATCGCCCCGCTGCTCGATTACTGGGGCAACATCCCCGACGACGGCACCGAAGCGTACGTCCAGTTCGCACAGGGCATCCCGTGGAACTGGCTGACCCGCGACGACCTCATCTACGAGCCGTTCCGGCCCCGCAACAACGGCCCCTACGGTGTCGCGCCCCTAGAGACCGTGCTGATCAACGCCAACACGGACCTCCGCTTCCAGGCGTACTTCCTGCAGAGGTTCACTGAGGGCAACATCCCCGAGGCCTTCGCCAGCGCACCAGAGTCCTGGAGCCCTGACCAGATCGAGCAGTGGCAGTCCCTCTGGGACGCCATGATGCTCGGCGACCAGGCCGCCAAGCACCAGATCAAGTGGATGCCCGGCGGGTCCGGCATCTCCTGGTCCAATGAGAAGGACTTCTCCGACACCTTCTCCCTCTTTTTGATGAGGAAGACCTGCGCGGCGTTCCACATCGTTCCCAGCGACTTGGGCTTCACCGAGACAGTCAACCTGTCCAGCGCCGAATCGCAGGGCGACGTCCAGCACCGCGTTGGTGACCTCCCGCTGGTCGCCCACCTTGAGGCGATCATCACCGACTTCCTGCAGAACGATCTCCACCTGCCGGTCGTCTTCTCCTTCGACACCGGTCAGGAGAAGGAGGATCGCCTCACCCTCGCGCAGGCGTGGCAGATCTACATCGACACCGGCATGGCCTCCCCCGACGAAGGCCGCGAGCATCTCCTCGGCCTGCCCGGCGACCCCAACCGGCCCACCCCCCGCTTCTACTCCACCCCCCGCGTCGGCCCAATCCCGCTGCTCGCCATCGACGGCGTCGCCGGCAGGGTCGACCCGGAAACGTACGGACCGGCACACGATCAGCCCATCCTCGACCAGCCGTTCGTACCCCCGCCCGGCACGGTGCCGTCCCCCGGTACCACCGACCAGACGGCGAGCGCGGCTGCCGAGGACGTGTACCAGGGCAAGTACAACCAGATGGTCCACGCCTCAGACCTGACCAAGGACGCTGAGGCCTCCGCGCCGGCCGGCGGCATCACCTCAGCCACCGGCATCAGCGGCTACGACCTTGTGCACACCGGCGACAAGGACGACGAGAACGACCGCTCGGAGCTGACCAAGCAGGAGATGGCGGCCTTCCACCGCTTCGCCCGGGCGCGGCGCCGCGACGGCCGCTGGCGGGACTTCACCTTCCAACGCGTCGCGCCGTCCCGCGCCCGGCGCCTTAACCAGACCGGCCGCCTCGCCGTCCGCAAGGCCGCTGGCGAGGTCGCCGTCGCCGGACTCGCTGTTCAGGCGGCCGACACCGGCCGTGTCCTGATGATCCAGCGGGCCCTTGACCCCGAAGACCCCGCAGGCGGGACCTTCGAGTTCCCCGGTGGTCATCTCGAAGGAAACGAGACTCCGTTGCAGGGCGCGTGGAGGGAGTGGTCAGAGGAAACGGGATGCATCCCGCCTCCGGGCGTGCAGACCGGCTCGTGGACCAGCCCGAACGGCATCTACGCCGGGATCGTATGGACGGTCGACTCCGAGTCGTGCGTACCGGTGCGAAGCGATCGGGAGATTAGCAACCCGGACGACCCGGACGGTGACCAGGCGGAGGCGATCGCCTGGTGGGAGCCGGCAACGCTGGCGGGCAACCCCGCCGTTCGCCCCGAGCTGCTGGCCACCTTGCCGGACGTCCTCGCCGCCCTCGGCATCCCCACCGACGACGACCAGGTGGCGAAGGCCGGTGATGCGGACCCAAAAGCCCTGACGGCTGGACCGGTTGGGACCAGGATGAGCGCACCGCCGGGCATTGGGCGCCGCTGATCGCCGCCGCGCTCGGCGGCGCGCTCACTGCCACCGCCGCGACCCAGCTCGCCCGCGCCTTCACCACCGACAGCAGCGGTCAAGACTCCGACCAGCAGGCCCTAACCGCTGCAGCCGTCACCTGGCTCACCGGACAGGACATCACCGCCGGGCCCGCACTCGCTGACACACTCACCGGCCTCTACACCGACGCCTACCTCGTCGGCGCCACGTCCGCGACGGCAGTAACCGGCGGCGAGACCACTGGTCTGGACGACTGGGAGCCCGGCGACTCGACCACGACACAGGACCGCATCGACCAGCACGGCCCCAGCCCTGCGCTCGCGGTGCTGACCGCCAGTGCTGCGGCCACCGCAGCCGCCCTGACCGCATCCCGCATCAAGGATGCGGCCAAGGCGCTCGCCGCCGGTGTCGCGGCCGGCCACACGCCGCGCATCATCGGCGCGGCGATGCGCTCGGCCCTGACCGACCCTGATCACGCCTACGCGGCCGCCATCACCGAAACCACCCGCGGCGTCGCCGCGGGCGCAGCCGACACCTACCGGCGCAGCGGCGTCACCCTCGGCCGGTGGCAGACCGAACCCGACGACCACGTCTGCCCGGTGTGCGACGCCAATGAGGCCGCAGGCCCGGTGGCGATCGGCCGCCCCTACCCGAGTGGCGACACCGCCCCACCCGCGCACCCACGGTGCCGCTGCGCCGTCCTCCCCGCATAGGAGGTGGGACCTGTGCCCGAACGTCAATACGTGCTCGGCCTCGCCTATCAGGCCGGCCGGGACGCACGAATCGTCAAGGGGATGGACGGCGGCCGGGACTTCTTCACCCCGGACGAGCTGGAAAAGGCGTGCTGGTCCTTCCTCCCCGGGGGCGCGGACGTCGGCCTCTTCCACGGCCCCGACGACACCATCGGCCACTTCACCGTTACTGAGAGCTACATCTATCGAGGCCCGGACTGGCCGCAGGAAAACGGCACCGTCATCAAGGCCGGCGACTGGCTCATCGGCGGCATCTGCGACGACATCGCCTGGCGCCTCGTGAAGTCGGGCAGGGTCAACGGCTTCAGTCCCCAAGGCGCCGCACGGCGCATCACCCCACGAGACCCCGGGAGCTGAAAGTGCCCGAATCCCCCGATGGCGACTCCGAGTTCACGGAACTGGTCGACGCCAACATCCCACGCGTCGACCTCGTCAACGGCCCCGCCAACGGAGCACCGGGGTGGCTGCTGATGAAGCAGGACGCCAACTCGGGCCTCATGGACCCCGCCTTCGTGCGCGAGCTGATCAGCAAGAGCGCCGACGATGACCCGCCCTCCACGCAGGAACAGGTGAGCGTGTCCGGAAGCCCTGCCGCCATCGCCAAGATGATCCACCAGGCCGCAGCGCGCGCCACCGCCGCAGAGAGCGAGGTGTCCAAGGCCATGGACTCGGACGAGATCGACGTCCTGGACCCGTCCGTCGTGCTCGCCGAGCCCGACTGTGACGCGCCCGGCGACGAGAACACGCCCGGCTCCCCGGCATGGGAGGCCATTGACGCCGCTACCGCCCAGAAGTGGACGTCGATCGCGGTTCGTCTGAAGAACGCGCTCGGCGTGATGGCCGACCGCGAGCTCCTGGAAGCCGCCAGCGCCGACCCCGATGACGCCGAGGCAGCGTGGGACCTCCAGGACGCGCAGTGTGCCCTGGACTACGTCATCGACACCCTCGCCGGCTTTGCCGTGGACGAGCAGGCCGAAGCCGAGCTCGGGAGCGAGGCCATGGCCGCGGTCGGCAAGGTTCTGCACGGGGTGAACCCGGCCGCCCTCGACACCGTCGAGGCCCTAGGGCACGTCGCCAAGGCAGGCCGGGTCCTCAGCGCGGCGAACGAGGCCGCGATCCGCACCGCGGCCCATCACCTGCAGAAGGTCCTCGCCAGCCTGCCTGCCGCCCCCGAGGTCGCCAAGACCGCCCACGAGGAGCCCACCATGCCCACGCCCACCCCGTCCGAGGACGTCACCACGGCGTCGGGCCAGGAGCCCGCAATGGGCACCGCCGGGGTCGAAAAGGCCACCGATACCGCCGCCGTCGATCCGGTGGGCAAGGCCGACAGCGAGAAGACGCCGCTGGTCGTGGTCTACGACCAGAAGGGCCGCCTGATCGGCATCGTCGACCCCGGCGACATCACCCCCGTCGCCAACGCCGAGGCCGACGCAGACGACCTGGACGCCTCCCCCAACGACAGCGACTCCGGCGCCGCCGAGAGCAGCGACGCATCCGACGCTTCCGACCTCACGCCGGCCCCGGCCGCCGAGGTCGGCACCCCCGCCGACGCCGTCCCCGACGACGACGATCAGGCGGTCACCAAGTCCCAGACCGACACCGACACCACCTCCGGACAGGTACTCAAGAGCAACGCCCCGGACACTGACGCAGCCGCTGTCGACCAGCAGAACGCCGCCCACGAGGTGATCGCCAAGCAGGCGAAGGCCCTCAAGGACCTGGCAGGCGTGGTCGATGCGCTCAAGGCGCAGGTCCAGGCGCTGGAGGAGCAGCCCGCCCAGCCGCGTGTCTTCACCAACGGAGTGCAGCCCCCGACCGACCTGCGCGGTATGGACCGCGGCGGCTTCCAGGCCGACGTGATCAAGGCCCAGGCCCGCCGCCGCGACCTGTACCGCACCGCCAACGCCACCGAGCAGAACCGGCTCGCACAGGAAATGCAGGGCGAGGCCATCGCCGCACTCCAGGCGATTCAGCGACAGTAGCCGCCCCCACAGCAGCCAACCCCCGAGCCCCCGAACGCACCCCGCGCCCGGGGGCTTTCGCATGCCCACAGGAGGCATCCCTTGAGCACCATGCAGGAGATCTCCGAGGAGACCCTCGGAGCGGTGTCCGCCATCTCCAAGGCGCAGACCACCGGCATCACCACCGGCACCGGCATCGTCTCGTACGACCTGTCGCCGCTGGTCAGCCTCGTTCCCGTGGTGACCCCGTTCCGGGACATCGTCACCCGCACCAAGAGCCCGGACGGCAACAAGTACGCCGTCTGGCGCTCCATCCTCAACGCCACCAACCAGCAGCCCGACCCGTCCGTGCCGTTCGACTACGCCGCCGCCGAGGTCGTCTTCAGCGAGCAGGACTTCCAGGCCGCCTACAAGGGCACCGGTCTGGCCGGCATGGTCACCCAGGACGCCTACGACCTGGCCACCGGCTACGACGACCCGTACGCCACCGCGACGTTCAACGTCCTCAATCAGGTCCTGATCGGCGACGACCGCAAGTTGTTCGGCGCCCAGTCGTTCCCGCTCGCCCAGCCCGCCGCGCCGACCCTGACCCAGTCCTCCACCGGTGGCACCATCGGCGCCGTCCAGGTCTACGTCGGCGTCGCCGCCCGCACCGGATCCGGCTACTACTACGGCTCCGGCAACTCCCAGGGCAACAGCGCGAACACCACCTTCGCGTCCGGCAGCACCAACTCGGTCACCGCGACCGTCACCGCCGTCCGCGGCGCCGTCTGCTACGACTGGTTCCAGTCCGCCAACGGCGTCACCTGGTACTACTACACCACCACGACCGTGAACACGGTCAAGATGACCAAGGTCATCTCAGCGAACCAGGCGTTCCCGTCCAACATCGCCGCCCCCGACCTCACCAACGTGTGGAAGGGCGCCCAGAACACCGCCCCGACCTACAACGGATCCGCCGACAACGGCAGCGCCAACGCAGCCGACTACGACGGCTTCCTCGCCTCCCTGTCCGGCGACTACAACGGCGTCGGACAGTGGGTCCAGCCCGGCACCGGCACCGCCAACCCGTCCGTCTTCAGCTCCCTCGACGGCGCGGGCCTCACCCTGTCCGGCGGCAGCATCGCCGAGATCGAGAACTTCCTGTTCCTGTCCCTGTGGCAGCAGGTCAAGACCAGCCCCACCGCGATCATGATGAACGCCGCGCAGGCCCAAGAGATCGCCAACCTGATCCTCGGCAACTCCTCGGCGACGACCTTCCTCAACACCGACTCCACCGGCCGCATCAGCGTCACCGCCGGCGGCCGCGTCGGTGAAATCGTCAACGCCCCCGCCGGCGGCGTCACCGTCCCGATCGAGGTCCACGTCTCCGTCCCGCCGGGCATGATCGTGGCCCGCACCGACAGGGTCCCGTTCCCCCAGGCCAACATCACCTCCGTACTGGAGTACCGCGCCCTGCGCGACACCACCCAGTTCGACTACGGCATCAACCGCGTCGCCGGAACCGCCGGCGGAGGGCCTCGTCGGGAATTCGAAATTAAGTCAATGGGTGCCTTTATCAACAAGGCGCCCGTTGCGATGGCGGTTCTCTCCAATGTCGCTTGACCTGCAGCTTTAGCAGATCCGGCCACTGCTTGAGAGGCTGCCACATGGTACCTTTGTTGGAGTGGAAGTGAAGTCTCCCGCTCCAACAAAGAGGCCTGGATGACCGTCAACTCCGACATGGACTGCTTGATCCCTGGATGCGGCAAGCACGCCTTCGGTCGTGGATGGTGCTCGATGCACTACGCCCGCTGGCGCACGCACGGTGACCCGCTGCACGAGGGGCGCCGCTACGTTAAGCAAGGCGAGACATGCGCGGTCGAGGGCTGCGAGCGCGCTCCGAAGCGGCGCGGGATGTGCGAGATGCACGTCCGCCGGCTCCTCAAACACGGTGAGCTCACCGACCCCCGCGAGCGCCGGTTCTGGGCCCAGGTAGACACGGACGGCCCCCTGGCCGAAGAACGCCCGGAGCTGGGGCCCTGCTGGGTCTGGACCGGCTGCGCGCACCCGAAGACGGGCTACGGCGTGTTCGGGGGCAAGGGGACGCAGATCGCCCACAGGATCGCCTACCAGTACAAGGTGGGACCGATACCGAAGGGCCTCCACCTGGACCACCTGTGCCGCCGCCGCCTGTGTGTCCGCCCGGAACACCTTGAGCCCGTGACGCCCCGGGAGAACATCCGCCGGGGCGACCAGGGGGCGTTCTGGGGGTACGTCCCGTCAATCCCGGAACGGCAGCCGCAGGTCGACAAGCCAACGGTCTGCGTTGAGGAGGGCTGCGAGCGGCCCCCGGCCAAAGGGAGCCGGTGCCGCCCGCACTACCGCAAGTGGTTGGCGAACCCTGACCGGCCCGCCCGCCCGACACCGGAGCAGCGGTTCTGGGCGAAGATCAACAAGGCCGAGTCCTGCTGGTCGTGGACGGCGGCCGTCAACCCCGGCACAGGATATGGGCATTTCACCGTCAGCCACGGGAACCAAGTGCAGGCGCACCGTTACTCGTACGAGCTGGCCTTCGGGCCCATCCCCGAGGGCCGAGACGTGCACCATACGTGCCACGTCCGGCACTGTGTGAATCCCGCGCATCTTGAGGCGGTCACGCGCAGCGAGAACCTGCGCCTGCGCAAGGTACGCCGGTAGAAAGCAGACCACCCGAAGGCCGAGAGCCCAACCGCTCTCGGCCTTCCGCATTCTCGCCCGCTCCCCCCTGGAGGTCTCTATGGCCCCGCCTGCTCGTGCTGCCGTGCCGGTCCCGAACTTCGTCGCCACGCAGGAGCTGTTCCGGGCTGATGGGCTGACCCTGACCGGTAACTCCGACAGCATCACCGCGAATGCCCTGAACCAGGTGACCGGCAAGACCGGCCAGCCGATCGATGTGTCATCGGTGTCGAACGGCCTCCTGGTCGTCACCGTAGCCGGGGTGACGGGGTCGTCGCCGGGTCTGGCGGTCTTCTTCGACACCCAGGACGCATTCGGCACATGGGTGCAGACCTCGGCCAGCACCTCCATCGGAGGTGTCGTCCTCACCACGGCCGCCTACACCTACGGCGTCATCAACGCCAGCTACACCCTCACTTTCAACGGCCGGATCCGCTGGGTTGTGACGGGGACCTCCAACCCGACATTCTCCGGCGTCACGTTCAGCCTGTTCGGCCGATAGCGCCCGAACCCGCCAAAGGCCCCGACGCGATGCCGTCCAGGCCTCCGCCTCCCCCTCACCCATAAGGAGCGCAGGCATGCGCATGTATTCACGCACCGGCGCCACCGTCGTGGACGACCCGGAGCACGGCCGGTTCGAGGCCGGCCCGGACGGCAGCTTCGACTTCCCCGACGACCTGTCGGACCGCCTGCGCCGGTTCCACGTCGGCAAGCAGCGGCTGTGGGAGGACGCCGTCGAACGGCAGGACCGGCAGATGGCCGAACAGCTGGAACAGGCCCAGAACCCGGCGACCCTGATGTCCATGGTCGCGCAGCTCACTCAGGTCGTGGCCGCGATCGCCCCGGCCGCTGCCCAGTCCCAGACTGTGCAGGAAGCGCCCACACGACGCGGCAGCGGCAAGCGCGCCGCCACGGCCTCCGAGTAACACCTCGGCCCGCCGCCACCGGCTGGGCCACCACCTTGTTCTGATCCGCGCGGCCCGCCGCGTCGATTCCTATGGAGGACCACCATGCCCGGTTTCGTTGTGACCGGCGGCAACAACGGCCCGATGGCCGCCGAGACATCCGGCAGCACGCTCCAGGGCCCGCTCACCTTCAACAACCAGGCCAACGCGCCCGCCACACCGGGCGGCGGCGCGGTCATGTACGCCACCAACGGCGTACTGACCTACACCAACCCGCAGGGCCTGGTGAACACCATCGTCGGCTCCCAGGGCGGCCAGACCGCGGCCGGGCCAGCGATCACCGGCACCACGGCGGAGACCGTGCTGCAGTCGATGAGTCTTCCGGCGAACGACGCCATCGCCGGGGCCGTCTACAAGATGGTCGGCTGGGGAGTGCTGAGCACCACCGCCAGCCCGGGCAACACCGTGTTCACCGGCCGCCTCGGCGGCGTCGCCGGTACGTCGCTGGTCGCGACGGCATCCCTCGCCCTCACCGCGTCGCTGACGAACGCCCAGTTCAAGCACGAGACGCTGATCAACTTCCTCACCCCGACCAGCGTGATGTGCATGACGGAGCTGCTCATAAACAGCACCGCCGCCGGTCTGGCTCCGGAGTACCTGGCGGCCTCGACTGCCGCCGTCCCGGTGTCGCTCACCTCCACCAAGGCATGGGTCCTCGACGTCACCCCCGGCGCTGCCGGCAACTCCATCCAGCTGCTCGGAGGATGGACTGAGAGGGTCGCCTGACCTGCAGAAGGGGTGATCCAGCATGGCTACGCCGTACATCACGCCGTCTATGTTGTTGGCACAGCCGGCCGGAATCAGCTGGAAGGTGATCCCGACCCTGACGGCGGACACCCCGTCGCAGCTCGCCCAGATCCAGCAGGTCTGCTGGAGCGCCACGGCGACGGTGGACACCTATTGCCGTCAGCCGCTGCGCGCGATGGTGACCACCGAGACCCATGCGGGTCCGGGGGGACGCCGCGTCGCGGTGAACCAGCACACTCACGCCGGCACGCTGATCGCCCGTCACCGGCACCTGTACGACGTGCTCGCGGTCCAGGTGTCACCGGCCCGGGCTTTCCCCCCGGTGTGGGCGTCGGTGCCCGCCGGGCAGTTCCGGCTCCGCACGCCGGTGTTCCCCGCCGGGCCGACCCCGGCAACGGGACCATCGGGCGGCAGCGTCATCGACGTGGCCCCCGGCTGGATCGACTGGCGCCAAGGCCGCAGCGGCTGGCAGGTGCAGATGTCCACCGCGTCGGGCTGGCCGCACGCCGGCCTCACCGCAGCCGCCGCGGCGGGCGCGATGACGATCAGTGTGGACGACGTCACCGGCTGGGGTGGGGCGCACGGCGCCGCCGGGTTCTGTTACGACGGCGCGGCCACGGAGACCATCGTCGTGGGCAGCGCCGCCGCCACCACGCCCACGGTGCTGCCCAACACAACGACCACGGTGCAGACCGGCCCTGGCACGATCCAGCTCGCCCAGCCACTCACCGCGGGCCACCCGGCGGGCGCGGTCGTGTCGGCGCTCCCGGCGAACGTCATCCACGCCGCGGCGCTCGCCGCCGCGGTGGAGGCGCTGGAGGGCATCGACGCCATCGCGACGCAGTCCCTTTCCGGGCAACTCGCAGGGGGGACCGGGGCGCTGGCCACCGAGGTGGAGATGCTGCTCGACGACTACCAGCGGGTCGCCTGATGGCCCGCCGGCGGCCCAACTACGGCGGAGGAGGAGCAGTCGGCACAACCGGGGTCCTCCGCTTCTGGAACCGCACGATCACCATCATGCGTGGCACCGCCATCAGCGCATACGGCGATGCGACAGACGTGGGTGTTCCTGTCTACACCGGGGTGCCAGCCGCCCTGGCGGAGACCGAGCAGACCGCGTTCGACTCGGCCAGCCAGCGCCAGCAGATCATCCGCAGCATCACCTGCACCGTGCCGGCCTGGGCCGACGTGCGGACCACGGACACGATCCGGGACGAGACCACCGGCCTGTTCTACATGATCGAGAACATCCAGGAGCAGCCCGGCATCGGCTACTACCCGCCGCCGAAGACACTGACGCTGCGCGAGCGCTCCGGCGTCACCACCGGCTCCGACTAACGGGAGGTCTCCGTGGCCCACGTGGAGATCGACGGCGCCTGGGAAAACGAGGTGAACACCGCCGTAGCGCGGCTGTTCGCCGAACGGCTGGGCCCGGCCATCGCCGCGGACGCCGCCCGTTACTGCCCCGAGGACACCGGGTCGCTCGCGGCCAGCATCGAGCACCACATGGAAGGCCCGGACCTGATCGTCTCAGCGACGGGCGGGGCCGAGGGCCGTACCTACGCCGCTTACGTGGAGCTCGGCACCGGCCCGCACATCATTCGCCCCACCGGCAAGCAGGCCATGTTCTGGGAGGGCGCCGCGCACCCGGTCCGGGAGGTCCACCACCCCGGCACCCGGCCGCAGCCGTTTCTGAGGCCCGCCCTGTTCCAGCAGCGCGGCGAGTAGGAGGGGGCAACGCGGTGGCAACCCCGGCACTCCCGCTGGACGGCACCGACGAACTCGTCGCCGCGCAGTGGATCGCCACCATCCCGGGCTTCACCCCCGCCATGGTCGGCACCACCCTGCCGCCGGACGTCAACGCGGACGGCACCCCCGCCCCGTGGGTCACGACGGGGTTCGTCACCGTCGCCGTGGTCGGCGGCGGCCCCGATCCACAACTACCAATCAACAGGCCGACGATGCAGATCGACTGCTGGGCCACCGTCCCCGGCAGCAACAAGCCGCCCTGGAACCAGGCCGCGGCCCTGGCCGGCGCCATCCGCCGCGCGACCTGGGACCGGCGCACCATCGCCCGGCCCCTGCGAATCAACGCGAACGGCATCGCCTACCCCACCGCGACCGTACAGACCGCCTACCTGGCCACCGCCTTCCGCCGCCTCTACGACGACCAAGGCGACTACGCCCGCTACCAGGCTGACCTGGCGCTGTCGTGGGTGACCGTCAACGACCGCCTCTACTGAGCGAGGACCCCATGCCCCTGGTCCGCACCACTTTCTTCTCCGGCCCGGTCGAGGTCCCCGACGACGAAATCCCGGTGCTCCGCGCCCAGGGCCTCCTGGTCGAGGACACCACCCCGCCCACCACCGATACCGTGCCCGCCAAGCAGGCGGCGCCCAAGCCGAAGGACGCTGCCTGATGGCCCGCCTCAGCCTGACCGCGACCGCCCAGCCGAAAACCGGCTCCGCCGCGCCGCTCAACCTCACCTCGCTGCTCGCCGCCACCACCCTGGGCGCGAACACAGGTGTCAGCTTCTTCAACACCGGCCGCGAGGTGCTGCACGTCCAGCTCGGTCAGCTGACCGCTCCCGCCGCTCCCAGCGTGTCCACCGCCGCCACCGGCGGCACCGTCGCCGCCGGCACCTACCAGGTCGAGGTCTCCTACACCAACGCCGCTGGCGAGACCCTCGCCTCCGCGTCCGCCAGCGTCACGACGACCGGCTCGACGTCGACCATCACCATCACCTCCCCGCCCGCAGCGGGCAACGCCACCGGCTGGTACGCCTACGTAACCCAGGCCGGCGGCGCCAGCTACACCCGCCAGCAGACCGCCGGCGCGCCGACCGCGATCGGCACCAACCTCACCCTGACCGCCCCTCCCACCAACTCCGGGCTGGCACCGCAGTCCAGCAACGGCAGTGCCGGCGCCAGCACCGTCGTCGTCAACATCGGGACGACCATCGAGGGCCAGCCGGTCTCCGCGATCACGGCGGCGCTGGCCACGAACGCGACCAACATCGTCGGCCCGTTCCCCACGGACGAGAACCAGCCCGGCGGCCTGATCTACGTCGACTTCGGCACCCCCGCCAGCGTCACCGGCGTCGCGCTCGTTCAGAACGCCGGCGTCTTCTGATCCGCGTTCCACGCCCAGCTCCCGGCCCGCTTCGTGCGGGCCTTTCTCATGCCCGCACCCACTACGTAGGGGATGATCCCTGTGGCAGTGAATGCCGCCAACCTGGTCCTCGGACCGGCCCGCCTGTACGTTGCCGCGTTCGGCAGCACCGAGCCTCTCGACTCCGCCGTCACCCCCAACGGCCCCATCACTCCGCCCGGCCCGCCCTGGACCGACGTCGGCGGCACCGATGGCGGCGTCACCTGGGAGGTCGACAACACCTACACCGGGCTCAACGTGGACCAGATCACCATGGAGGTCGGCGCGCGGCTCACCGGCATGAAGATGACGGTGACCGCGAAGTTGGCCGAGATGACGCTGACCAACCTCCAGACGGCGCTCAACAACATCGGCACCCTCGCCACCAACACCGGCTACACGACGCTGGACATCCCCGTCACCTCCGCGTCCACCCAGCCCAGCTACGCCGGGCTGATCATCGACGGCTGGGCTCCGATGCTGGCCAGCGGCCAACCGGCGCTACGCCGCGTCATCGTCCGCAAGGTGCTGTCGCAGGTCAAGGCGCAGCTCGCCTACGACCGCAAGACTCAGCAGGCGCTGGACTGCACGTTCTCCGCGTACTACGTGAGCAGCAGCATCCCGCCCGTGCACATCGTGGACCAGGCCGTGTAGCCACGCGGCCGGTGCCCGGGGGGCGCCCAAGCCCAACCCGGGCCGTCAAGCCCGCTGTTCAGCACGTTGGAACCCCCCATCCCTGCCACCCCCAAAGAGGAGCCCATGGCCGCGAAGGTGACCGCCAGCAAGCAGGCCTCCGCCCGCCGTCCTGCCCCGGCACCCGTCCCGTCCGTATCGGCCGGGCCTGAGTTCGAGGTTCTGCGCCTCACGACCACCCCGCAGGTGGCCGAACGACGGGTGCCGCTGTTCTACATCGACGACACGGAGTACACGATCCCGGCCAGGCCCCGCATGAACATCGCGCTGCAGTACATGCACCTTGCCAAGGACCAGGGCGACGCCGTCGCCGCGGACTTCCTCCTCGGCAGCCTCCTCGGTGAGGAGGGCTACCGGGCGCTGCGCGAGTACGACCAGCTCACCGCGGAGCAGTTCCAGCAGATCACCACCGTCGCCAGCCGGCTGACCCTGGGCGCTCTGGAGCTCCCAAAAGCGTAGTCGACCGGGTCGTTCAGGTCGGCTGGGTGCTGGACCATCTCGACGACCTCGCCAGCGACTTCAACGTCTTCCACCGCATCCCCGACGTCACCGTCCTCGACGGGCCGGCGTTCCTGCGGCTCGCGTGGCGAATGACCGCGTACGAGGGCGTGATGCGGGCCAGGGCCGCCGCCACCCAGCACAACGATCCCGAGACCTCACCGCGGATGGCACCCGGCCGCCGCGAGGAGATCAACCCCGGCACCCGCACGGCCCTGATGGCCGACCCGGCTTTCGCAGGCCTCTTCAGCTACGGAGATGCCCGGGGGTGAGCCGTGCCGGAGGGCTTTCGCATCGCCGCGGCGTGGGTGAAGGTGTCGCCGGACCTGGGGGGATTCCGGGAGGAGCTCCAGGCCAAGCTCAGCGAGGCGACCGCCGGAGTCGAGGGCCGGGTCCGGGTCACGCTGGACACTGCCGAGTTCGATGGCAAAGCCGGCGAGGTCAAGGCACGTCTCGACGAGCTGGGCGGCGAGCACGCCGAGCCTTCGATCCACCTGGAGGCCGCCGAGTTCGAGGCCAAGGCCGACGACGCGCGGGCCAAGCTGGAGGAGTTGGGCGGCAAGCGAGCTGACCCCTCGCTGCGCCTGGAGGACGCGGAGTTCGAGGCCAAGGTCGACGACGCCGAGGCCAGAATCGACCGGCTGAGCCATGACCGCGCCCGGCCGGACCTGGAACTGAACACGGCCGAGTTCGAGGCCAAACTTGAGCGCGCCGAAGCCCAGCTGCACGCGTTCAACGCCAGGTCCGCAAGTGCCCGTCTCGACGCAGGCGGCAGCGGCCACGGCCGCGGAAGCGGGGGCGAAGGCGGCGGCCTGCTCGGCGGTCTCGGCGAGCACTCGATGATGATGCCAGCCATCGTCGGCGGCATCACCAGCCTGCTGCCCAGCATCGGCGGCGCCGCGATGGGAGGCGGTCTGCTCGCGGGCGCCGGGGGCCTTGCCCTCGGCCCGGTGGCCAAGGCGCTGGGTGAGGCCCACCAGGCGTCCCTGAACATCGGCATGACCAAGCAGCAGGTCGCCGCGACGCAGTTCTCCTACGGGGTCCAGCGCCAGGACGCGCAGGAGCAGGTCACCACCGCGCGCATGCAGCAGGCGCAGGACGCCGTCACTTCGGCCCGAACCATCGAGTCCGCGCAGATGAACCTCGCGTCGGTGGAGCGCTCCACCGCGGCGCAGCAGGTGCAGGCGCTGCAGTCGGTGGTGCAGGCCGAGCAGGGCGTTCAGCAGGCCAACTATGGCTTGAGCGAGGCCCAGTACAACCTAAACCAGGCGTGGGAGCGGGCACGGGAGAATCTGCGGGAACTGGACGACCAGCTCGCCGACAGCAAACTCAGCGTGCAAGAGGCCCAGCTCGGCATCCAGCAGGCGCTGTACCAGCAGAAGCTTACCGACGAGAACGCCTACTCCACGCAGTTGGACCGGCAGCAGGCAGCGCTGGCTGTCGCCCAGGCCCAGCAGCGGCTCGTGGACGCCCAGGACCAGCTGACGGCCTCCCAGTACAAGGCCAACTTGGCCAACCAGGAGGGCATCGACGGCTCTCAGGAGATCATCAAGGCGAAGCAGGCCGTCGTCACGGCGCAGTACGGGCAGATCGATTCCCAGGCCCAGTTCGCCATCGCCCAGCAGAACCTGACGAACACTCAGTTGAACGATGCCGCGCAGGTCAAGGAAGCGCGGATGCAGCTCGCGGCGGCCGAGGAGGACGCCGCCTACCGGCGGCAGATGGACGCGCGCAGCGTCGCTCTGGCCGAGCGCAACGTCGGCAACGTGATCCAGGAGCAGCAGCTCCAGTGGGCCGCGATGAAGTCGACGGAGAACGAGGCGGCCAACCAGCTCGCCAGGGACTTGGCACGCATGACTCCCGCTATGCGTGGCGTCTTCGAGCAGGTCCTGGGGATGAGCGGCGCATTCGAGGGCATGAAGCAGGCCGCGCAGAATGCGGTTGCCCCGGGTCTTTCGCAGTTCTTTACTGGCCTGGCCCAGTCGATGCCCTCGCTGACCTCCGGCGTGTCGGCCATGGGCACGGTCATTGGGCAGATATTCGGCTCCATCGGCAAGGCGCTGCAGTCCCAGGACGGCCAGAACGTCCTCCAGGGCCTGATCGACAATGGCCTCCAGCTCGCGAAGACGGTGGGGCCCGCTATCGGGGGGCTCCTCGGGGCGCTGGCGCAGCTCGGCGCGCAGAAGGGCGCGGCGGACGGCCTTGGCGGCGCGGTCGCCGGGATCGCGACGAGCCTGACCAATGTGGTGAAGGCGGTGGGGCCTTTCGTGGGACCGCTGTCGTCTGCCCTGTCGACTCTCGGGCAGGCTCTGGCGCCGATCGGAACGCTTCTGGGTACGGTCGTGGGCCAGGCCGCGCAGGCACTCGCGCCCGTACTCGCGGCCCTGCTGCCGGCGGTGACGACGCTCGCCGGCGCGCTCGGCCAGGGGCTGAGTCCGATCTTCCAGGCCCTTGGGCCGCTACTGCTACCGGTGGCCCAGGCGATCACTGGCGTCGTTCAGGCGTTCTCGCCACTGTTGCCGGTCATCGGGGATCTCATCGGGCAGGTCGGCAAGGATCTGACGCCGCTGTTCCAGGCCTTGGTGCCAGTCGTTGTGCAACTCGCGCAGTTCCTTGTTAAGGACCTGCAGGCCGGGCTGCTTCAGACCTTTCAGGCGATCCTTCCCCTGATCCCGGTCGCCGCCAAGTTCATCGAGTCGCTGCTGCCGCTCGTCAGCCTGGTCCTCAAAATCGGCGGGATCTTGGTGGACTTCGCCGCCAAGCTGATCGGCCCGGTGATCAGCGCGATCGTCTCAGCGGCCTCAGCGATCCTCAACTTCGCGTCACACTGGCGCGACGCGGTCGACTGGGTCGAGGACAAGGCCTCGTGGCTGTGGCACCACGTCTTCGAGCCGCTGTGGAAGGGCATCCGCGACGGTGCCGACGACTTCGTCACCGGCTTCAAGAAGGTCTGGGACACGCTTGAGGATGCCTTCAAGCACCCCGTGTCCTTCTTGATCAACACGGTCTACGACGGGGGCATTGCCAAACTCTGGAACACGGTCACCGGCGCAATCGGCATGCACTCACTCGACCTGCCGATCATCACCGGCTTCGCGTCTGGTGGCATCGTCCCCGGCTACGCTCCCGGTCAGGACACCGTGCCGGCGATGCTCTCGCCCGGCGAGGGCGTGCTGGTGCCGGAGGCCGTGCAGGCGATCGGCCCGGACACGGTCCGCACCCTGAACGCCACCTACGGCGGCGGCCGGTCGTCCACCGGCACCCACTTCTCCGGCGGCGGCATCGTCGGCGGCATCACGCACTTCGTCGGCGGCCTGATCGACAAGGTCTCGGACATCGCGAAGATCACCGCTGCGCTCGCGACCGGCAACGGCGAGGCTCTGACCAACGCCCTGGCCAAGCTCGTCGGGACCAAGGACGCGGTCGGCAACTACGCCAAGCTCCTGCTCGGCGTGCCGACTTCGCTGATCCACAGCATGGTCCAGGCGATTCTCGGAGCGCACCACTCCGCTCCCAGCGGTGGCGGTGCCATTCCCAGCGGGGACCACTTGACCATCATCGACGCGGCACTCCAGGCCGCGGGTGTGCCTCCGCCGGGCACGCAGGACGAATGGCGGTCCGGTCTCAACACGCTCATCACCCGCGAGAGCGGCTGGAATCCCAGAGCCATCAACAACACGGACATCAACGCGCAGAACGGGGACCCGTCACGCGGCCTCGCTCAGACGATCATGTCGACGTTTCTGTCGAACCACGTGGCCGGCACGAGCACCGACATCTACGACCCGGTAGCCAACGTTGCCGCGGCGATTCACTACATCGTGAGCCGCTACGGAAGCATCAGCCGGGTCCAGCAGGCCAACCCGAACCTGCCGCCCAAGGGCTACGACCGGGGTGGGTGGCTGATGCCGGGCACCATGCCGGTCAACGGCCTGGCCCGGCCCGAAGCCGTACTCACCCCCGACCAGTCGCAGGCATTCATCACCCTGGCCCGGCATCTGGCCGGGCAAGGCCCCGGCGGTGCCTCGGTCGGCCGGCAGGTCACGGTCGAGCAGCACTACCACGGCACACAGCTGCCGACCGTGGAACAGCAGGCCGACATGCAGCGGCGCCTCACGCTCGCGCTCAGCGGAGCCTGACACCGGGACGGCACGGGGCAGTGCGGACGATTCCGCACTGCCCCGCGTCGAGGAGCCACCCGGTCTAGGACTTGGTGATCCGGGTGACGCCCATCCACAACTGACTCACCTGCGTCGTGGTCAGCCCCGATTTGGGGGTGACATTGACGTCGAAGGAGATCGACTTCCCCGGCGGAATGGGAGTCGTCGTCGCATCGACCCCCGGGCCGCCGGGCTGCCCAGTTGCGCTGCCGAAGGCCTGGGTGACGTGAAAGGCGTAGCTGACCGGGGCCGAGCACGGGTTCGTGAACTCGAACGTGACGGTCACGAGCTTCCCGTGGAGGTGGGCGTCGAGGAGCTGCGCCTCGTTGCCGGAGTCGTCGGCCGGGATCGCGCACGGATCGGCCGGGGTCTTCACGACTTTGACGTCGTCGAGGTCTGGCGCCCCTTGCGCCGGCTTGTAGGGGAGCTGCGCGGCCGGGATGGCCACCTCCGACTGTCCGGTGGCCACCGTGCTGGGGGTTGGTGCCGCAGTCGGCGTCGGGCTTGGAGTCGCGGTCTCGGCCACGGTCGCTGACCGGGTTGGGCTCGGCGCCTCGGCCGGCTGCGAGGGCGCCGGGTGCGCCGTGGTGGTGCTGGCGCCGCATGCCGCGGTCAGCAGGATGGCGGCGAGTGCCGGTAAGGCGCGACGCACCGGACCCCTCCCAGGGGTTGTGGCGGTTTGGTGCGGCCAGTGTGGCAGCGCGTCGATCACCCCGTCGTGGGGCTTTGCCGGACCGTAACCGATACCAGCACAAGGCACCGGGGGTGATGGCGCGTGGCGCAGGCCATCGCGGGGCAGCCGTACACGCTGAGCCTGAACTTTTACGACGAGACCACCGGGAAGTTGGCGGACCCGACGTCCGTGCAGTTGGACATCACCTACGGGCAGCAGGTCGGATTCGTCCCGGACACCGCCGGGCCGTACACCTACCAGGGCGCCTACGCAGCGACGGCCGGCCAGGTGTGGCGGACCGGTCCTGGCCAGTACTCCTGCCTTTGGAACGTGCCGGCCACTGCGGCACAGGGCGTGTACGTCGCCAACTGGACGTGCAAGTACGGAGGCGCGACGTGGCTCGGCGTCGAGGACTTCAACGTCATGGGCGGCCTCCTACTGCCAGTGCCGGCCGGGGACGTGGGGTTCTGGACCGGCGGCCTGACCTACGGCGGCCTGGACATCGAGTTCGGAAAGGTCGACGGCAACGGCATCGCCTGGCTGTGGCAGAAGCTGGAGGGCTGGGACGGACCCGACGTCCAGGGAGCAGGCGTCATCGCGCGTGCCGGCGACCACGGCGGCTGGGCCTCCCCGCAGTACTTCGCGCCCCGCGCCCTGACCTGGACCGTCACCGCGTCCGCACCGACCCAGGCCCTACGGGACCAGGCCCGCGCACTGCTGCAGCAGGCCGTACCCATCAGTGACCTGGCGATGCTGCGGGTCGACGAGCCGGTGCCCAAGTTCACGTGTGTGCGAAGGTCGGGGAAGCTCACCGAGGCCTATCCGACCCTGACCGACGTCACCTTCACGATCGGCCTGATCGCCCCCGACCCGCGCAAGTACGCCACCGCGCAACGATCGCTGACCATCGGCCTGGCGCCCTCCGGGGGCGGCGGCGGCATGACGGTTCCGTTCACCGTGCCGTTCACCCTGGCGGCATCCGCACCACCAGGAGCGGCGGCGGCCACGAACGGCGGGTCGTTCCAGTCGCCACCGGTCGCGCTCGTGTCGGGGCCCATCGCGGGACCGACGCTCACGAACCTGGCCACCGGCCAGACCGTGTCCTGGTCCGGGCTGACGCTTGGCCCTGGTGACATCCTCGCCGTGGACTTCCTGAACCGTCAGGGCGTCGTCAACCCGACCACGCCCTCGACCTCGCCCGGACTGCCCTCCACCGGCGGCACGTTCTGGCCGGCCGACATCGGCTCTACATGGTGGCAGCTCGGGCCCGGCACCACCCCGATCGCCTTCGGCGGCACAGCCGGGTCCGGCGCCATGACCACGTACTACTGGCGGGATTCCTGGGTCTGAGCCCGGCGCGCCGAAAGGGGAATCGATGGCTACCCAGGTGACAACGTCCACCCCGCTGTGGCTCACCGGGAAGACGTACGACACCAACAGTGGTACCGACCTGCGCAACTCCGCGGTCACGGCCTACTTTTACGACCCGGGTATCGCCGGCGGCAGCAGCATCGGTGTCCTGGGAGGCGTCGTCGGAGGCGCTGGCCTGCAAGTGACCGCCGGCACCGGCATGACCGTCAACGTGCAGCCCGGGTCGTACGTCGTACCCAACACGGCCACGCCCACAGCCGGCGGCTACGTCTCCACCCTGGCGTCGTCCGCGGCCCTGACGGTACAGACCGCGGACCCGTCCAACGCGCGGATCGACATCGTCGTCGCGTACGTGTCCGATGTCGGCACGTCGTCCAGCCTCGGCGCGGTCCAGATCATCACTGGCGTGGCAGCGCCGACTCCGTCTGTCCCCACGGCGCCGGCGAACTCCATCACCCTGGCGAAGATCACCGTCCCGGCGGCCGCAACCTCCATCACTAGCGGCATGATCGCCGACCAGCGACCGTTCACCACGGCGGCCGGCGGCGTACTCGTCGCACCGAAGAACAGCGTGACCGGCTACGCAGGACAAGTCGCCTGGGACAAGGCGTCCGGCAGCTTCTACCACAACAACAGCTCCGGCTCGCAGCAGATGAAGGTGCTCCCGTGGCCGCCCTTCATCACAACGATCTCCTACAACTTCAACTGGTTCGGCTCCGAGTCCACGGTCCTCAGCGGCACTATCACCACAGACGGCACCACCGACATCCAGCTCTTCTTCAAGTGGGCTGCGGTGTCCTCCAACGCCACAGTGACGCCCAACTTCAACGTCCAGTTCCGCATGTACATCGACAGCACGGTGGTGGACAACTACTTCAGCCCGAACTGCCCTACGGACAACGGGATCTACGGTGGCGGCTCGTGGAGCTACTACACCAGCGGCGCCACCGGTGACACACCGTCCGCCGGCACCCACACCGTCAAGGTCACAGCTCAGAACATGGTCGGCACCAGCAACTGGACCACGGTGGTCGGCCAGAACAGCAAGATCATCCTGCGGGTGCAGCCGGTCACCCTGTGAGCACCTACACCTACGCTGCAACCGACCTGATCAGCGGGGCCGTCCTCGCCGACAGTCTCCCCCTGGCCGTCCAGTCGTTCGGGACGAGGCTCAACGGGTCGGGCACCCTCACCGGTGCACTGGACCTGGACGAGACCTACGCGGTCAATGCCCCGGCCGTCGCGGCTCTTGAGTGCCGCCGCGCGGTGCTGTGGGTCCTGCAGGACGGCTACCCCGTGTGGGCCGGCATCGTCTGGGACTGGCCCGACCAAGGCCGCAAGCAGGGCACCCTGCCGATCTCCGCGCAGACCCTCGACACCCTGTGGTCGAAGAGGCTCATCACCGACACGATCATCTACCAGCAGGTCGACCTGTTCCAGGTTTTCATCGACCTGGTCCGCTACGGCACCTCCAAGAAGTCCGGCTACATCTCCTCCGTCTCCCCCGCGGCAACCCGCACACCCGCGTACCTGTCGATGGTGGCCCGCAACGGAGCCGTCTCCCGCCTGGTAGTCCCACAGGGGTCCGCGGCCCTGGCCGGGACGCTGTGGACGGCGTCCTACACATACTCCGACCACACCCAAGTCAGCAGCGCCTGGCAGGACATGTGCGCATCCGGCAACCTGGAGTACGCGTTCGTCCCCGGCATCGACTCCAGCGGCCAATTGGCGATCTTCCTTCGTCTGGCCTACCTGAGAATGGGCCGCCCAGCCCCGGCCTCCGGCTACTCCCTCACCTACCCCGGCAACCTGATCGACTACGGCTACCAGCGCACTGGCAGCCAGAGCAGCAACGTCGTCTGGGCGACCGCCCCACCGAACGGCGCTGCACTGCAGTGGCAGTCCGCCTACCCGCACGGCGTGGACAACAAGGACTTGTCCGCCGGATACCCACTGCTGGAGTCCTCGGTCTCCTGGCAGGGATCCTGGGTGACCACCCAGGCGCAAATCGACGGCTTCGCGGACGGCGAGGTCCAGCTGCGCACCCAAGCCATGACCAATCCGCTCGTCACCATCGGCGGATCCGGCCACCCGAAGCTGCGGGACATCGTCCTCGGCGACACCACCACGCTGGTCGCCACCTCGGCACTGCACCCACCGACGCCCACGGGGGCCCCAGGCCTGCAGCAGCAGGTCCGAGTCGTCGGCTGGACCTGCTACCCGCCCGGACCGCAGCAACCCGAAACCATCCAGCTCCAGACCTCCGGCGTCGTCACCGGATAGACCGCGAAAGGCCGGTGCGCCGATGCCCCTCTACCCGCACCCGCTGGAGCAGCGCTTCCCCGCCGAACTCCAGGCCATGCAACAGCGGCTGGCCCGGCTCGAAGCGCGCACCGCAGGCATCGACTCCGGCTGGCCGCTCGCCGCACTTCCCGCGGTCATCGACCCGTCCTACACCTCCGGCCAGCCCAGGGCCTACCTCAACGGGTCCACCACCCTGACCGGCCCCTACCAGCGCCTGTCGTCCTACACGCCCACCGCAGGCGACCACGTCCTCGTCATGCCGGTCGGCGCACAGCAGACGTACGTGATCCTCGGCAAACTGATCTGACCAGGAGAAACCCGCCTTGACCGCAAACGTGTACGGCATCGCCAACACCGGCAAGGGGATCTACATCCCGCCGGGATGGGGCGCGAATTGGAAGACCAAGCTGGCTGCCGCGCAGGCCGGCACCGGCACGGCCGTGGCCGCCGCCATGGGCGGATCCTCCACGCAGGGCTACTACGCCTCCGACCTGCGCGTCAAGGGCTGGCTCGGGCTGCTGCGAAGCTCGCTGCAGGCCACGTGCGGTGCCGGCGGCTCCGGGTTCCGCTCCTCGTCCATGACGGCGCTGTTCCAGTCCGCGAACGGCGTCCCGACAGCAGCGACAAACGTCTACAACGCCCAGGGCAACCTGGCCACCCTCGGCGGTGCGTGGAGCGCCGGCGGCAGCGCGTACGGCCCCGGCGGCTACTACGTGTACACGCAGGCGTCCGGGGCCACATGGACCCTGTCCGTGTTCGGGACCATCGCCAAAATCTTCACGGTGGACGGCGGCGGCAACCACGCCAACTGGACCTACTCGATCGACGGCGGCGCAGCGGTCACCGTCACCGACTCCGGCTCCGCCCAGGCCACGATCCGCACGACCGCCATCAGCGGGCTCGCGGCCGGAGCCCACCAGGTTGTCATCACCTACGCCGGGACCGGCAGCAACTTCCTGTCGGTGGTCGGCATCGCCGGGGAGACCACCAGTGGGGTGATCGTCAACGACTTCTCCCGGTACGGCAGCCGGGCAGGCGACTACGCCCTCGCGGACCAGACCCTCGCCACGCCGTTCAACGCGGGCGCGTCCTACCCGGCCGACCTGGTGATCTTCGCCCACGGCCCCAACGACGCTGCACACGGCGACACCGGCGACACGTGGGCCCGCAACACCCGGCTGCTCATGCAGAACGTCCGCGACGCCAACTCCAACGCCGAGCTGATGATCGTGCTGCCGAACGTCGGCAACTTCGACACGAACTACCTCTACCAGGACTACGCAGGCCCCGCCCGCGGGCTGGCGGAGGCGTTCGGCGCCGCCCTCGTCGACTTCTGGACCATCGGCGACAACACCTGGAACTACTGGCAGTCACTCGGCTACTGGGCCTCGGCATCCAACCCCGGCGCCGCCGGATCCGACACCGTCCACCCTAGCGACGCGGGCCACCAGTTCATCGCGAACACCCTGCTGCCGTACCTGGCACTCTGACAGGGAGGGTGCCATGAGTTCCGTCCCCGCCCCGACCTACACGACCACCGGAAGCGCGGTCTACACCGGCACCGTCACCGCCCAGGGCGGCAACCTCACCGTCACCAACGCCACCACCCCCCACACGGCCGCCCTCAGTGTCGACGGTGCGATCACGGGCCTCACCGAGTCCCTCAGTACCGCGGCTTCTGGCGGGGGCGTACTCCAGGTCAGCAACACGACCTCCGCGCCCACCAGCGCAAACGTCAACATCACCTCGAACGCCGCGGCGGACAAGACCCTGGCCGTGCAGGTGACAGGCGACACGCAGCCCAGACTCACCGTGGACTCCAACGGAAGGCACGGCTGGGGCCCCGGCGGGTCAACCGGGACGGACACCAACCTGTACCGGTCCGCAGCCGCAACCCTGACCACAGACGGGTCCCTCGCGGCCGGAGCCAACCTGTCGGCCGCAGGAACGTCCACCCTCACCGGGAACGTGACCGCTGGCGCCAGCCTGTCCGTTGCCGGAACCTCCACCCTGACCGGGGCCGTGACCACCGCCGGAACCCTCGGCGTCGGCACCAACCTGACCGTCACGGGCACCTCTACCCTCACCGGGACGGTGACCGCCAGCGGCGCCATCAACGTCGGCACCAACCTGTCGGTCACAGGAACCTCCACCCTCACCGGGGGCGTGACGGCCAGCGGAAACCTGACGGTGGCGGGTTCCGCGAGCGTCGCTGGCATCACCTTCCCCGCGGGGGTGTACTACCCGTCCGACCACGGGCTCGCGGCATGGACCTACGACCCGACCGGTGCGGTCAACACCACACTGACCACCAGCGGCACCCTGTACCTGGCCCGGGTGCCGATCAGGTTCGCCACCACGCTCACCAAGGCGTACCTCAGCATCGCCACGGCGGCAGCCGGCGTCACCGCCAACCAGAATTTCGTCGGGCTCTACGACTCGGGCGGTAGCCTGCGTGCCTCCACGGCGGCCGGATCCATCGACGCCGGCATCGCCTCTCCCGGGCTCCTCACCGCGACGTTCAGCGCCTCCTACTCTGCCCCGGCAGGCATGTACTGGATCGCGTTCGTCAACAACGCCACGACCCCAACCACCCTTGGCCGCTCCTCCTCGTTCCTGGCCACACCGAACGCGGGCCTTGCGGCCGCGGCCTACCGATTCGCGGTCAACGGCACCGGCCTGACGAGCCTGCCGGCGACTATCACTCCCGGCAACAACTCCCTCAGCGGCATGACGACTCTGTGGGCGGCTGTCAGCTAATTGCCCCTGTTCCCGTACCTGCCGACCGTATGAACCCCCGGCCGCCCCCGGGGGTTTCGCATGCCCGCAAACCATCGGGGGACTCGTGAACCGCAACGCCCTGACGCTGCTCGGACCCGCTATCTTCGGAGGCTTCGACGGCGCCAACTCGATCATCGGCGTCGTTCAAGGCGTGCCGGCCGAGGACGTGGTGCACGCCGCGTGCCTCGGCGCGGTGTCCGCCGGGATGAGCATGGCCGCCGGCGCATGGCTTTCGGAGCGCGCCCAGACGCGGCTCACCCGGCTCACCCGAGCCTTGGTCCTCGGTGCCGCCACCGCGGCGGGAACGATCCTGCCGGCGCTCCCGTACCTGGTCCTGTCCGGCCCTGCCGCGCTGGCCGGGACCGGCGTGGTCCTCGCCGTACTTGGCGCGGCCATCAGCGCAGCCCGCACCCGCCTTCCGGCCGAGGACGGGCAGCCTCCCGAGTCGATCGGCCGATCCGCGGGCGAGACGTACCTGATCCTCGTCCTCGTGTGCGCGGCAGTGGCCGTGGTCGCCGCCATCAGCCCGGGCGGACCCGTGTGACCCCTCCCCTCGGCCACCGCACCAGGTAATCCGATCCGAACCTCCGCCCCCGCGCCACTGGCAGGGGGCATTCTCATGCCCCGGGAGACACCCATGGCCCTGGCCAACCTCACCATGCTCGACAGGCACAAGACAAACGGCTTCCCGCCCGGCTACCCGATCAACGTCCGCACCTGGTACTCGCCGGTCGACGACGTCCACAGCATGCTCCTCGACCTGGTTCGCTCGGCCAACTCCAGTCTCATCGTGGCGATGTACGGCTTCGACGACGACGACCTCGCCGACGCGATCCAGGAGAAGCTGACGGACGAGAAGGTGTTCGTCCAGCTCACGCTTGACAGCAGTCAGGCCGGCGGCGTCCACGAGCGCCTGTTGCTCGGGCGGGAGTCGTATCCGGCGTCGAGCGTGGCGATCGGCCGGAGCGAGCACGGCGCGATCATGCATCTCAAAATGCTGGTTGTTGACGGCCTCGATGTCGTCACCGGCTCCACCAACTGGAGCCACTCCGGCGAAGCGCTCCAGGACAACCAGGCGACCATCATCCGGGACCCCCTCGTCGCCGCCGAGGCCCGCGCACGCATCGACGCCGTCCATCACCACATGCTCAACGTCGCACGGAATTCCGGCAGGTGAGACGGCTCATGGCGGAACACCGGCACCCAGCGAACATCGCCCGGCACGACGGCCGGTCTTTCGGTGACAGGGTCGCGGATGCAACAGCGGCGTTCGTCGGCAGTTGGAAGTTCATCATCCTTCAGACCGCACTGATGATCATCTGGATGGTCGTCAACACCCAGGCCATCGTCGCCCTACTCCACGTAGTTGGAGTTGCGCACAGCCCGCAAGACGCTCTCGTTCTGATGATCAATCGAGACAGGTGGGATCCGTTCCCCTTCGTATTCCTGAACCTGTTCATGTCTGCTGAGGCCGCGTACGCCACGCCGATCATCCTCATGTCGCAGAACCGGCAGGCCGAGCACGACCGGGTCAGGGCTGAGCACGACTACGAGACCAACGAGAGGTCCCTCGCCTGGAATCGGGCGATCGGTGCGCACCTGGGTGTGGAACCCCCGGACGAATCATTCGCCGCCGGCATGTATGCCCCGGGCGCTTCTCAGGAGGAGAATGCACCATGACGTTCGCGATTGGCTATGACGTCAGCGACTACCAGGCCAACATCCCCAGCGACGCACAGTTTGTCTTCATCAAGGCAACCGAGGGCGGTCGCACCAACCAGCAGGGCTACGCTGCCAAGCTCGCTGATGCGCGGGGCCGTGGACTGGTCGTCGGCCACTACCACTTCCTACACGCCGAGAACCCCATCGAGGGCGAGATAGACCACTTCTGCCAGGTGGTCGGCACCGTCCCGGCGGGCGAACTACTGGTGCTGGACTTCGAGCCGTACGGTCAGCCTGTCGCCGATGCGGCCGCGACCGCCGTCAAGAACGCCTGGCTGACGGCAATCAAACAGCGCTACCCGAACAACCGGGTGGGGCTCTACACGAGCGTCGACTGGTGGCACCGCACCGACGACAACGCGGCCGACTTCTTGTGGATCGCCGACTATGTCGCGGCCGGCTCGCCCCGGGTCCAGGCCGCTTGGCGCTTCCATCAGTGGACGGACAACCCACTCGACTGCGACATGTACAACGGCACGATCGACGACCTGAGGGCGTGGGCCGGCGCTTCGGCGCCTGCCCCGGTAGCGCCGCACGCCGCACCGTGGCCGGGCTTGCAGTTGGTCACCCGCGACCAGTGGGGGGCCAAGCCGTGGAAGGAGCCGAACGGCTCGATCCCGTACGCCGGCCCGCGCCTTGGCGTGAAGATCCACTATCTGGGCAGCCCCTACACCTTCGGGGACCACGCTGGCTGTTCTGCCTACGTCCGCAAGGTCCAGGCCGAGCACATGGACAGCAACGGCTGGTCCGACATCGGCTACAGCCTCTGCGTCTGCGAGCACGGCGTCGTCTTCGAGGGGCGCGGGCTCACCCGCCGGAACAGCGCCAACGGTGACGTCCCACTCAACGAGGCCCACTACGCCGTCTGCGCCTTCCTTGGGTCGTCCGGCTCGACCGAGCCCACGCCGGAGCAGCTCCAGGGCCTGCGCGACGCGATCGAGTACTGCCAGCAGCACGGCCCCGCTGGCCCCGAGATCAAGGGCCACAAGGACGGCTACCAGACCGACTGCCCCGGCAGCCCCCTGTACGCGTGGGTCCAGGCCGGCGCCCCGCGCCCAAACACCACCCCGGAGGACATCGTGACCCCGCAGGACATCCAGGCAATCACCGACGCCGTCGCCGCGCGGCTCGCCTCCGACCCGGCGATCCGCGACGCCAACGCGTTCGCGGTCCACTGGTGGCTCCAGGCCGCGCTCGCCGGCCAGGTCCCGACCGGGGCGAACGGAGGCTGGTCCGCTCTCCTGCCGCAGGTCCGCTCCTCGCTCGGCGCCGTGCTCCGCGAGGAGGGGTCCTCGACTCAGGTCCGCGACGCCAACGCGTTCGCGGTCGGGTGGTGGCTCCAGAAGGCCCTGACCGGCACTCCGGTCCCGGAGGCCACTGGCCAGGCCTGGGGCGGCCTCCTGCCGCAGCTGACCGCCGCGCTCTCCACCCTGCCGCCCGCGGCCCTCACCGCGCTTCAGACCGCAGTACAGCAGGCGATCGCCACGGCGACGGTCCACGTCCAGGTCGACGTGACCGGCACCCCGGCTGTCGCGCCGAAGGCGGTGACCTCGTGACGCCGATGCCCAAGATCCTGGGCCGGGAGCCGGCCCTGTGGCTGACCCTCATCGCCGTGGCCGTCAAGGCGGTTGCCGCCTTCGGTCTACACGTCACCGACAGCCAGCAGGCCGCGATCAACGCGGCCGCCGCCGCGATCGTCGGCGTGGCTGTCGCAGTGATCGTGCACGACGGGCTGTCGGCCGCGCTTCTCGGCGCCGTCCAGTCCGTCGTCGCCCTCGCCGTGGGCCTCGGCCTCCACCTGCGCGCGGACCAGCAGGCGGTGGTGATGTCGCTGGTCGCGGCCGGGGTGGGGATGTGGACGCGCACGCAGGTCACCGCGCCAGTCGCCCCGTCCGTGCCAGCCAGAGCGCAGGTGGCACCGGTCGGGAGCCGCGAGTGAGCACCCCGGCGCAGGACCCTCAGGCCGTCCTCGCCGTCGCCTTGGCCAAGCTCGAAGGAGCCGTGTCGACCGGGTTCGCAGAGACCAAGGGATCGCTGGCGCTGCTCGTCCAACGGGCTGGCCAGACCGACGAGCAGCTCAAGACAGTGACGTCGGAACTCGCCGAGCACGACCGCCGCATCAACCGGCTGGAGCGCGAGGTGACCGCCGACGAGGAGGTCGAACGCGCGCGTCGGCGCCGGATGTCCACGTGGGGAGTCGTCGCCGGGGTGGTCGTCGCGGTCGCGACGGTCGTCGGCACCGCGCTCGCTGTCCTTCATCCCTGACGACTTCGCCCCCGCTCGGCCACGTGCCGGGCGGGGGCGACTTTGCCTTGTTCCCTTATGGTCGACTTCTCCGGCCGTTCTGCCCCACTGGCCGCAGCTTGTTGAACCGTTGGGCGAAATCGCCGTCGTGTTCGAGGCGGTACTGAATGTTCCCTCGGCTGAGGCCCGCCTTACGAGCCGCTTCGATGATGGTGACATTGGGGTCCTCAAGGAGACCCAGCAGACGGTCGTACTGGCCCGGGCTGGTCCGGCCGTGGGACCGCCTTTGCGCAGGCACGGCGGGCCGGTGAGCGAGCCACTCCTTGAGTGCCCGTTCCGCAGTCTTGAACTGCCTGTTACGGCGCCAGTCCGTAAGAGCGGCATTTGTCATCCCAGCTGCCTGCAGGGCATCTGCCACGACACCGTTGTGGTCGATCAGCGCCTTGAGGTAGTCGGCCTGGCGTGCTTCCTTGGATGGAGGGAGACCGTCTGGGCGTCCGCCACCCGGGGCCATAGCGGCAGCGACTCGCGGATGGTCCTTTGCCAGTGATAGTGCCGTCCGCGGGTGCATCCCGAGCTTGCGGGCTGTTGTCAGTGGGTCCTCGCCGCGTTCAAGACCCTGCGCGTAGGCGGTAATGACCTCCGGGCCTGGAGCCTTCCTTGCCCTACGGCGAGCGGCGGTGTCCTCGTTGTGGGCGGCTCGACAGTTTCGGCACCGGCCGCCTGCTCGCCAGCCCCAGGTGCTGCCGCATCCGCGGCCCTCAGCCGCGCACTGCTCGCTCATTCGTCGTCGCCCTTGAGGTCGGTGCGGGCGCCGCGGCCGGGGCGGTCGTTCATGGCGGCGATGACGTTCTCGGCGCGGTAGATGGACTGGCCTCCTCGGCCTGGCTGGCGGCCGATGGCCTCGATGTCCCATCGGGAGAGGGTCTTGCGGGCAGATCCGGTGCTGCCGGCGCCGATGCGGTCAGCGACGTCTTCGATGGTCCACTCCGCGTCGGGGTCCCAGCGTTCGACGATCGGGCCAAGGTCGATGCCTTCGATGATCTCGCTGATGTCGAGTTCGCCGTCCCAGTCCTGGTCCTTCTCGTAAGCCGGGCCGATGAACTCGTCGCCGGTCAGGTAGACGCCGTCCGGCAACGCGGCCTGGACGGCGTCGCGGTAGTCACTGCCCATGAGGCTGAACGCGCCGCATTCGTCGACGCGTTCACACCATTCGGTGCCACCGCCGTTGATGAAGTCGAGGATGACGGCTTCGGGCGTGAGGCTGTGCTTGGTGTGGTTGAGCCAGCTGCCGTAGTTGGTGGTGGTGACCATGCCGATTCCTTTCGGAGGTGTTCAGAGGGCGGCGACGGCGGCACGGATGCCAGCGGTCGTTGCCTGCCAGATCTCGTCCTGGGTGGCGATGCGGGACTCGGAGTGGCCGAAGTAGCCGTGGAGCTTGCCGTCTGCGGTGTCGAACCACACCTTGGTCAGGGAGCCGAGGATGAGCCGGGCCTGGGAGTTGGAGATGTGCTCGCCCTGCCAGGAGGCGGAGGCGATGTTGCCGGTGTTGTAGTGCGAGGTGCTGAGGCCGGCGAAGGAGGCCCAGTCGTTGAGGTAGACGCGGTCCATGCCGTTCTTCTGCCAGCGGTTGCCGCCGATGGCGAGCAGGTTCTCGACGGTGAGGGCGACCTGGCGGGTCTTGCGGAGGAGGGTGGGGAGCTTGATGCGGTAGGCGAGGGAGGCGGCGTCGATGGCCCAGCGGCCGGCGCGCTTGGTGGCGGCGATGGCCCCGGTGCGGCACCAGGTGCGGATGGTGGCGACCGTGACTCCGGCCTGGGTGGCGGCGTTGGTGGTGGTGACGGTGGTCATCTCGGCCCTCCTTGGCTACGCCGATAACTTTGCCTCACGGTGAGGCAAAGTTCAAGCTGCTTCACCCAACTGGGTTACCAGGCAAGCAAAATGGCCCACTCTCCTCCAGAAGGACGGGGCGCTTTGCGCGTTTTCGCCAGACAGCCACCCAGACCACGACACCATGGCCGGATGACCACCATCGGGATCGCCCAGCGCGAGGGCACCGCGGGCCCCATCGCCGACGCCACAGCCACCTACACCTCCGACGCCACAGGCTGGACCACCGTCGCCCTGATCGACGGGATGGGCCACGACCCGGACATCGTGCGCCTGGCACCGATGCTCGCCGAGTCCGCAGCCCGCGCTGGCGCCCTGGTGGGCGTGCTCGGCGGGCTGCTACACGCCGGGGTGCTCGTCCGGGACCCGGGCCCGGATGGCGTGGGCGTGCTGGCGGTGCTGCGGGACGACGGCAGCAGGCAGGTGGCGTGGGCCGGGGACTGCCGCGCCTACAGGTGGGACGGCGAGCAGCTGCACCAACTGACGACCGACCACAACCTCGCGGCCTACCTGACAAAGGCGGCCCGAGGTGCCGGTGAGGTGCCGGTGTCGGCGCTCGCGGACTACGTCGGTGTGACGATCGGGACCGCGGTGCCTGCGACGGTGCCGGTCGTGGCCGTCCCTGCGGATGGCCTGCTGGTGCTGACCTCGGACGGGGTTCACGACCAGGTGCCCGAGGACCGGGTGGCGGCGCTGGTACGTGAGCACCAGGACGATCCGCAGCGGCTGGCGGAGGCGCTGGTGGCTGCTGCGGAGCCGGCGGCGGACGGGTACCGGGACGACGCGACGGCCATGGTTGTGCCTCCGCTGGGCTGAAGCACCGCGTCCCCGCTCCCCTTCGGGAGGGCGGGGACGCTCCGGCGTGTCCGCGCTCAGTCCGATTCGCCGTCGAGCATGGCCTTCGCGGCATCGAGCGAAGCCTGCCAAGCCTTGTGGCGAGTGCCGGCCTGCCGGGCCTGCTCCCAGTAGGGGTGGGCCTCCAACGCGGCAGCCGCCTGAAGGTACACCTCACGCGCGGCCTCGACATCACCACCGGCCTCCCGAACCGTGGTCATGGCCCGGTCCGCACGGAGAGCGGCGATATGCAGGGGCAGCAGGTCAGCGGGAAGATCAGGTGCGTCGGCCATGTCGTCATCGTACGACCAGGGTCGGACGACGCAGGTCAGCGCACCACCGGGATCGCCCCGGACCGCCAATCAGCCAGCCGCTTGCGAATGCTAGACACCATCGGCAGGTCGTCCGTCTCGGCCGGGGTGAACCACGCAACCTCATGAGACTCGTCGGAGACCCGAAGCTCCCCAGCGACCGGGCGCCCGAGGAGGCAGATGCTGAACTCCTGGCGGACCTCGCCGTCGTCGTAAGCGAAGACGTGGCCGGGGTTGGTGTAGGTGCCGACGATCCCAGTGATCTCGATGTCGAGGCCGGTCTCCTCGTAGGTCTCGCGAATGCCGCACCCGGCGAGGGATTCGCCCAAGTCCATCTTGCCGCCGGGTAGGGCCCACATGCCGTTGTCGGTGCGACGCTGGAGCAGGACGCGGCCGGCGTCGTCGACGACCACGACGCTTGCCGCAGGGACGAGACTGTTCGCCTTGGGGGCGTTCGGGTCGTCCTCGTAGTCACGCCTGGGCATGCGCCACCTCCGCGGTCGGGATCGTCCACACGTCGCGCCCCTTGGCCCACAAGTCCTCGATGTGGCCAGCGAACCGGTCGAACACGCCGTCGTCCTGACATCTGCGGAGGTGCATCATCGGGGCGTCGTGGCCGATCCTACCGGGCAGCAGGGGCGTGACGATCATGTCGTTGTCGAACCGGAAGGCCGACAGGCTGACGTGCCCGGTCTCGTACCGAGCCTCGATCGCGGTGTCCCGGAGCTTCGCCAGCTCGGACAGAGTGACCTCGATCCGGGTGGACAAGGTGAGCGGCACGTCCTCCTCGGTCTCGCGCTGTCGCGTAATCGGGCTGGCCGGGTCGCCAAGAACGAACCGGACTCGACAGCCCGCCGCGGCCTTCTTCCGCAGAAGAGCACCGAAGTTGGCGTGCTCCAGCCACAGGAAGTAGTTGGTGTAACCGGCGAACACGAGCTCTCGGGTCGCCCCCTTGGCGAGCTGACGCCACAGCGTGGCGGGCGCCGCCGACCGGTACGGGTACATCTGCACCAGCTCACGGTCCGGTCCCGACTTCACCAGCTGCTGTACAGACGGCCAGAGCACGGTCTCCTCCTCATTGAGGGCCCGGCTGGCTGCTGCGCGGTGCCGGGCGTGGGGCTCGCGCTGCGGGTTGGAGATCCACCTGCTGACGGTCTTGGGGTCGACTCCACACACCCGGGCGAGCCGGGACTCGGTCATGTTGGCACGGGCCATCGCGTCGCGGAGTGGGCTGGTCACGGGCTCGCCTCTCACAGTTGGGACGTTTCAAGGTGTACCAGCGAAACGTCCGAGACGTCCCGCAAACGCGGTATGACGTCCCATCAGGTGACCCGACGATTCAGGTGTGACGAATTCGGTGCCTCCCACCCGCGCCCAGCTCCAGGCCGAGGCCTGCATCCGCTGCGGCGGCGAGGACGGAGAGCTGGTTCCGGCTGGCCACGTGGAGACGCCGACCGGCCCGGGGCGGGCCCCGCTCGGCTGGGCCGTGGTTGCGCATCCCAAGTGCATTCGAGGAGAGGGCGACGTGGAGACCAAGGACGCCGACCTGCGGGTCGCAGTCGACGGGGTCTTGACGGTGACCGCTGCACCGTTCGAGCAGGCGCAGACGATCCTCTGGCAGGCCATCCAAAATCTGCCGCTCGGCGACTACGCGCGCCGGCACATGAAACGCCTGCTGGGCAGCGGCGACACCCTGGAGCTGGAGCGACTGCTCGACGGCCAGGGCGCTGTCGAGCTACCGCTCGACCTCGGCCCGATGGAGCAGACCACGGTCCGGATCTGGCGTGGAGACGGGCTCACCCGGGCACAGAGGACCCTGGCCCGCTACCGGGTCGAGCAGCAGGCGCCCGGCCGCTGGGCGATCCGCGACACCGAGACCGACACCCTGGTCCAGGACGACGAGGGCACGACCAGGATCTACTCCACACAGGCCGGCGCGGAGGACTGGCGCCGCCGCCAGGGGTACATCGCCGGCTACCGGTCGCTGCCCGGCGGGGTGGCGCGGTGAGGTTGGACCCCCCGCACGCCGAGTGCAGCGAGCTGGCCGAGCGGCACGCCGAGGCTGAGCGCCGCTTCGACCGGTCGAGAGCGGTGGACGTACGGATCCGCATGCGCGAGCACCACGCGAAGAAGCACCGGTGACCGGCCGCCACCGAGCCCCAGCCCATCGGCTGGCGTCGTCGTGCGCGGTCTCCGTTGCCGGCCTGATGGTCCTGTCCGCACTGCTTCTGTCCGCCCTCCTTTTGTCTCCTCCCGGGACCTGAGGACGACTCCAGGCTCCGGGAGGCCGCACCACTCGACACCACCGAGAGGAGCACCACCATGACCACTCCCACGCCCGCACCGGCTCCGACGCCCCCGCCCGGGCCGACGAGGCCGCCCGGGCCGACGTACCCCGTCGCGGCGAACGTCTTCATGGGCGAGGCGAACGTGGCCTCCGTCGTGTCCACCGTGCTCGACAACAACAACGGCATGGCGGTCGGCATGGCGGAGCGCATCGTGCGCGAGGCGATCGCGTTCGTCGTCACGGCCGCCCGGCAGCCCCACCTGGCCATGGCGCCCAGCCGGATCGTGGACGAGGGATGGCACGCGCTCATCGTCCACACCGAGGCCTACGCCGAGCTGTGTGCCCGCGAGGGCGTGTTCGTGCACCACAGCCCCGGCTTCGCCCCGGAGAACTTCGCCCCGGACATCCTGGCGCAGACGCAGGAGGCTATCCGGGCAGCTGGGTTCGAGGTCGACGCGGAGCTGTGGCGGGCGCCGACTGACGACAGTCTCGTGTCCGTCGCGGCCTCGTGCCAGCACGCCCCGAACTGCAGTCCGATCGTCATCATCCCCAAGCCCAAGCCCGGGGTGGCGGTCTAGCGGCACGGCGTCGCCCGCTGCCAATACGCTGCCCGGGAAGGGAGGAGGTAGACATGTCCGACCCGGATGATGCGGATCTGGCCGCGTGGCACCGCCAGGAGCTGGAGACGGCTGAGCAAGAAGGGCGCCCTGTGCGGCGCGCGTTCCTCGTACCGGTGCCCGACTCCGAGTAACGCGGCTCCTTGGCCGGCCGGTCCGCGGACCGGCCGGCCAAGGTCACCCGTAGAGCAACCTCCACGTCTCGACGCCGAGTGCCCGGGCGACGGCAACGAGGTCATCGAGGCTGGGCGCCGTCCGGGCGATCTCCCAGTTGCTGATCGACTGCCGGTCACGCCCGATCAGCTGGCCAAGACGCTCCTGGCTCACATGCTGCTGGCGGCGCAAATACCTGATCCGGGCTCCCACCTCGCGGCGTTCCTGCAGCTGGCGGGCATCGGGCGGGCGGCGAGGCGGAGTCGGCACCCCTTGACGCTGGCCGGTCCATGATCGAAAGTCTGCATACCAAACCCACCACTTACCCGACCGCATGTTCGATAGCATGGAAAACCGCACGCGCGGTACGCAAACGGAGCGCCGACATGACCAAACCCCCGGGCTGGAGCCTCGACGAACCGTTCAACACGGACAACGCCATCGAAGACCTCAAGGCCGCCTACGCGCACGCCGCCCACCTGTCCCGCACCGACGACGGATCGGCCGACCACACCGCCGCCATAGCCGAGACGAAGCGCATCATCCGCCTACTCTCAGCCCGACTCAGACGCCACCGCCGCGCCTGAAGCAGCCTCCCGAAGACCCGCCCGCCGGCCCAGCTCATACATGAGCTGGGCCGTCGAGTTGCACCCATAGGCAGCCCGCAACTCGGCAAGCTGAGCAAACACCCTCCGCGGACTGATCCCCACCTCACGGGCAACCGCCGCCTGATCCGACCCAGCCGCGACACGCAGGACAACAGCCCGCTGCAGGTCCGTCAGCCCAGCCGGCGCCTTGGCCTCCTCGCCCCGCCATGCCACAGCACGGCTCCAGTCCTGGTCGAACATCGCGGCGAGGTAGTGGACCACCCCCTCATCGTGGACGATCAACCCCCGGACAGGCTCCGGCCCGGACCCCGTCCAAGGCGTGAAGTCCGTCAACGCAGCAGCCCGCCGGTCGATGATCACGAGACGCAGAAAATCCGCGTCCAGCGTCCGCACGAGACCACCGGCTTCCGAGATAGTCGTCACCCACTCCGCTGTCGGTCGCTCCGACCTTGCGGACACCCGATAGAGCGTCCGCATCGCGACACCACGGCGAAGCGCAGCGAGATCCCGAGCCAGCGCAAACCGTAGAACCTCGACCGGACGAGGCCCCCCCGGCTGAGCCGTCAGAAGCTCGTGCGTAGCAGTGGAGATGAGCTCTGACAGACGGGAGTTAATTCTCTCCATTCCCGACAAGTGCTCCACAGAACCCTCCAGAGGGTCCGGCACCGAGTAGTGGTAAGCCATCGCCAGGTCCTGCAGTGACTCCGGAAGCCCTGCGGCCTCGGACATGGCCCGGCTGATCTGCTGGTAGAGGCGGCGCTGCTTCCGCGCAGCCGCCTCCTGCGGGTCCAAAGTGACATATATTCGCTCGCCCCCCCGCTCGCCCCCCCGCTCGTAGAAGGAGACCAGGCCGAAGTCGAGGAGCTCAGCCAGTGCCCCCAGGTCTCGGGACTCATCGACAGGGGCGCCGAGGCGCATGGAGATGTAGAGACCACGCGCCTCATCGCTGATCGTTGTTGCCTCAAATCCGCCGAGGGGAGCGGGGGTTGACATGGGGCAGGCGCCTCTCCGGAAGGGGAAAATCCGCATTGCGAATTCTCGCACGCCCCAGCCCTTGATCACATCGCGTGCCCGAACCGACAATCATCGTGCAACCCTCAACCACACGAGGTTCACCGCGCCCATACTGCCTGACAGGCACCTTCACGCCCAGGGACGAACATGAAGATCCGCATCATCGCCGCCGCCGTAGCACTCGCCGCGGCCGGCGCCTTTGCCATCGCCACGGAGACGCCCGCGACCGCCCGCCAGGCCGACTCCGGCTGGAACGTCGTCACCCCCAGCACCACGCCGGCCCCCCAGCCCACCCCGGCGCCCACGGCCACTGCCGCCGACTCCGGCTGGAACTAAAACACGGCCGACCGGCAAGGACATCCGCCAGCCCGATCACCCCTCCCGTCCACTCCTCGATCGCGCCGCCCCCTCGCCCCATCCGGCGAGGGGGATGACGCACGCAGGCCCGCCTCGGCCTCCCAAACCCTCGTCATAGCCAGCCAGTCTGGAGACACCCGGTGAGCGCGACCGCATGAATATGCCAGCGGTACATGTAATCAGCACATCCTCCACCCCGTTTGGTCGCACCGAGCCGCCGGACGTTCCCTCCGCCCCACCCACGCCGAGGCTCGTTTCCATCCAGATCGAACTCGCCCAGGCGGACGTCTCCCGCTCCCGGAACATGCGCCTGCACTCGCTCACGCCGGCCGATCTCGTGCTCCTCATCGAAGAACTCCGCGGATCACTGGCGGACATGCTTCGCGTTCACGAGGACGCCGCATCGCAGTGGGCCGGGTATTGGAAGGCCGAAGAGGCCGACCTGGCCCTCATGAGCCGCACCGAGCTTCAGGGGCTCGCAGCCAGCCTTCAGGCAACTCTTGCCGGGCTAGCCTCCTGATCAGGTCTCTGAGCTGGCAGAACTCCATCCCCTCCTGTACCCCCTTATGCGAATGCCGCACACGCGGCGTTCGGCGGCTACAAGAACTCCGGCATCGGCCGGGAGGGCCACAAGGCGCTGCTGGAGCACTACCAGCAGACCAAGAACCTGCTGGTCAGCTACTCCCCCGACGCGACCGGGCTGTTCTAGCCGCCCGGGCGGCGAAAGTGGAGCGGGAGGTCCGGGCGGACCTCCCGCTCCACCGCCACTCCCCGTGGCGGGCCCGAGGGGCGAAATCACCCGTTTCGGGATCTAAGCACATGAATCCGGCGATTTTGCCGACGCGCCGCCGACATGCCCGGACGGCCCGCGCGAACGCCGTAGACAGGACTCCCCTACCCACACCTCCCCGAGGAGTCCCGCCGCGATGAGCATCTCCACCGCCAAGCTCACCGACCCCGCCGTGCGCGCCTTCGTCACCGCGGTCAACGCGGGCGACCGGGCGGCCTTCGAGGCCGTCCTCACCCCGGGCGCGACCATGTCCGACGACGGCTCCGACCGCGACCTCGCCGACTGGACCGAGCGGGAGATCTTCTCCTCGCGCGGCCACATGGACGTCCTGACCGAGTCGGGCGGCGGCCACGCGCTGGTCGCCAACTTCACCAACGACACCTGGGGCGAGATGCGCACCGCCTGGCGCTTCACCGTCGACGGCGGCCGGATCAGCCGCTTCGAGACCGGCCAGGCCTGACGCCACCGGCCGGGCCCGGCGCTACCGCTCCAGCCCCAGGCACTCCCGCACCGCGCGGATCAGGTTGCGCGAGCGGACGTCCCCGGTCACGCCCGGCTGCATGCCGTTGGTGACGTAGCCGAAGCCCAGCCCGAGGTCCGGGTCGGCGAAGCCCAGGCAGCCGCCCCGGCCCGGGTGGCCGAAGCTCGCCGGGGAGGCCATCGGCGCGGTCGGGCCGTGCCGCCAGAAGCCCAGGCCGAAGGTGGAGTTGACGATCAGCACCCGGTCCGGGCCGCTCACCGCCGGGCCGAGCGCGCGGCTCAGCACCTCGGGCCCGAGCAACGGCGGCAGCGGCTCGCCGGAGCCGTCCGCCCGGTCGGCCACGCCGATCAGCGCCGCGTAGAAGCGGGCCAGCGAGCGGGCCGTCCCGATGCCGTTCCCGCCGGGGATCTCGGCGGCGTGCACCGCCGGGTCGTTGAGGTCGACCGTGGGGCCGACCGAGGCGAAGGAGCGGGCGGTCAGTGAGGTCGGGTCCTGGTAGGCGTCCCGGACGGACTGCTTGGGGCGCAGCCGCAGCCCGCTCGGGCCGCTGCGGGCCGCGTCGGGCGCGGGCAGGTCGACCAGCTTGCCGACCCGGGCCTCGGCGGCGGCCGGCAGGCCGATCCACAGGTCCAGCCCGAGCGGGCGGGCGATCTCCTCGGCGAAGTACTGCCCGACGGTGCGGCCGCTCGTCCGCCGCACCACCTCGCCGACCAGCCAGCCGAAGGTGTACGGGTGGTAGCCGTGCGCGGTGCCGGGCTCCCAGGCGGGCGCCTGCGCGGCGACGGCGGCCGCGGCGCGCTCCCAGGTGAGCACCTCCTCCAGCCGCAGCGGCTCGTCCAGCGCGGGCACGCCGGCCTGGTGCGACAGCAGCCAGCGCACCGGTATCTCGCCCTTGCCCTCGGCCTTGAACTCCGGCCAGTACGAGGCCACCGGCGCGTCCAGGTCCAGCCGGCCGCGCTCGGCCAGCAGCAGCGCGACGGTCGCGGTCAGGCCCTTGGTGACCGAGCGCAGCACCTGCGCGGTGTCCGCCGTCCACGGCACGGCGGGCGAGGGCCGCCCGCCGACCTCGGGCCGGGCGTCACCGCCCCACAGGTCGACCACCCTGCGGCCGCGCACGTACAGCGCGAAGGCCGCGCCCAGCTCGCCGTACTCGGCGAAGTTCCGCGCGAACGCCGCCCGTACGGGCTCGAACCCCTCGGCCGTCCCGCCCCAGATCTGCACCACCGTGCGCCGTCCTCAGCTTGTTCCGTACCGGATTCATGCTTTCCCGATCTTCCTACGCATCGGGCCCGGAAACCTTAACGTGTCGACCATGAGCAACCCCGCCGAAGAAGTACTGGACATCGTCGACGAGCACGACCGGGTGATCGGGACCGCCCTGCGCGGGGAGGTGTACCGGCAGGGCCTGACCCACCGGTGCGTCTTCGTGATGGTCCGCGACCCGCGCGGCCGGATCTTCGTCCACCGCCGCACCGACACCAAGCTGTTCTCCCCCGGCGCCTACGACATGTGGGTCGGCGGCGTGGTCGGCTCCGGCGAGACCTACGCCGAGGCCGCCGTCCGCGAGGCCCAGGAGGAGCTGGGCGTGGAGGGCATCGTCCCGCGCCCGATGTTCAAGTTCCTCTACCAGGACGACGCGGCCGGCCTGTCCTGGTGGTGCGACATGTACGAGGCCGAGTGGGACGGCCCGGTCTCCCCGCAGGTGTCCGAGGTCGCCTGGCACGACTGGATCACCCCCGCCGAGCTCGCCGAGCGGCTCACCCGGGACACCTTCGTCCCGGACGGCATCGAGGCCTACCGCCGCTACCAGGAGCTGCGCGCGGGCTGACCCGGAGCACGGCGACGCCGCATGGGCGTTCGAACGCCCGCCTTATAGGGTGGCGCGCATGGCCTCCCGTACGCCGTCGCCGACGGCCGACCGCGTTGCACGGACCGCCGCAGCCGACCGGGGCGCGACCGGCGAGCGGCCGCGCCGGCGGCTCAGTGTGGACGAGCGGCGCGAACAGCTGATCGCCGTCGCCCTGGAGCTGTTCAGCCGGCGCCCGCCGGAGGAGGTGTCGATCGACGACATCGCCGCCGCCGCGGGCGCCTCCCGACCGCTGGTCTACCACTACTTCCCCGGCAAGCAGGCGATCTACGAGGAGTCCCTGCGCCGGGCCGGGCAGGAGCTGTCGGCCCGCTTCGAGGAGCCGATGGAGGGGCCGCTGTCCGAGCGGCTGTACCGGGTGATGGGCCGCTACCTGGACTTCGTGCACAGCCACGGGCCCGGCTTCGCCGCGCTGCTGCGCGGCGGCTCGGTGGCGGCCAGCGCGGACACCTCGGCCGTGATCGACGAGGTCCGCCGGGCCGCCCACGACCAGATCCTCTCCCACCTCGCGCTCCCCGCGCCGAGCCCCGGCCTGCGGCTGGCCGTCCGGGCCTGGATCGCCAACGCCGAGATCACCTCGCTGGAGTGGCTGTCCGAACGCTCGGTGCCGCTGGAGGAGTTGCAGCTGCACCTGGTGCAGGAGTTCGTCGCCGCGCTCACCATCACGGCCGCCCGGGAGCCGGCGCTCGCCGCCGAACTGGCCGGGTTCTTCGCCGACGAGCGCCCGGACGGCCCGACCGGGCGCCTGGTGCGGGACCTCGCCGGGCTGTTCGCCGTCCCCGGCCTCCCGGAGGCGGTCACCGCGCTGGCCGCCGGCACCGCGCCCGAGGAGTCCCCGCAGGCCACCGAGGGCGGCGCCGGGACGGCCGGCTGACGATCACCGGATGATCCTGCGGTTCAACCGGAGCGGCGGCCTCTGATAGGAATGGGCGGGGATCCGACGGCACGCCGCCCCGGGCGCGACCGGTCCGACCCGAACCACCGACGGCAGACGCAGCAGAGCGGGGGGCTCACCAGGTGACCCAGGACGTCCAGTTCAGCCCGGAGGCCAACCCCTTCGCGGCCGCGGAACAGGTCTGCGCGACCCTCGGCACACTCACCGACGCCCTCTTCGACCACCGCACCACCCGCCACCCGGCGGCCTCGCTGACCGCCCTGCGCGCGGCGGCCCCGCACCCGGCCGCCGAAGCGCTGTTCGGGCTCCCGCTGGCCCCCAACGGGCCGGTGCACACCACCCTCGACCGGCTCGGCACGGTGATCACCGCCGGCACGGCCCGCCCCGGCAGCGGCGCGCGCCTCGCCGACCGGGCCACCGCCGACCTGCACGAGCGCTACGGCGGCGGGGCGGTGCGCGGGGCCATCGCCGACCGGGGCACCACCTCGGCCGCGCTGTTCCAACTGCCCGTCACCGGCGAGTTCGCCGACGCCAAGCTGCGCCCGCCGTTCACCCCGGCGCTGGCCGCGCTCGCGGCCGGGCAGCAGACCCGGCAACCCGTCGAACTGCCCACCGGCGCGGGCGCCGAGGTCCGGCTCGTCGTCCCGCCCGGCTTCCACCCGCTGACCTCCCCCGGCGGGCCCGCCGGGGCCACCGCCCGGACCGTCCCCGCCCGGGAGCCCGGCGCGGCCGGCACCGGCGCGGCCGGCACCGACCCGGCCGCGCTCGCGGCGGCCGAGGAGCTGTCCGGGCACCTGGGCGAGGTCGCCGACGAGCTGTTCGGCGGCGCCGGCCGGGAGCCGCGCCGCGACTTCGCGGTGATCGCCGCCACCCTCGCCGACCTCCTGCAGGACTCCGGCACGGCCTACGCGGGCGTCTGCGCCCTGGAGTCGGACGGCCGCGCCACCGACGCCACCCTGGTCGTCTCGCTCGCCCGGCACCCGCTGCCGATCACCGCGCTCGCCACCGAACTGGCCACCGTACGGCGGCACGCCGAGGTGTGGACGGTCCTGCTGCCGGCCGGGCCGGCCGCCGTCCTGGTCGAGGGGCGGACCGTCCCGGTGCCCGCACCGCTCGCCTCGGACGGGCAGCGGCGCTGGGTCGTCACCTCGGTGGTCGAGGCCTTCGTGCCGCTGCCGGACGGCGGCACCCTGCTCTGCGTCCAGCTGTCCACGGCGCGGCCGGAGGACTGGGAGCTGTACACCGACGCGTTCGCGGAGCTGCTGAAGAGCATCCAGTTCGGCTGGGACGGCGAGCCGGTGCGGCCGGCGGCCGTGCCCGTGCCCGCCGCCGTTCCCGACGCCGCACTCGCGCCCGCGCCCGCGCCGGCCGAGGCGGAGGTGCCGGAGCTGCCGGTGGACCTGCGCGGCACCCCGGTGCGCGTCCCGCCCGCGGACTTCAACCCCTTCGCGCCGGTCGCCGAGCCCGCGCCGGCCGCCGAACCGGCTGCGCAGCCGGTGGTGGAGCCGCTGTCGGCCGCGCCCGCCGCGGAGCCCACCGCGGAGCCCGGCGCCGAGGAGGAGCAGAAGCCGCGCAAGGGCACCCCGGTCATGATCCCCCCGCCGGACTTCGACCCCTTCGCCCCGCCGACCATGCCCCTCACCCCACCCGCCGAACCCGCCGCGGCGGCCGGAGCGGGCGCGGCACCCGACCCGTTCGGCACGACGGTCGCGGCCGAGCAGCCGCGCGACCCGTTCGGCACCACCGTCGCCTCGGACGGCCCGGCCGTCCCGCCGCCGCCCAGCACCCCGCCGCGCATCCCGGCCCAGGCCGCGCCCGCCGCGGAGCCCGCCGCCGAATCCGCCGCCGAGGACGAGCCGAAGCCCCGCAAGGGCACCCCGGTCATGATCCCCCCGCCGGACTTCGACCCCTTCGCCCCGCCGACCATGCCCCTCACCCCGCCGGACGAGCCCGCCGCGGACGCCGAGGCGGACCGGGCACCGGAACACCGCCCCTTCGGCTGAGCCCCGGCGGCCGCACCGGTCGATCAGCGCCGTCCCGTGCTCCCCGTACCGGGTGCCCAGGGCCCCGGTGCCGGGGACGGCGGCGGCGATGTCGCCGAGGTCGGCGTCGCTCAGCCGCAGGTCCAGGGCGGCCAGGTCGTCGCGCAGGTGGCGGCGGCGGGAGCTGCCCGGGACGGGACGACGTCGCCGCCCCTGGTCAGCGGCCAGGCGAGGCCGAGCCGGGAGAGCGCCGGCCGTCAGGCCCCAACAAGACCGAACTGCTGCGCGCGGTCGCCGACCGGGTCCTGCTGGCCGCCGTGGAAGGCCACCGCCCCGAGGGTGACTGGAAGCAGCGCATCACCGCCCTGGCCCTGCGGCTGCGCGAGGCCTTCGGCGAGCAGCCCCAACTCGCCACCGTGTGGGGGCGGTACGCGTCCGGCGGCACCGGATCCCGGCTGGTCATGGAGGAGTTGCTGCAGGCCCTGCGCGCGGCCGGCCTGCCGGACCGGGACGTCCCGGTGCGGTACCACCGCCTGGTGATCCTGCTCGCCGCACTCATCGCCGCCGAGGCCGACATCGGCGGCATCACGCCCACGGAGTACGAACAGGCCATGGAACAGTTCCGCGTCGCAGTGCTCGGCGCCGACCCCGAGCGCTTCCCCGCGCTGGCCCACTTCGCCCGCGAGGTCCGCCCGCTCGGGGCGGACCGCCGCGCCGCGTTCGAGGAGATCCTCGCCGCCCACCTCCGCGAGATCGAGGCCCGGATCCCCTGACCCGCCGCCGGGTCACGCGCGCTGTGTGGCGCGCCCGCCGTACGGCCGGGCCCGCCGCACCGTCAGGCGCGCCCGGCCCGCGCCTCGATCACCGCGCCGAGCCCGTCCAGCATCCGCGCCGTCCCGAACTCGAACAGCGCGTCCAGCCCCAGGTCGAGTTCCGGCCCGCGGTTCAGCGCGTCGAACACCGGGAACCTCTCCGGGTCCGCCATCAGCCGGTCCCGGTCCTCGTTGTGGATCCCGTTCATCCACTCGTCCGCGGACATCCCGCTGTCCTGCTCGGCCTGCTCCTCGCGCTCGAAGTGGACGGCCAGCCCGCAGGTGAAGGCGGCCAGGCTCACGGCGGCCTGGGCCGCCTCCTCCGGGGTCAGCCCGGCGCCGATCAGGCCGGCGATCGCCCGCTCGGTGTGCACCGCCGCGTCCGGCGCCAGCACCGGCCGGGTGAAGGACATGGTGGACGCCAGCCAGGGGTGCCGCCGGTAGATCCGCCACTGCAGCCGGGAGATCTCCTCCAGCCGCGCCCGCCAGCCCGGCGCCGGCGGGTCCGGCAGCGGCTGCTCGCCGAACACCCGGTCCATCATCAGCCGCAGCAGCTCGTCCTTGCCGGGCACGTGCCGGTAGAGCGACATGGTGGCCGCCCCGAGCTCGCTCGCCACCCGGCGCATCGACAGCCCGGCCAGGCCTTCCGCGTCGGCCACCCGGACGGCCACCTCGACGATCCGCTCCCGGCCGAGCTCACGGTCCCCGCCGCGGGCCCGCCGCGCCCCGGCCGCCTCCCCCTGCGGCGCCACCGCCGGCCGCACCTCCCGCACGGGCTCCGGCACGGACTTCGCCCCGGCCACCACCGTGCCGACCCCCGGCACGGCCCGGACCAGCCCCTCCTCCCGCAGCCGGGTCAGCACCTTGGTCGCGGTGGCCATCGCCACGCCCCACTCCCGGGTGATCCGCCGGGTGGACGGCACCCGCGCCCCCGGCGCCAACTCCCCCGCCACGATGCGTCGTCGCAGCTCGGCCACGATCCGTTCCGAAGGCGTCCCGGCCTCGGCCACCGCCCACCACCACCCTCCAGCGCGCCCCGACCAGCCGACAACCGATGCCGCCGAAGGGAGTTGACGGTCAGTCAACTCCCTTCACGGGCGGCCTGGTTCAGCTCAGCCCGCGGCCCGCCGGGCCAGGTGCACCACGTCCGGCACGCCCCGGCTGACCGGGATCTCGTGCGTCACCACGTCGGAGAAGCCCGCCCCGCGCAGCGCCTCCTCGAAGGCCGCCGAGGGCTGCGCGCTCCACACCGCCAGCACCCCGCCCGGCCGCAGCCGCCGCCACAGCGCGGCGAGCCCGTCCGCGCCGTACAGCCCGTCGTTGGAGTCGGTGACGGTCCAGTCCGGGCCGTTGTCGATGTCGAGGCACAGCGCGTCGTAGCGCTCGCCGTCGCCCGCCGCGAGGTGCTCCAGCAGGTCGGTGTGGAGCACCGCGACCCGCTCGTCGTCCAGCGCGCCCCCGGAGAAGGCACCGAGCGGCCCACTCCGGTGCCAGTCGATGATCGCGCTCTCGCGCTCGACGACGGCGATCCGCCCCCAGCGCGGTTCGGCCGCCGCGTAGGCGAGCGAGAAGCCGACCCCGAGGCCGCCGATCAGGACCGAGGGCCGTTCGACGGCGCCGCCGGTGCGCTCCAGCTCGTCCAGCGCCGCCTGGATCAGCAGCCGCTCGGAGCGGCCGTCCACGGTGTCCATCAGGAAGCAGCCGTTGACGATGATCTCGAAGTGCTGCCCGCGCTGCCGCAGGACCGCCTCGCCGTACGGGCCGTCCCGGCGGTCGAGGGTCACCACGGCGTCGTCGCCGTTGCGTTCGGGCAGTGCGGTGGTCATCCGGCTTCCTCGGCGAACTCGGGTGGCAGGGGCTCCCGGTCGGGCGGGTGCGACCGACCCGACCGGGTACCCGCCCGACAATAGCGGAGCCGCCGGTACGCCCCCGGTCAGGTCGTGACCAGCACTCCCGCGTACGAGACGCCCGCGACGACCACCCAGGAGGCCAGCCCGAGCAGGGCGATCCGCCCGCCGGTCCTGATCATGGTCGGCAGGTGCACGGCGCTGCCGAGCCCGAACAGCGCGGCGGCCAGCAGCAGTTCCTGGGCGTCCCCGGCCAGGCCCAGCGCCCGCTCGGGCAGCACCCCGGTGGTGCGCAGCACGATCATCGCCAGGAACCCCGCCACGAACAGCGGGACGATCGGCGGCCGCGCGCCCGCCTTCGCCGCCCCGGCCCCGGCCTCGCTCCCGGCGTCCGCGCCGGCCCGGCCCTTCACCCACCGGGCCTGCCGCCGCACCGCGACGGCCACCCCGGCGACCAGCGGCGCCAGCAGCACGACCCGCATCAGTTTGACCAGCACGGCCTCCCGCAGCGCCCCCGCCCCGCCGCTCTGCGCGGTGGCGACGACCTGACCGACGTCGTGCACGCTCGCGCCGACCCACCGCCCGAACTCCACGTCGCCGAGCCCGAGCGGGTGCTGGAGCAGCGGCAGTACGGCGATCGCCAGCGTCCCGCACAGGGTGACCAGCGCGACCGAGGACGCCACGTCCTCCTCGTCGCTGCCGGCCGCCTGGCTGACCGCGCCGATCGCCGAGGCGCCGCAGATCGAGTACCCGGTGGCGACCAGCAGCGGCTGGTCCCCGGGCAGGCCGAGCCGCCGTCCGAGCCAGAGCGTCCCGGTGAAGGTCGCGGCGACCACCGCGAGCACCATGGCGACGGTGGCCCAGCCGAGGCCGAGCACGTCGCCCAGGCTGAGCTTGAGCCCGAGCAGGACGATGCCGAGCCGCATCAGCCGCTTCCCGGCGAGCGACAGCCCCGACCGGGCGACCCCGCGCACCACCGGGCGCAGCCCGGGCAGGTGGGCGGCCGCCATGCCGAGCACGACGGCCGCGGTGAGCTTGGGCACGGCCGGGACGGCCGCGTGGACGCCGATCGCGGCGGCCACCCCGGCCGCCGCGAGCAGCAGGCCGGGGGTGTCCCCGCCGAGCGGGGGCAGCGAGCGGGTCCGGACGGCGCGCTGCTTGAGGGTGAGTGCCACGCCGCCGCTCACTGCTCCCGGTCGGCGGGCAGCCGGTAGACCCGCCGGATGCTGGTGCCGAGCCGGGAGACGTCCGCGCCGTACACGTGGATGGAGATGGCGGTGGTGCTGCACGCGTTGCGCACCAGGTGGATGTCCCCGGGCGGCGCGAAGGCGGCGACGCTGCCGGCCGGGCCGGCGACGTGCTCGGTCTCGACGAGCCGGGCGGTGCGGCCGTCCGAGACCAGCCGGTAGCGGGTCTCCGACTCCTGGCCCTGGTGGACACCGGCCACGCACCAGGAGACGTGGTCGTGGATGCAGGTCTGCTGCCCGGGCAGCCAGACCAGGGCGACGACGGAGAAGCTGCCGTCCTCCTCGGCGTGCACGACGTGCTGGCGGTAGCGCTGCGGGTCGCCCTCCTGCTGGGCGGGGGTGAGCAGCGCGTCCGGCCCGTCCGGTGCGGCCAGCAGGTGCGGGGCGAGGCGTTCGCCGACCAGGTAGGCGGTGAGTTCCGGCGGCAGTCCGCGGTCCACCACGGCCCGGATCTCGCTGATCAGCGCGGTCATCCGCTCGGTGAGTCGGTCACTGCCGACGGTGGAGGGGGGTGTCATGGGAGCAGACTCGAACGAACCGACCCATCACGTCCAACGAGGGTTTCTAAGCGATACCCCCATCACCGCTTATAAGTCAGCACCCGACCCGACTCGCCGCCGCCCGCCGCAGGTGGTCCAGCACCAGCCCGGTGGCGGGGATGCGCCGGTGCTCGCGCAGCACGTAGGCGCTGACCTGCCGCCGCAGGTGCGGCTCGACGGCCCGCCCGGTGACCTTGCGGTGGCACATGAAGGAGAGCACCAGCGCGGGCATCAGCGCGATCCCGACCCCGGCGGCGACCAGGCTCTGCACCGCGAGGTTGTCGTCGGTGGAGAACACGATGTCCGGCGCGAAGCCCTCCTCGGCGCAGACCTGCAGCAGGTTGGCCCGGCAGCGCGGGCAGCCGGCGATCCACCGCTCGCCGTCGAGGTCGGCGAGCCGGACGGCGTGCCGGCGGCCGAGCGGGTGCCCGACCGGCAGCAGCACGGTGAGCAGGTCCTCCATCAGCGGGATCTCGTCGAGCCCGTCCGGCACCTCGGTGGGTGCGCCCGGGTAGCGGAAGGCCAGCGCGATGTCGCACTCCCCGCGCAGCAGCCGCTGGACGGAGTCCGGCGGCTCGGCCTCCAGCAGTTCGACCCGCACGCCGGGGTGCTCGGCGAGCAGGCGGGCCATCGCCTCGGGTATCAGGGTGGCGTTGGCGCTGGGGAAGGCGCAGACCCGCACCCGCCCGGCGCGCAGCCGGGCGAGCGCGGCGAGCTGCTGCTGGGCGGCGGAGAGGCTGCCGAGGATGAGCTCGGCGTGCCGGGAGAGCGTCTCGCCGGCCTCGGTGAGCCGCAGCCCGCGCCCGGCCCGGGTGAACAGCGGCACGCCGACGGTGCGTTCCAGGGCCTTCATCTGCTGGGTGATGGCGGGCTGGGTGTAGCCCAGCTCCCGCGCGGCGGCGGAGTACGAACCGGCCCGGACCACCTCGTGGAACGTCCTGATGTGCCGCGAGTCGAACACCGGCTCCATGGCCCCTCCGCCCGGTCGTCTGCCGTCGATCCTCGCAATCATAAGAGGAGTTTGGAGATACCGGCCCGGACCCCACCCGCACCTATGGTTCAAGCGCGAACCGCTCGGCTCACTGCTGCACCGACGGCGGCAGCCCCATCGCCACCCCGGCCTCGGCCACCGGCGCCCCGCCCTTGGCGCTCGGGCTGCGCCGGCTGCGCCGCTCGACCCAGCGGGCCAGCCAGGACAGCAGCAGGCACATGCCGATGTAGATCGGCGCGATGACGATCACGACCGGGATGAACGGCAGGTCGTAGTCCAGGTTGGTGGCGATCAGCTTGCCCGCGTGCAGGAACTCCTCGTAGGTGATCAGGAATCCGAGCGAGGTGTCCTTGAGCGCGACCACCAGCTGGCTGATGATCGCCGGCAGCATCGCCCGGTTGGCCTGCGGCACCAGCACGTACGCCATCACCTGGGTCTTGCGCATCCCGAGCGCGTACGCCGCCTCCCGCTGCCCCTTGGGCACCGCGAGGACGCCGGCCCGGAACACCTCGGCCAGCACCGAGCCGTTGTACAGCACCAGCCCGGCCACCAGCGCCCACAGCGGCTGCACCTTGAGGGCGACGAACACGAAGAAGATCATCACCAGCACCGGCATGGCCCGGAAGAACTCCACCACCAGGGTGGAGAGCCAGCGCACCACCCGGTGGTCGGACAGCCGCCCGGCGGCGAACAGCGCGCCGAAGGGCAGCGCGAACAGCACCGTCCAGCCGAAGGCCCGCAGGGTGTTGCCGAGCCCGCGCAGCAGCAGGTCCTGCACGCCCCGGTACTCGAAGGGCTCCCACTTGGCGTAGGTGAACTGGTGGGTGTGGAACAGCATGTAGACCACCCAGCCGACCAGCGCCGCGATCAGCACCAGCGCGATCCCGCCGTACAGCCGGTGCCGGGCCAGTGCCCTCGGGCCGGGGATGTCGTACAGCGCGGAGGACTCCACGGTCATCGGGACACCGCCACTCGTCGTTCCAGCAGGTTGAAGACGGCGCTGACGGCCAGGGTGATGATCAGGTAGCCGACCGCGATCCAGACGAAGGTCCAGATGATGCTGTAGCCGAGCTCGTTGATCGTCCGGTAGGTGCCCAGCAGCTCGGTGACGCTGAACGAGCCGGCGATCGCCGTGTTCTTCGCCAGCGCGATCATCACGCTGCCGATCGGCGCCACCACCGAGCGGTACGCCTGCGGCATCACCACCAGGCCCATCGTCTGCCCGAAGCTCATGCCCAGGCTGCGGGCCGCCTCGCCCTGCCCGGTCGGCACGGTGTTGATGCCCGAGCGCATCGCCTCGCAGACGAACGCCGAGGTGTAGCAGCCGAGCGCGAGCACCGCGAAGGTGTAGAAGGGCAGCGTGATGTCGAAGCGCGGCAGGCCCAGCACCACGATGAAGAACAGCAGGGTGAGCGGCGTGTTGCGCAGCACCGTCACCCACACCGTGCCGAACACCCGCAGCGGCCGGACGGGCGAGACCCGCAAGCCCGCGATCAGCACCCCCAGCACCAGGGACAGCACGCCGCTCACCGCGAACAGCGAGAGCGTGCCGAGGAAGCCGTCCCAGTAGGTCGACCAGTTGTCGGTCAGCGTCTTCACAGCGCGGCCCTCCTCAGTACCGGTCGATCGGCGGCGGGGTCGGCGCGGGCTCCCCGGACAGGCCGAGGGTCGCGTCGAAGGCCCTCTTCCAGTCGCCGTTCTGCTCGTGGTTCGCCAGCGCGTCGTTCAGTGCCGCCCGCAGCACGGTGTCGTTCTTCGGGGTCCCGATCCCGTACGGCTCCTTGGAGAACAGCGGCCCGACGACCTTGAGCTCGTCCGGCACCTTGGCCGCGTAGCCGAGCAGGATCGCGTTGTCGGTGGTGACGGCGTCGACCTGGTTGGTGATCAGGTTGTCCACGCAGGCCGAGTAGGTGTCGTAGCCGATCAGGTGCGCCTTCGGGTACTGCGACTGGATCCGCTGGTACGGCGTCGAGCCGGCCGCCGAGCAGACCTTCTTGCCGTTCAGGTCCTGCGGCCCGTGGATGCCGTCGTCGTTCTTGCGCACCAGCAGCGACTGCCCGGCGACGAAGTACGGGCCGGCGAAGCCGACCAGCTTCTTGCGGTTGTCGTTGATGGTGTAGGTGCCGACGTAGAAGTCCACCTGGCCGTTCTGCAGCGCGGTCTCGCGGTTGGCCGAGGCGATGGTCTTGAACTGGATCTTCTCCGGCGGGAAGCCGAGCGAGGCTCCGAGCATCTTGGCGATCTCGATGTCGAAGCCGGAGTACACGCCGGTGGCCGGGTTCTTCTGGCCCAGGTACGGCTGGTCCTCCTTGGCGCCGACCACCAGGTGGCCGCGGGCGCGGGCGGCGTCCAGGGTCGGCGAGCCGGTGATCGACGAGGCGTCCTGCACCTGGTAGCTGGGCAGGGAGCTGGGCTGCGGGCCCTTGGGCGGCGGGGTGCCGGCCTTGCCGCAGCCGGCCGCGAGGACGGCGAGCAGCAGCGCGGCGGCCAGCCGGCGCGTGCGCTGGCGGGTGCGCGCCCGCGCGGCGCGCGTCGTCGTACGGTTCACGGCGCCGCCTCAGTGCTTCAGGATCTTGGACAGGAAGTCCCGGGCGCGTTCGCTCTCGGGGGCGCTGAAGAAGTCCTCCGGGGCGCGGTCCTCGACGATCCGGCCGTCCGCCATGAAGACCACCCGGTTCGCGGACGCCCGGGCGAAGCCCATCTCGTGGGTGACCACGATCATGGTCATGCCCTCGTGGGCGAGCTGGCGCATGACGTCCAGCACCTCGTTGATCATCTCGGGGTCGAGCGCCGAGGTCGGCTCGTCGAACAGCAGCGCCTTCGGCTCCATCGCGAGGGCCCGGGCGATCGCCACCCGCTGCTGCTGGCCGCCGGACAGCTGCGCCGGGTACTTGCCGGCCTGCGCCGCGAGGCCGACCCGCTCCAGCAGCGCCCGGGACTTGGCGTCCGCATCGGCCTTGCCCCGGCCGCGGACCTTGATCTGGGCGAGCGAGACGTTCTGCAGTACGGTCTTGTGCGCGAACAGGTTGAAGGACTGGAACACCATGCCGACCTCGGCGCGCAGCCGGGCCAGGCCCTTGCCCTCCTCGGGCAGCGGCTCGCCGTCGATCAGGATGGTGCCGCGCTCGATCGGCTCCAGCCGGTTGATCGCCCGGCAGAGCGTCGACTTGCCGGAACCGGACGGGCCGATCACCACGACCACCTCGCCGCGGCCGACCGTCAAATCGATGTCCTGCAGCACGTGCAGGTCCCCGAAGTGCTTGTTGACGCCGCGCAGTTCGATCAGCGGGGTGAAGGCCGACGACCCGGCCGGGGCCGGCTCGGGAGTGGTGGTCACCGGCCGCGCCTTCCCTTCAGCAGCCAGCCCAGCACGGCGCCCGCGATCAGGGTGGCCAGCAGCGCGATCCACAGCGGCGCGGTGACGGTGAACACCCAGAACTGGATCTTCACCTTGTCGAGGTTGGCGAACAGGAACCACACGGCGAGGATCACGATGACGCCGATCCCGATGTACCTGGTGGGAATCCCACCGATCTCGCTGCGCTGTGGGCGGGCCGAGCCGTCTGAAATCTTGGTCACCGGAGCAGTCTGCGGGCGGCGGCACCGATTTGCCCGGCTACGCGCCCTTCCGGGCGGGCGAGTAACCCGCACGGGGCAATCCTGCCCCGTGCGGGTTTGAGCCCGGCCGACGACGCGTCAGCGTTCGTCCCGCCACGAACGCCACAGCGCCGCGTACGGGCCGCCGGCCGCGACCAGCTCGGGGTGGCTGCCGTACTCGCTGATCCGCCCGCCCTCGACCACCGCGATCACGTCCGCGTCGTGCGCGGTGTGCAGCCGGTGCGCGATCGCGATGACGGTGCGGCCCTCCAGCACCCGGGACAGCGAGCGCTCCAGGTGCCGGGCGGCGCGCGGGTCCAGCAGCGAGGTGGCCTCGTCCAGCACCAGGGTGTGCGGATCGGCCAGCACCAGCCGGGCCAGGGCCAGTTGCTGGGCCTGCGGCGGGGTCAGCGCGGCGCCGCCGGAGCCGACCTCGGTGTCCAGGCCCTCGGGCAGCGCGTCCACCCAGCCCCCGGCGTCCACCGCGTCCAGCGCGGCCCGCAGCTCGGTGTCGTCCGCGGCGGGCGCGGCCAGGCGCAGGTTGTCCCGCAGGGTGCCGACGAAGACGTGGTGCTCCTGGTTCACCAGGGCCACCTCGGCCCGCACCCGCTCGGCCGGCATCCGGGAGAGCGCCGCGCCGCCCAGGGTGACGCTGCCCCGGCCGGGGGCGTAGATCCCGGCCAGCAGCCGCCCGAGGGTCGACTTGCCCGCCCCGGACGGCCCGACCAGCGCGACCCGGCTGCCCGGGGCGACGTCCAGGCTGATCCCGTGCAGCACGTCGGCGCCCTCGCGGTAGCCGAAGCGGACGTCCCGGGCCTCGACCCGGCGGCCGTCCGGACGGGCCGACTCGTCCCCCTCGTGCTCCGGCACCTCGCGCACGCCCACCAGCCGGGCCAGCGAGGCCTGGCCGATCTGCAGCTCGTCGTACCAGCGCAGGATCAGGTCGACCGGGCCGGTCAGCTGCTGCGCGTACAGCACGCCGGCGGTCAGCTGGCCCACGGTGATCCAGCCCCGGAGCGTGAACAGCCCGCCCAGCAGCAGCGTGGCGAGCACCGCGGAGGCGTACACCGCGTCGACGGTCGGGAACCAGACCGAGCGCAGCCACAGCGTGTACCGCTCCCAGGCCAGCCACTCGCCCAGCTTGCGGTCCGTCAGCCGGATCCGCTGCTCGCCCAGCCGCAGCGCCTCGACCGTCCGCCCGGCGTCCACCGTCTCGGCCAGCACATTGCTCACCGCGGCGTACCCGGCCGACTCGTTGCGGTACGACTGCGGCGCCCGCCGGAAGTACCAGCGGGAGCTGACCAGCAGCAGCGGCAACCCGACCAGCGAGGTGAGCGCGAGCAGCGGCGAGGTGACCAGCAGCGCGCCGAACACCAGCAGCAACGACACGACGGCGACGGCGAGTTCGGGCACCGCCTCGCGGATGGACTTGTCCAGCCGGTCGACGTCGGTGGTGCCCCGGGACACCAGGTCGCCGGTACCGGCCCGCTCCAGCACGCCGGTGGGCAGCGCCACCGAGCGGACCAGGAAGTCCTCGCGCAGGTCGGCCAGCACCCGCTCGCCCAGCACGGCCCCGCGCATCCGGGACCAGCCGGTGAAGGCGGACTGCACCAGCAGCGCCAGCAGGTACCAGCCGACCGCCACCGCGATGGTGCCCTCGGCGGTGCCGGTGGCCAGCGACTCGACCAGGCTGCCGAGCACCCAGGGGCCGACCAGGCCCGCCAGGGTGGCCACCGAGTGCAGCGCGACCACCGCCGAGAAGCCGCCCCGGTGGCGTCTGGCGAGCAGCCGCAGGTAGGCGCGCACGGTCGCCGGGGAGCCGACCGGCAGGGTGGTAACCGGCCCCTGCTCCTGGTGGACGGGGGGCTTCATGACGTGCTCCTCGGGTGCGTTCGGGAATGGACGGTCGGACGGCCGACTGGCGGACGACGGACGGCCGGACGGCGGACGGGCGGGTTCACCGTGCTCCCCCGGTTCACACCGCCTCCCCGACCGGCTGCGCCTCGTCGCGGGTGACGACGGCCCGGTAGGCGGGCTCCGCCCGCATCAGCTCGCGGTGCCGGCCCGCCGCGACGGCCCGGCCGTCGCGCAGCAGCACCACCCGGTCGGCCCGGTCGAGCAGCAGCGGGCTGGTCGCGAACACCACGGTGGTGCGCCCGGCCCGCAGGCCCTGCAGGCCGGCGGCGATCCGCTCCTCGGTGTGCGCGTCCACCGCGCTGGTGGGCTCGTCCAGGACGAGCACCGGCGGGTCGGCCAGCAGCGCGCGGGCCAGCGCGAGCCGCTGGCGCTGGCCGCCGGACAGCGAGCGCCCGCGCTCGGTGATCCGGGCGCGCATGGCGTCGCCGCCGCAGTCCGGCGCGCCGTCGACCAGGGCGTCCAGGACGTCCTCGCAGCGGGCGGCGGCCAGCGCCTCGGACGCCGGCACCCGCCCGGCGCCGGGGACGTCGAACAGCTCGGCCAGGGTGCCCGAGAGCAGCACCGGATCCTTGTCGTGCACCAGCACCGCCGCCCTGGCCTCGGCCAGCGGCACCGCGTCCAGCGCCGTCCCGCCGAGCCGGACGGAGGGGTGCGCCGATTCGCCCTCGGCGAGCGGGACGTGCCCGCCCAGTCGCTCGGCGAGCGCCCCGGCGAAGTCCGGGTCGCCGCACACCACGGCGGTCAACTCGCCGGCGCGCGCGGTGAGTCCGGTCGCCGGGTCGTGCAGGTCGGCCTTCCCGGGGCGGGTCAGCGCGGCCCGGGCCGCCCCGCTGGTGCGGCTCAGCGAGAGCACCCGGACGGCCCGGCCGGCCGAGACCCGGGCGACGCTCCAGGCGTGCGCCGCCTCGCCCAGGATCCGCAGCGGCGCCGCCAGGAAGGCGGTGGCGCCGTAGACCGCGATCAGGGTGCCCACGGCCAGCTCCCCGGAGGCGGCCAGCCGGGCGCCGTACCAGGTGACGCCGACCACGAACAGGCCGGGCAGCAGCACTTCCTGAGTCTGCATCAGCGAGGAGATCCGGGCCGAGCGGACGGCCGCGGCGCGGACCTGCTGGGAGGCGGCCCGGTACCGCTCCAGGAACAGTTCCTCACCGCCGATGCCGCGCAGCACCCGCAGCCCGGCCACGGTGTCGGCGGCCAGCTCGGTGGCCTTGCCGCCGAGTTCGCGCTGCCGCTCGTAGCGCCGCTCGAACGGGCCGATCAGCGGCCACACCGAGGCCGCCAGCACCGGCACGCCGAGCAGCACGCCGATCCCGAGCACCGGCTCGGTCAGCAGCGCCGCCGTACTGACGGCGAGCCAGACCAGCACGGAGGCCCTTACCCGGGCGAGCAGTTCGACGTACCAGCCGATCCGCTCCACGTCCCCGCTGCCGACCGCGACCACCTCGCCGGTCGCGATCCGGCGGGACAGCCCGGCGCCCAGCCGCGAGGCCTGCCGGGCCACCAACTGCCGCACCTGGGTGGCCGCGTGGATCCAGTTCCAGACGGCCTGACGGTGCAGCAGCACGGTGCCCAGCGCGGCGGTGGCGGCCAGCAGCACGGCGAGGCCGCCGGCCCGCCAGATCCCGGCCTCGTCGCCGTCGACGGCGGCCTGCACGCCGTACCCGAGCGCCACCGGCAGGGCGGCCTGACCGCCCATCTCCACCAGCGCCCAGCAGGTGGCGAGCACCTGCCCGCGCCGCTGGCCGCGGCCGAGCCAGCGCAGGAAGGCGGTGGGTGAGGTCAGATCGGGACTGCCGGGATCGGCCAGCGGCAGTGGGGTGAGCGGCATGACACTCCGATGCGGAAGGGCGCGGGGGAACGCGGCGGTGCGAGGGTGCGGGGGTACGGAGGTACCGGCAGGGGAACGGACGCACGGGGCCCGGCCGCGAGGCGCGGGCGGGCGGCCCGACTGCACGGTGACGTCGCAAGCGGCGCCGGAACGACGGCGTCAGCCCGCCGGGAGCAGGGCGCCGCACGACGGCGGACAAGGGAAGGGCACGAAGGGCCCGGATCTCAGGAGGCCATGACCGCGAGCCTGCCAACCGAAATGTGATCCGCGCAACAGGTTTTTCCGCCCCGGCCGGGCGCACTCCGGGCGCGCCCCCGCCGCACGCCCCGGCGCGCCCCCGGGGGTCACCCCCGGAACCACCACCGTCCGATTCGCCCCGAAGTTCCCCCGAACGGCGGGAACAATCCCGCCCGGGCACCGGTTGCCCCCACTGAAACCACCCGTACGACCGGAAGGCACCGCGTCCCCGTGAGCACCATCCCCAGCGTCACCCTCAACGACGGCGCCCGGATCCCGCAGCTCGGTTTCGGCGTCTGGCAGGTCCCGGACGCCGAGGCCACCACCGCCGTCCGCTCCGCGATCGAGGCGGGCTACCGCTCCATCGACACCGCGGCCGTGTACGAGAACGAGACCGGCACCGGCCGGGCGATCACCGAGGCGCTGGCGAGCGGCGCCGTCGCCCGCGAGGACCTGTACGTCACCACCAAGCTGTGGAACTCGGGCACCCGCGACTGGTCCGGCGAGCAGGGCCGCGACGCCGTGCTGCGCGAGTTCGACGCCTCGCTGGCCAAGCTGGGCCTCGACTACGTCGACCTCTACCTGATCCACTGGCCGCGCCCGATGCACGGCAGCTTCCTCAACATCTGGAAGGCCTTCGAGCAGCTGAAGGCGGACGGCCGGGTCAAGTCGGTCGGCGTCTCCAACTTCGGCCCCGAGCAGCTGACCCGCCTGCTGGCCGAGTCCTCGGTCGCCCCGGTGCTGAACCAGGTCGAGCTGCACCCGTACTTCCCGCAGACCGAGCTGCGCGCCTTCCACGCCGAGCACGACATCGCCACCGAGGCGTGGAGCCCGCTGGGCCAGGGCGGCGAACTGCTGGCCGAGCCGGCGCTGGTGAAGATCGCCGAGAAGCACGGCCGCACGGTGGCCCAGGTGGTGCTGCGCTGGCACCTGCAGAGCGGTGTGATCGCCATCCCGAAGTCCGTCACGCCGTCCCGCATCCGGGAGAACCTGGACGTGGCCGGCTTCGAGCTGGACGCCGAGGACCTCGCGGCGATCGCCGGCGTCGCCACCGGCAAGCGGATCGGTCCGGACCCGCAGGGCTTCGACTGGAACTGACGGAGCACCGGGCGGCCGCGGCCCGGGGAGCACCCCGTGGCGGCGCCGTCCGGCGCCCCTGACGCCACGTCGCGTCCGGAGTGACCGAAGGACCGCCGGCCCCCAGACGGGGGCCGGCGGTCCTTCACGCGTCACGGGCGCCTCACGGCACCCGACGACACCTCACCGCACGCGACGCACGCCGAAGCCTTCCGACCGACCGTTGGCGAATCGTTTTGGCGGTGATGTGTGCGGCTTCGACTACAGCCTGGCCGCCTTGCAGATGAGCGCGAGCGCGGCCTCGTGCTCCTCCTCGCCCAGCGGGGCGAGCAGCAGCCGCTGGACCTCGGCCACGCCGGCCGCGGACCGGTGCAGCAGGTCCTGCCCCGCCGGTGAGAGCGAGAGCAGGTTGCGCCGCCCGTCCGAGGGGTCGCGCCGGCGCTGCACCAGACCGCGGCGCACCAGCCGGCTGACCATCTCGGCCATGGTGGCCTTGTCCAGCGAGGCCAGCTCGCCGACCGTGCGCTGGTCCGCGCCCGGCTCCAGCTCCAGCGCGTCCAGCACCGCGTACTGCGGCGCCGTCAGCTCCGAGCCGACGTGCTCGGACCAGAGCTTGGTGTGCACCTGCTGGCCGACCCTGATCAGGTAGCCGATCGCCCGCTGGGCGTCCAGTATCGGCCGCGCGTCGGTCATGACGGCGACCGCCGCGGGCTCCAGCCTGGCTATCTTGGCCATCACCCGGACGATCTCGACCTGCTCCTCCGCCGTCAGCGGCTCGAACAGGACGCGCTGCACACGGACCACGCCGCCGGTGGCCTCGCGCACCGCCTGGGCCCCGCTCTGCGAGAGAGCGAGCAACTTGCGCCGGCCGTCGGCCGGGTCGCGCCTTCGCAGCACCAGGCCGCGGCGGACCAGCCGCGCGACCATCTCGGCCATCGTCGCCTTGTCCAGCGAGGCTCGCTCGCCGACCGTCCGCTGGTCCGCGCCCGGTTCCAGGGCGAGCACCAGCAGAACGGCGAACTGCGGAGCCGTGAGATCGGCTCCGACGTGTTCGGACCACAGCCGGGTGTGAACCTGCTGCGCAACACGAATGAGGTGTCCGGGCGACTGCTGCAGTCGCGCGGACACGCGGGTTGTCGGGATCTCCCCCAGCACCATGTATCCGTCCCGATGTCACACCCGGTGTGTGTGGGACACCCGGGTGGGGCAGTTACGGCGAGTGGGCGTCCAGCTATGAGGGAGGGCGCTCCAGCCGTGCAGCCGGTGGCTGCTGGCGGACACTATACAAACGGCAGGCCCTTGCTGGCAGGCAGGGGCGGATAGTAGACGCAGGTTCGGCAACATTGGCATATTTACGCGCTGCGACCCGCTTGCAGTAACCCGGATTCAGCAGAAAGCCGACCGGTCGGTCCTTACCGACCGTCACCTGCGGCTCTCCCACCCTGGCCGCGCCCCCTACCCGCCGGTAGGGTGTGGCCACCCTCTCCGGGGGCGCTCCCCCGGAGGCAACCCCCGAGAGAGACGAGTTGTGGGCATGACCGAGCAGAGCACCGCCCCCCGGGTCGCCGTCGTCACCGGCGCCGCCCGCGGCCTGGGCGCCGCCACCGCCCTCCGGCTGGCCGAGGACGGCTACGCGGTGGCCGTCCTGGACCTGGACGAGGCCGCCGGCAAGGACACCGTCGACCGGATCACCGCCGCCGGCGGCCGGGCCCTGGCCGTCGGCGCCGACGTCTCGGACGCCGAGCAGGTGCAGGCCGCCGTCGACCGCGTGGCCGCCGAGCTGGGCGCCCCGGTCGTCCTGGTCAACAACGCCGGCGTCCTGCGCGACAACCTGCTCTTCAAGATGTCGGAGTCGGACTGGGACACGGTCATGAACGTGCACCTGCGCGGCGCCTTCCTGATGACCCGGGCGGTGCAGAAGCACATGGTGGACGCCGGTTTCGGGCGGATCGTCAACCTGTCCTCCTCGTCGGCCCAGGGCAACCGCGGCCAGGCCAACTACTCGGCCGCCAAGGCCGGCCTGCAGGGCTTCACCAAGACTTTGGCCATCGAGCTGGGCAAGTTCGGGATCACCGCCAACGCGGTCGCCCCCGGCTTCATCGCCACGGACATGACGGCGGCCACCGCGGCCCGCGTCGGCATGGACTTCGAGGCCTTCCAGCACGCCGCAGCCTCTCAGATCCCGGTCCAGCGGGTCGGTCAGCCTGAGGATGTCGCCCACACCATCTCGTTCCTCGCCAGCGAGGGTGCCGGCTTCGTGTCCGGTCAGGTGATCTACGTCGCGGGCGGCCCCCTCGACTGAGCCCGTCCCGCGCACGGAACCTACACAGGGTGACCACGGGGCGGGGAGCCGGCCGGGCCGGCTCCCCGCCCCTTTTCCTTTACCGGGACTTTTGCGGAATCATTCGAAGACAACACTGGTACTCGCTCGAATAATCGAGGAAATCGCCCGCCCGACCGCACCCGATCGACCTGTTTGTCGATTTCCCGGGAAAATGACAATTCCCCCCGGAATGACCCTTCCCGAATGGGTAAGGTCACCTCCGTGGCAGTCAGAAGTACCCACGTCCCGTTTCAGCGGCGCGGACCGGAACACCGCACCTCCCCCCGACTCGAACCCCGGGCCGAACTCCTGGCCGAACCCCGACCCGAACCCCTGGCCGCACTCCGGACCGGACTCCGGACCGGACTCCGGCCCGCCGACCGTGCCGCCCGCACCCACCACCCGCCCGGCCCCGACTGCCGCGAGCCCGCCTGGCCGCCGCTGAGCCGCCGCCGGGCCGCCCTGCTCCTGGCCACCTGCGCCGTCTACCTGCTGGTGCTGGCCGGGGTGCTGCTCAACACCGAGCTGGTCGACCTCGACTGGTCGGTCCGGCTGCTGCGGCCGTACGAGCGCTGGCCCCGGCTGGAGCCGCTGCTCGACACCTGGGTGGTGGCCGGCCAGCGCGGCCCCTCCGCGATCGCCGCCTTCGTCTGGCTCGCCTGGCGCGCCCACCGGCTCGGCCGGGTGCGCCCGCTGCTGGTGATGGCGGTGGCCCTGCTGCTGCTCAACGTCACGGTCGGCGCGGTCAAGATCGTCACCGGCCGGCTCGGCCCGCACTACGCCCAGTACGTCGGCTCCCCCGAACTGTTCTCCGGCGGGACCATCTTCCCCTCCGGCCACACCGCCAACGCCGTGGTCACCTGGGGCGTGCTCGCCTACCTGGCCGTCCGCTGGCGGCGCACCGGCGCGGTGATCGCCGCCGCCACCGCCTGCTCGATCGGCCTCACCACGGTCTACCTCGGCACCCACTGGGTCACCGACGTGCTGGCCGGCTGGGCCGCCGGCCTGCTGGTGCTACTGTCGCTGCCGCTGCTGGAGCCGCTGGTCGCCGCCGCCGAACGGCGGCTGGCCCACCGCTTCGGCCGCTGAGGACCGCCGGACCACCGGACCACCGGGACTACGGCGGCTACCCCTCCCAGCCGCGCTCGACCACGCCGCCGCTCACCACCAGGTTGAGCCGCCCCTCGCGGAACTCCATGGTGATCCGGTCCTGCGGCCCCAGCTCCCGCACCGCCGCCCAGCCGTCCCGCTCGGCCGCCTCCCGGGCCCGCTCGATCCTCATCCCCACGTACCGCTCGGCCTCCACCGGACCTCCCCCTGCCCCGCTGCTCGGACGTACGCTGGGAGGGTAGCCCGCACCCGCGCGGCCCGGAGGTGAACGGCCATGCGCACCACCACCCCGCGGCGGCGGTGGCGCAGCGGCACCGAGCCCGCCACCGCCCGCAGCGACCTCAAGCTGCGCTTCCTGCTCTCGCTCACCTTCACCCCGCTGTTCGCGCTGGCGACGCTGGGCTTCGCGCTCTGGGCGGCCGCCTCCCCCGCCTTCGGCGCCCCGAGCCGGGGCACCCTGATCGGTTTCGCGGTGGCCTGCGGGTTGCTCACCCTGTTCGCCGCCGTGGACCTCGTGGTGGTCGTCCGCCGGCGCCGGACCGAGCTCTGACGCGGTGTCTCCCCAGAACAGGTAGTTCAACGGAGTGGGAAGTCGGCCCGGCCGACTTCCCACTCCGCGCAGCTCACGTCCGGTTGCCGAGCGACTGCTTGACCAGCGTCCGCCCGAAGTCCCACATCAGCCCGCTGCCCCGGTGGGCGTCGTCCATGATGTCGGTGAAGGCGTCCATGAACCGGTCCACGTCCCGCTCGGTGATGATCAGCGGCGGGATCAGCTTGATCACCTCCAGGTGGTCCCCGGACACCTGGGTGAGGATGCGGTGCCGCTGCAGCAGCGGCACGACGACCATCTGCGCGAACAGCCCCTTGCGCGCCGCCTGCAGCGCCGTCCAACCGGTGCGCAGCTTGAGCGACTTGGGCCGGCCGAACTCGATGCCGATCATCAGCCCGCGCCCGCGCACCTCGGCCAGCAGCTCGTACCGGTCGACCAGCGCGGCCAGCCGTTCGCGGAACTGGTCGCCGACCTTGCGGGCGTTGTCCACCACCTGCTCGTCCTCCAGCACCCGCAGCGTCGCCAACCCGGCCGCCATCGCCTGGTTGTTGGAGCCGAAACTGGTCGAGTGCACCAGCACCCGGTCCATCGAGGAGTACACCTTCTCGAAGATCCAGCCCTTGCCCAGCGTCGCCCCGATCGGCACGTACCCGCCGGAGAGCGCCTTGGCGGCGCACACCAGGTCGGGCAGCACGCCGTCCTCGTGCTGATAGGCGAAGAACTCGCCGGTGCGCCCGATCCCGGTCTGCACCTCGTCGCAGATCAGCAGCGCCTTGTGCTCGTGCAGCAGGGCCTGGGCGGCGCGCAGCCAGCCGGGCGGCGGCGCGAGCACGCCCTTGCCCTGGATCGGCTCGACGATCAGGGCCGCGACGTCGCCGCGCTTGAGCTCCTTGGCCAGTGCCCCGATGTCGCCGAGCGGGATGGCGGTGTCCGGCAGCAGCGGGTCGAAACCCTTGCGGAAGCCGTTCTCCCCGTTGACGGACAGCGAGCCGGTGGTCAGCCCGTGGAAGGCGTGGTCGGCGTACAGGATCCGCTTGCGCCCGGTGGCGTACCGGGCGAACTTGAGCGCCGTCTCGACGGCCTCGGTGCCGCTGTTGCCGAAGAACACCCGGTCGAGCCCGGGCGCGTACGACAGCAGCCGCTCGGCCAGCAGCCCGGCCAGCGGCGAGCAGTCGAAGCGGACGAGGTCCGGCAGGTCCAGGTCCATCACCTGCTGGATGGCCGAGCGCACCACCGGGTGGTGGCGGCCGAGCGCGAAGATGCCGAAGCCGGCCAGCATGTCGAGGTACTCGTGGCCCTCGGCGTCGTAGAAGTACGGGCCCTTGGCGCGCTCGTAGTACTTGTCGAAGCCGATGGTGTGCAGCATCCGCGACAGCTGCGGGTTGACGTAGCGGCTGTTCAACTCGTAGCGCTCGCCGCCGCGTTCGGCGAGCAGCTGGGCGAGGTCGAAGGCGGGGCGGTCGGGTTCAGCCGGCATGGCGCGGGTTCGCTCCTCGGGTCGGCAGCAGGTTCTTGGCGAAGACGGCGGTCTGGGCCGCGACCCCGGTGCCGGTCAGGCCGGCCTCCTCCAGGATCTCGCCGCGCGAGGCGTGCACCAGGAACTCCTGCGGCAGGCCGAGCACCCGCGCGGGCACGTCCACGTCGGCGTCGCGCAGCGCCTGGGCGACGGCCGAACCGACGCCGCCGGTGCGGCCGTTGTCCTCGACGGTGACCACCAGCCGGTGGGCGGCGGCGAGTTCGGCCAGCGCCGGGTCGACGGGCTTGACCCAGCGCGGGTCGACGACGGTCGCGGTGAAGCCCTCGGCCAGCAGCAGCCGGGCGGCGTCCAGGCAGGCCGGCGCGGTGGTGCCGACCGCGACCAGCAGGATCTCCGGCAGCGGGCCGGTGCGCAGCAGCACGTCCACGCCGCCGATCCGCCCGATCGCGGGGACGGCGGGCCCGACTGTGCCCTTGGGGAAGCGGATCACGGTGGGCGCGTGGTCGACGGCGACGGCCTCGCGCAGCTGGGCGCGCAGCTGGTCGGCGTCGCGCGGGGCGGCGAGCCGCAGGCCGGGGACGACCTGGAGGATCGACATGTCCCACATGCCGTGGTGCGAGGCGCCGTCCGGCCCGGTGACGCCGGAGCGGTCGAGCACGAAGGTGACGCCCAGCCGGTGCAGGGCGACGTCCATCAGCACCTGGTCGAAGGCCCGGTTGAGGAAGGTCGCGTAGACGGCCACGACCGGGTGCAGGCCGCCGGTGGCCAGGCCGGCCGCGCTGGTGACGGCGTGCTGCTCGGCGATGCCGACGTCGAAGGTCCGCGTCGGGAAGGCCTTGGCGAACGGCGCCAGCCCGACCGGCTGCAGCATGGCGGCGGTGATCGCGACCAGGTCCGGCCGCTCGTCGCCGAGCGCCAGCAGCTCCTCGCCGAACACCGAGGTCCAGGAGACGCCGGCGCTGGGCGAGATCGGCAGGCAGGTGTACGGGTCGATCGGGTTGACGGCGTGGAAGCGGTCGGCCTCGTCCTGTTCGGCGGGCCGGTAGCCGCGCCCCTTGACGGTGAGGCAGTGCACGATGACGGGGCCGCCGAAGCCCCGGGCCTGCCGCAGCGCCTGCTCGACGGCGGCCAGGTCGTGGCCGTCGATCGGCCCGAGGTACTTGAGGCCGAGGTCCTCGAACATGCCCTGCGGGGCGAAGGCGTCCTTGAACCCCTTCTTGGCGCCGTGCAGCGCGTCGAAGATCGGCTGGCCGACCAACGGGGTGCGCTGCAGCGCCTCCTTGCCGAGGGCGAGGAAGCGCTCGTAGCCCTGGGTGGTGCGCAGCGTGGCGAGGTGGTTGGCGAGGCCGCCGATGGTTCTGGCGTAGGAGCGCTCGTTGTCGTTGACGACGATGACCAGCGGCCGGTCGCGGGCTTCGGCGATGTTGTTGAGCGCCTCCCAGGCGAGGCCGCCGGTGAGCGCGCCGTCGCCGATCACCGCGACGGTGTGCCGGTCGTGCTGGCCGAGCAGTTGGGCGGCCTTGGCGAGGCCGTCCGCGTAGGAGAGGGCGGTGGAGGCGTGGGAGTTCTCCACCAGGTCGTGTTCGGACTCGGCCCGCGAGGGGTAGCCGGACAGGCCGCCCTTCATCCGCAGCTTGGTGAAGTCCTGGCGGCCGGTGAGCAGTTTGTGGACGTAGCTCTGGTGGCCGGTGTCGAAGACGATCCGGTCGTACGGCGAGTCGAAGACCCGGTGCAGGGCGATGGTCAGTTCCACCACGCCGAGGTTGGGGCCGAGGTGGCCGCCGGTGCGGGTCACGGCGTCGATCAGGAAGTCGCGGATCTCGTCCGCGAGCAGCGGGAGTTCGGCCGCGGGGAGCTTGCGCAGCTCGGCCGGGGACGTGACGCGGGAGAGCAGTGACATGGGTACACCTCACGACGGTCGGCGGTGCGGTGGTGCCTGTGCCCGGTGGGGCGGGGCCGGCCCGGGCGCGCGGCCCGGGCCGGACGACGGCTCGGCGCTCAGTGCCCGCGGTTGGCGCCCACGGTCTCGGTGATGGCGCGCAGCGACTGCTGGAGCGAGCCCATGGTGGCGAGGACGGCGGTCGGCTCGTAGCCGCAGTGCGCCATGCAGTTCTCGCAGCGCGGGTCCTTGCCGCGGCCGTACTTGCTCCAGTCGGTCTTCTCGACCAGCTCGCGGTAGGTCGGCACGTAGCCGTCCGCCATCAGGTAGCAGGGCCGTTGCCAGCCGAACAGCGAGTAGTTGGGGATGCCCCAGGGGGTGCACTCGAAGTCGGCCTTGCCCTCCAGGAAGTCGAGGAACAGCGGGCTGTGGTTGAGGCGCCAGCGCTTGCGGTTGCCGCCGGCGAAGGCTTTGCGGAACAGCTCGCGGGTCTGCTCGACGCCGAGGAAGTGCTCCTGGTCGGGGGCCTTCTCGTAGGCGTAGGCCGGGGAGATCATCATCTCGTCGACCTTCAGCTCGTCGTTGAGGTAGTCCAGCACCTCGATGACGGTCTGCGGGGTGTCGGTGTTGAAGAAGGTGCTGTTGGTGGTGACCCGGAAGCCGCGCCGCTTGGCCTCCTTGATCGCGGCCACCGCCTCGTCGAAGACGCCCTCCTTGGCCACCGACTCGTCGTGCCGCTCGCGCAGGCCGTCGATGTGCACCGCGAAGCTGAGGTACGGCGAGGGCCGGAACTTGTCGATCTTCTTGCGCAGCAGCAGCGCGTTGGTGCAGAGGAAGACGTACTTGCGGCGCTCGACGAGCTGGCGGACGATCTCGTCGATCTGCGGGTGCATCAGCGGCTCGCCGCCCGCGATCGAGACCATCGGCGCACCCGATTCCAGGACCGCGCCCACCGCCTGAGCCACCGGCATCCGCTGCTTCAGCACACCGGCCGGGTGCTGGATCTTGCCGCAGCCCTCGCAGGCGAGGTTGCAGGCGAACAGCGGTTCCAGCTCGACGATCAGCGGGAACTTGTCCCGTCGCTTGAGCAGCTTCTGCTGCATGAGGTAGGTGCCGACCCGCACGGTCTGGCGCAACGGCATGGCCATGGCTAGCTCGCCTCCTGGGGGAGCGTCGAGGATGTGGGGTGGTTCAGGTCCGCGGGGCGCGGGGCGCACTGCTGCCGGTACCAGTCGGCCAGGGCGGGCACCGTGGCCCGCAGTGTCCGCCAGGCCCGCACCCCGGCCGGGAGGGTGCCGGGCCGCAGCAGTTCGCGCTCGGGGGTGTCGACCACCACCCGCAGGACGGCCGCGGGCAGCGCCGGGCGCACCTCGCGCAGCGCGGCCAGCACGCCGGCGGCCTCCATGTCGACGGCGAGCGCGCCCTGCAGGTGCAGGGCCCGCCGCTCCAGGCCGCGCACCACGTGGTCGGCGGTGTGGTGCACCCCGGTGTGCACGGTCAGCCCGTACCCCTTGAGCGCCCGGGTGAGGCCGGTGCCGGAGTCGACGGAGTAAAGATGGCCCTCGGCGTCGCGCACGCCGTCCGCGGCCACGACGTCCCCGGGGCGCACGCCCGGGCCGACCGCGGCGCCGAAGCCGGCCACCACGAGTGCGCCGTACCCGCCCGGGACGGAGCCGAGCAGCCGGCGCACGGTCAGCGCGGCGCGGCGCCGGCCGACGCCGGTGCGCACCAGCACCGGCGGCCCGCCGGGCGAGTCGCGCCAGTCCCCGCCGCGCAGGGCCCAGACCTCGGGGCCCAGCGCGCAGAGCACCAGCAGGGGGGCGGTGGTCACCGCGCCGTCCCGTTCGCCGGGGCGGCCGGGTGGTCGAGTCCGCCGGGGCCGCCGTGCAGGTAGCGGCCGAGCGCGGTGACCGGGAAGACCAGCCGGTACAGGTGGTAGTTGATGGAGAAGTCCCAGGGGAAGCCGGTGCCGGTGAACTGCGGTTCGTCCCAGGTGCCTTCGGGCAGCTGGGTGCGCACCAGCCAGGCCACGCCGCGCTCGACCGCCGGGTTGGCCCGGCCCTGCGGGCCCTCCCCGGCCGCGAGCAGCGCCATCAGCGCCCAGGCGGTCTGCGAGGCGGTGGAGTCGCCGCGCCCGGCCCAGCGCGCCGGGTCCTCGTAGGAGCGCATGTCCTCGCCCCAGCCGCCGTCCGGGTTCTGCCGGTCCTCCAGCCAGCGCACCGCCCGGCGCACGGCCGGGTGCTCGGCCGGGACGCCGGCCGCGGCCAGGGCGGGCAGCACCGAGCCCGTGCCGTAGATGTAGTTGGTGCCCCAGCGGCCGAACCAGGAGCCGTCCTCCTCCTGGTTGCGCAGCAGCCACTCGATGCCGCGCCGGGTGCTCGGGTCGTGGGCCCGGCCGGTCTCGGCGAGCATCTCGACGACGTGGGCGGTGACGTCGGCGGACGGCGGGTCGACGACCTCGCCGAAGTCGCAGAACGGCAGCCGGTTCGGCAGCTTGCTGGTGTTGTCGACGTCGAAGGCGCCCCAGGCGCCGTTCTTGGACTGCATGCCGAGGTTCCAGCGCACGCCCCGGTCGACGGCCGCCTCGATCTTGGCCGGATCGGGGTGGCCGACCCGGCGCAGCGCCAGCACCACCTCGGCGGTGTCGTCGATGTCGGGGTAGGTGTCGTTCTCGAACTCGAAGGCCCAGCCGCCGGCCGGGAGCCCGGGCCGCCGGACGGCCCAGTCGCCACGGGTGGTGATCTCCTCGTCGAGCATCCAGTCGGCGGCGGCGACCAGCGCCGGGTGGTCGGCCGGCAGTCCGGCGTCGACCAGCGCGATGGCGGCCAGGCAGGTGTCCCACACCGGGGACTGGCAGGCCTCCATCCAGCGCTTGCCGTCCTCGGTGTGCACGGTGAACCGGTCGAAGGAGGCGAGCCCGGCCCGCATCACCGGGTGCTCCAGCTCGTAGCCCTCCAGGTGCAGGGCGATCAGCGAGTAGACGGCGGGCGGCTGGATGCCGCCCCAGCAGCCGTCCGCCTCCTGCCGCTCGACGATCCAGCGGCAGGCCTGGGAGACGGCGAGCCGGCGCAGCGGGCGGAAGGCGTGGCGGTGGTAGGCGTGCAGCACCTTGTCCAGGCGTTCGAAGACGCCGTCCCAGCTGTTGGCGGGGGCGAGCGGCCGGTCGGGATAGGGGTCGGCCGGGTCGGTGTGCAGCTCGGTCAGCGGGAAGGGCGCCGGCCGGACGGGCCGGTGGGCCGAGACGACGGTCAGCGGGACGATGGTCTGGCGGGCCCAGCAGCCGAAGGCGTAGATGTTCAGCGGCAGCCACCGGGGCAGGAAGATGATCTCGGGCGGCATCTCGGGCAGTCGGGCCCAGGGCCACCAGCCGAACAGTGCGAGCCAGATCCGGGTGAACACCCGGGCGGCGGCGATGCCCCCGCGGGAGCGGACGAAGTGCGCGGCGGCCAGCATGTGCGGGGCGTTCGGGTCGTCCCCGGCGAGCTTGAGGGCGACGTAGGCCTCGACGGTGGTGGAGAGTTCCGGCGGGCCGCCGTGGAAGGTCGCCCAGGTGCCGTCGTCCCGCTGCTGGGAGCGGATCCACTCGGCGGAGGCCTTGGTCTGCTCCTCGGTCCGGATCCCGAGGAACTGCCGGAGCAGTAAGTCCTCCGCGTCCATCGTGACGTTGGTCTCCAGGTCCCCCTTCCACCATCCCTCGGAGGACTGCAGGGAGAGCAGGTGGGCGGTGGCGCGGGCCAGGGCCTCCCGCGCGTCGGCCGGTCCGAGGTCCGCCTCGCCCGCCGGGCGCGGCCGGTCGGCCTCCTCGGGCTGCCACCGACCGGTGCCCAGCAGGGCCGCCGGCCGGTCGCCCACCGCGACCGGCTCGGAATCGTACTCAGGGTCGAGCCGGCCGTCCGCGGTTGCTGTCAACGTAACGTCACCTCTCTCGTACCACCACGAATTCGGCGAGTGCGACGAAGTGCTCGCGCACCTCGTCGGTCATGGGCACCTCGTCCAGGGCGGCGAGGGCAGTCGTGTGCTGGCGGCGGGCCTCCTCCTGGGTCCAGGCCCGGCCGCCGGCCTGCTCGATCAGCGCGGCGCGGGCGGCGAGCTCGGCCTCGCTCTCCTCGCCGCGGCCCTTCGGGTCGGCCAGTTCCCCGGCGAGCCGGCGGGAGGCCGGGCCGCCCTCGGCCAGCGCGGCGGCGACCGGCAGGGACTTCTTGCGCTGGCGCAGGTCGCCCCAGTGCGGCTTGCCGGTGACCTCGGTGGCGCCCCAGATCCCGAGCAGGTCGTCCACCGCCTGGAAGGCCAGGCCCAGGTGGTGGCCGTAGCGCTGGAGCGCGTCGGAGACCTCGTCGTCGGCCCCGGCCAGGACGGCGCCGATCGCGGAGGCGGCGGCCAGCAGCGCGGCGGTCTTGCCGCCCTCCATCTCCAGGCACTCCGCGACGGTGACGCTGTCGCGCTGCTCGAAGGAGACGTCCATGGCCTGGCCGTCGATCAGGCGGCGGGTCGCCGTGGTGAGCAGCCGGACGGCGCGCGCGGCGTCGGTGGGGCTCGCGCCGCCGGTCACCGCGGCGTCGAGCAGCACCTCCGTGCCGAGCGTCGCCAGTGCGTCGCCGACCAGGATCGCCTGGGCCGGACCGAAGACCGTCCAGGCGGTGGCCCGGTGCCGGCGGGTCTCGTCACCGTCCATCAGATCATCATGGAGCAGGGAAAAGTTGTGCACCAGTTCAACGGCGACGCCGCCCGGCACCCCCACCTCGGCGCTCGCGCCGGCCGCCCGGGCGGACAGCAGCGCCAGCGCCGGGCGCACCGCCTTGCCGCCGTCCCCCTCCACCGGGGTGCCGTCGCGGTCGATCCAGCCGAAGTGGTAGGCCGCGACGGTGTCCATCGGTGCGGCCAAACGGGCGACGGCGGCCCGCAGCGGCGGGTTGCACAGCGTGCGGCTGCGGGCGAGCAGCTCCGGCACCGAGACCGGTTCGGCCTGTGCCGTTCCCGATGCGGTGAAGCTGGTGCGTGACTCCACGTGCGTTCCCTCTCCTTCGTCATGCCGACCCCCCCGGGGCGGCTGGAATCCAGCGCTGTCGGTACGGCTGGCGTCGGTGCGGATGCGGTCGGTCCGGATGCGGTCGGTCCGGATCGTGCCGGTGCGGACGGCGTCGGTACGGCCGGTGTCGGCGCCGTCCGCGCCGCTGCGGTCGGTCGGGGCGTGCCCGTGGGATCTGACGGGGTCCCCGGCGGTGGGGCCCGTCACCGGGGCCACCTCCCGTCGCCGCGGTCCACCGGGGGCCGGGCGCCCGCCGCCGTCAGGGCCGCGTCGGCGGCGGCGTGGCCGCTGCGCACCGCGCCCTCCATGGTCGCGGGCCAGCCGGTGGCCGTCCACGCGCCGGCCAGCAGCAGCCCGGGGACGGCGGTGCGGGCGCCCGGGCGCAGCGCCGCGCTGCCCGGGGCCGGGTCGAAGGTGGCGGTGCGCTCGCGGGTGACGAAGAAGTCCAGCACCTCGGCACCGGCCGCGGCGGGCAGCAGCCGGGCCAGCTCGGGCAGGTAGCGGCGGCGCAGCTCGGCCACCGGCAGGTCGATCTCGTCCTGGACGGCGGACTGCGACAGCGCCAGGTACTGGGCGCCGGGGTGGGCCCGGCCCAGGTCGGTGCCGGCCAGGCCGGAGTGGGCGGTGCGGTCGAAGACCCACTGCACGGGCGAGCCGAGCGCGGCGAAGAACGGCCGGCGGAGCACCCGGCGGTCGTAGACCACGTGCACGTTGAGGATCGGCGCGGTGCCGAAGCCGGCCAGCCGCTCCTGCCCGGGGACGGCGTCCGGCGGCAGCAGGGCCGCCGCGGTGTCCTGGGCGCCGGCCAGCACCACGGTGTCGGCGGCGAGCAGCTCGCCGTCCTCCAGGCGCACGGCGTGCTGGGGGGCGCCGGGCTTGAGCTCCGCGACCCGGGCACGCAGCCGTACCGTCACGCCGGCACGTTCGAGCTCGGCGAGCGCCCGGTCGTGGTGGATGGCGCCGAGCGGGACGGCGGCGATGCCGATGTCGGAGGCGCCGGGGTCGGAGAGCAGGCCGGTCTTGAACACCATCGCGGCGAGCGCCAGCGACACCTGGTCGGCCCGGGCGTTCAGGGTGGCCACGCCGACCAGGTCCCACAGGGCGGCGGTGGTCGCGGCGTTCTGCCCGTTGCGGCGCAGCCACTCGCCGAAGGAGAGCTCGTCCAGCGCCGGGTCGGCGAGGTCCAGGCCCCACAGGGCGAGCGCGCCGCGCACCACCCGGGCCCGGTCGGCCGGGGCGAGGTGCGGGTAGCCGGCCAGGCTGCCGGCCAGGTGCAGCGGGACGGGCAGGGCGGCCCGGCGCAGCCGGCCGAGGGTGCGCACCGGCGCGTCGGCGGGCCCGGCGACGGACAGCACGGGGATGTCCAGCCGGTCCTGCAGGTGGGTGAGGCGGGCGGCGCCGAGCCGGTCCAGCAGGCCGCGGTAGGCGGTGCAGCAGCGCAGGTAGACGTGCTGGCCGTTGTCGACGGTCAGCTCGCCGCGCTGGAAGGAGAAGGCCAGGCCGCCGAGCCGGGGCCGGCCCTCCAGGAGGGTGACCCGCTGCCCGGCCTCGGCCAGCCGCAGCGCGGCGGTGATCCCGGCCAGGCCGCCGCCGACCACGACGACGGCCGGGCGCGCGGCATCGGCTCGCCCGGTCATCGGCCCTCCCCCTCGAAGTCGGCGGACCGCCCGGCGGCGGTCGCGGTGGTCGGCACGCGCCCGGTCGGCACGCGCCTCGTCGGCGCTGTGGTGAACAAGGGTCTACCCGGATGTGATTCCCCGCTGACACAGCGTGACAGAACTCCGGTGAGAATCAAGAACGCCCCCCGGCGAGCCCGGAAAGCGCCACGTACGCCTTCTCCCAGCCCGGCAGCGAGACCCGGCCGCGCAGCACCGACTCGGGGTCGGCGGCGATCCGGCCGAGCAGCCGGTGGTAGATGCCGGCCATCGCGGCGGTGCAGGCGCGGCTGCGGCGGTCGAGCATCGGCAGCAGTCGCAGGCCCTCCTCGAAGGCGGCCTGGGCGCGGGCGGCCTCGAAGGCGACCAGCCCGGCGAAGTCGGCGCCGGCCGGCGGCCGGGGCGTCGCGAAGCCCTGCTCGCAGCCGAACCGGGCGAGGTCCTCGGCGGGCAGGTAGGTGCGGCCGTTCAGGGCGTCCTCGCGCAGGTCGCGCAGGATGTTGGTGAGCTGCAGCGCGAGGCCCAGGGTGTCGGCGTAGTGCGCCCCGCGCTCGGGGTCGTCGCAGCCGTAGACGCCGAGCGAGAGCCGGCCGACGGCGCCGGCCACGCAGCGGCAGTAGACCTTCAGCTCCTCGTAGGTCTGGTACTCGGCGCCCTTGAGGTCCATCTCGACGCCGTCGATCAGCTCGTCGAAGCCGCCGAGCGGGATCGGGAAGCGCCGGGCGGCGTCGGCCAGGGCGACCTTGATCGGGTCGGTGTCGTCCTCGGCGACCACCCCGGAGCGGACCTCGCCGATCAGCTCCCGGGTGCGCAGCAGCGCCTCGGCCTTGCGGTCGGCCGGGAGGTCGCCGTCGCCGATGTCGTCCACCCGGCGGGCCAGCGCGTAGAGGGCGGACATGGCCAGCCGTTTGGGCTCCGGCAGCAGGCGGATGCCGTAGCTGAAGTTGCGCGCCTGCAGCCCGGTCACCGCCTCGCAGTACCGGTATGCCGCCATGACCTGGGCCGAGGCCAGTGGTGATGCCGCCACTCGGGCGTTCACCTTCCCTTCGCGAAGATGGCCGCCGCCTTCGCTGCGAGGCGGCGCTTGTCCGGCTTCGCCTGCCGGGCGAGCACGTCGTACCCGGCGTCCTCGACGGCCGCCAGGGCCGCGTAGCCGCCTGCGGTGAATCCCGCCAGGAGCAGTCGAAGCCTCCCCCGAACCGTACCTACCAATGGTGCGCCCCGATCGAGCAGGGTGCGGGCCCGTTCGGTCTCGAAGGCGATCAGCTCCCGCACCGCCCCGTTCGCGGCGGGCGCGGCGAGGTCGGCCTCGGTCACGCCGAAGCGGACCAGGTCCTCGGCGGGCAGGTAGATCCGGCCGCGGGCCAGGTCCTCGGCCACGTCCTGGAGGTGTTCGACCAGCTGGAGGGCGGTGCAGACGGCATCGGACAGCGCGATCCGCTCGGGGGTGGAGACGCCCGCGATGGCCAGCACCAGGCGGCCGACCGGGTCGGCGGAGAGGGTGCAGTAGCCGACCAGGTCGTCGTAGGTCGGGTAGCGGGCGGTGGTCTGGTCCACCCGGTTGGCCTCGATCAGACGGCGGAACGGCTCGGGGGTGAGCGCGTGCTTGCCGACCAGCGGGACGAGCGCGCGCAGCAGCGGGTGGCGGGGCGGTTCGGCGTCCTCCGGCCGCAGGGCTGCCTCGAACACCCGGTCGAGGTCGCGCTCCAGCCCGTCCAGCAGGGCGAGCCGGAACGCGGTCTCGGCGGGGACGGGCGGGCCGGGCTGGGCCGAAGGGGTGACGGGGGGCACCGCCTCGACGCCGAGCAGGGCGGCGATGGCGGCCGGGTCGGCGAGGTCGCCGTCGCCCGCGTCGTCGACCAGCCGGGCGAAGCCGTAGACGGCCATCAGGTCGGCGCGCCACGCGGCGGGCAGGAAGAAGGGGGCGACCGGGAAGTTCTCCGCACCCGCCTTCTCCAGGGTCTGGCCCGTGGAGGGGTTCGCCGAGGGGTCTCTGGGCATGGCCGAAGCCGACACTGCTGTCACTCCCCCGTTCTACACCGCTCGACGACGCCGGCCTGACTCGGACACGCGTCCGAACGCGGGCGTCACCTCCGGCACACCACCCCCGCGCCTACCAGCCTCGCACCACCGGGCGCGCCGGAGAAGAGCGCCCCGCCCGCGCGCGGGGGCGCTCACCCCGCCGGCGGCGGGCCACCCGGGGCACGCACGGGCGCACACGGAAGGGCCGACCCCGGAGGATTCCGGTGCCGGCCCCTCGCGTGACCTGCGGTTACGGGCGCTCGCCGCGCTCGTAGCGGCCGACGACCTCGTCGGTCGGGCCGTCCATGACCAGCTCGCCGGCCTCGATCCAGATGGTCCGCTCGCAGACCTCGCGGATCGAGTTGTTGTCGTGGCTGACCAGGAAGACGGTACCGGCGGAGCCGCGCAGCTCCTCGATCCGCTTCTTGCTGCGCTGCTGGAAGGCCTGGTCGCCGGTGGCCAGCGCCTCGTCGATCAGCAGCACGTCGTGGGTCTTGGCGGCGGCGATGGAGAAGCGCAGCCGGGCGCCCATGCCGGAGGAGTAGGTGCGCATCGGCAGGGAGATGAAGTCGCCCTTGTCGTTGATGCCGGAGAAGTCGACGATCTCCTGGTAGCGCGCCCGCACCTGGGCCGGGGACATCCCCATCGCCAGGCAGCCCAGGACGACGTTGCGCTCGCCGCTGAGCTCGTTCATCAGGGCCGCGTTGACGCCCAGCAGCGAGGGCTGGCCGTTGGTGTAGATGCCGCCCTTCTCGGTCGGCAGCAGGCCCGCGATGGCGGCCAGCATGGTCGACTTGCCGGAGCCGTTGGAGCCGATCAGGCCGACCGCCTCGCCCTTGTACGCGGTGAAGCTGATGCCCTTGACGGCGTGCACCTCGCGCACGCCGGAAGCGCGCTTGCGGCTGATGATGCGGCTCAGCGCCGAGGTGGCGCTGCCCTTGCCGGAGCCGGCGCCGTGCACCCGGTAGACGATGTGCACGTCGTCGACGACGACGGTGGGCTCGCGGGCCACCATCGTGCCCGCCACGGCGTCCTGCTTGCTCAGGTCGGTGTCAGCCACGGCCGTACTCCTCCTCGGCCTTCCAGAAGAAGACGTATCCGATGACGAAGATCCCGACCGCCCAGGCGATGCCGTACGTCCACTGGTGCGGCGGCAGCGACTGGTGCGCGGGCTGGTGCTTGTTGTAGATGATCGGCGCGAAGGCGTGCCGCAGCAGGTCCATGTAGACCGAGGCCGGGTTGATGTTGCAGATCACCTGGATGTAGTGCGGCCACTTGTGGACCCGGTCCTGGATGCTGAACATCACGCCGGACAGGAACATCCAGGCCCGCATCACGAACGGGATCAGCTGGGAGATGTCACTGGTCTTGGCGCCGATCCGGGCCATGATCAGCGAGATGCCGGTGTTGAACAGCGTCTGCAGGATCAGCGCCGGGACGATCAGCAGCCAGGTCTTGCCCGGGGTGATGCCGGCGGCCAGCACGGTGACGACCAGCACGACCGTCGAGATCAGCAGCTGCTGGAGCTGGATCACGGTGAAGGCGATCGGCAGGCTGGCGCGCGGGAAGTGCAGGGCGCGGATCAGGCCGAGGTTGTCGGAGATCGCCCGGGTGCCGGACTGCACCGCGTTCTGGGTGAACTGGAAGATGAAGACGCCGATGCACAGCCACGCGATGTAGGTGTTCGGCGGGAAGCCGTCCTTGTTCTCCAGGATGACGCCGAAGACCAGGTAGAACACGCCGCAGTTGAGCAGCGGGGTGACGACCTGCCACAGCTGGCCGAGCTTGGCGTCGGTGTACTGGGCCACCAGGCGGGCGGTGGCGAAGGCCCAGATGAAGTGGCGCCGGGCCCAGAGCTGCTTGGTGTAGGCGAACAGGCCCGGCCGGGCGCCGCTCACCGCCAGGCCGTACTTGGCCGCGAGCTGCTTGGGGGTCAGGCCCGCGTCCGCCCCCCGGGGGGCTGAGAGGCTGACGGGTTCACTCACTGTCGACACATTCGTCCTTCACGCGGGATCGGTCGGGGCGGGCCGGTCGGCGGGGGTCCGCCGGCCGTGCGCCGAGGGAGATCCACTGGGATCACGGGGGAGTCAGGCCGGCGGATGACCGCCGGCCGTGGCGAACGATCATTCGATCACAGACGGATCAGATGATCGGAGGACGTCCCAGCCTGGTCAGTCGCCAAACGGTACGCCATCGCATCGGCCGACGCGGACCGCAGGGTTCGCGCCAGCCCGCCCGGAATCCGCCCCACCAGGCCTTCAGCGCCTCCGGGGAGGGGCGGCGGGCCAGGGTCAGCAGAAACCAGGTTCCCAGATAGAGAGGCACCAACAGGGCCGGAAGGTTCCGTCGCGCGAGCCACACCCTGTTGCGGGCCACGTTGTGGAAGTACGTGGCGTGCCGTGCGGGCGAGGTCGTCGGGTGGTGCAGGACGACGTCCGCCCGGTAGTCGATGGCCCAGCCGGCGTCCAGCGCGCGCCAGGCGAGGTCGGTCTCCTCGTGCGCGTAGAAGAACTCGGCGGGCAGCTGCCCGGCCTCGGGGAACACCGCGCAGCGCACCGCGCTCGCGCCGCCCAGGAAGGTGGTCACCCGGGAGGAGCGCAGCGGGTCGCTGGCGCGCAGCCGGGGGACGTGCCGGCGCGCGGTGACGCCGGTGTCCGGATCGGCGATCCGGAACGAGACGATGCCCAGCTCCGGATCGGCGGTGAAGGCCTCGCGCAGCAGGCGGGCGGAGTCGGTGCGCGGCAGGTGGCCGTCGTCGTCCAGGAACAGGACGGCGTCGACGTCCTTCCCGTCGTGGCCGAACAGCTCGATGCCGACGTTGCGCCCGCCCGGGATGCCGAGGTTCTCCGGCAGCTCGACGCTGCGCACGCCCTCCGGCAGCGGGGGCAGCGGGGCGCCGTTGGCGACCACGGCCAGCTCCACGGCCGGGCCCTCCTGGGCGCGGACGGACTCGATCAGGGCGTTCAGCTCGGCGGGCCGGTTGCCCATGGTGATGATCACCGCGCCGAGGCGGAAGCCCTCGGCGGTGGTGGTGCGCTCGTTCATTCGCTCGCTCCGCTCGTTCATCGCAGCCTGCTGGAGAGGACGATGCTCAGCAGGTGCAGCACGGTCTGCAGCATGGCGATCGCCGCCAGCACCACGACCGCGATGCGGGTGAAGAACAGCCCGCCGTGCACCGCGTCGGCGATCCCGGCCGCGAGGATGAACAGCGAGGCCTCGACCGCGCCGACCAGGCGGTGGAACTTCAGCAGCGACGCCGCCCGGCGGGCCTTGGCCACGGTGGCCGAGCGCGGCACCGAGGCGCTGTCCTCGACGGCCGTCAGGCCGCTGCGGGCCCGGGCCACGTCCACCAGGTCCGTCTCGGACTTGATCAGGATGGCTCCGAGCGCGGCCAGCGTGCCGAGGAAGGCCCACTCCCAGTGCGCGCCGGCGCCCTCGCGGTGCAGCAGGTCGGTGGCGCGCAGGCCGAGGCCGGTCAGCAGCGCCGCCTCGGACATGTAGTGGCCGACCCGGTCCAGGTAGACGCCGGTGAGCGAGGTCTGCCGGCGCCAGCGGGCGACCTCGCCGTCCACGCAGTCCAGCAGCAGGTAGACCTGGATCAGCACCGCGCCCAGGACGGCTCCGGCGAGGCCGGGCAGCACCAGCGCGGCGCCGGCCAGGACGCCGGTGAGCATCATCAGGTAGGTCAGGCCGTTGGGCGTGATCGCCGTCATGGTGGAGAGCACGCGGGTGATCCGCAGCGAGATCCTCCGCATGTAGAGGCGCCCGGCCCAGTGCTCGGCGCTGCGGCGCTGGAGCATGCCCTCCGGGTGGATCACCGCGCGCAGCTCCTCGATCGAGGGGCGGCGGGTCAGGTCGACCGGGGGCGGTGCGGCGCCCGCGGTGGAGGGGTCAGCTGTTGACGGCTTGGACATAGTCGGCGTACGCGTCCCTGATCGCGGAAGGGGAGAGGTCGAGGTGTTCGAGGATGGTGAAGCGCCCCGGCCGGGTGTTCGGAGCGTAGTGCACCGCTTCGGTGAACTCCGCATCCGTGAAGCCGATTTGAGCTGCGGTCACCGGAAGTCCGTGGCGCGCCAGGCGTTCCACGATCAGTCCGGACAGCTCGCGCTCGCCCCGCAGGAAACTGGCGAAAGCGGCGCCGAGGCCCACCTGTTCGCCGTGCTGGGCGGAGCGCTTGGGGTGAAGCACGTCCAGGGCATGCGAGATCTCGTGGCAGGCGCCCGAGGAGGGCCGGGTGCTGCCCGCGATGTTCATCGCGATGCCGGACAGTACCAGGGCCTCGGCCAGCGCCGTCAGCAGGTCCTGATCCTGAATGTTCCCTGGGTGCCGCAGCAGGTTCTCCCCCGCCGACCGGGCCATCGCGACGGCCAGTCCGTCCACCGGCTCGCCGGTGACCGCGTGCGACAACTCCCAGTCGGCGCAGGCGGAGATGTTGGAGACCACGTCCCCGATGCCGGCCGCGACGAAGCGCTTGGGGGCCTGCCGGATGACGTCCAGGTCGACCACGATGCCGATCGGGCTGGGCACCCCGTAGGAGCCGCGGCCGGAGTCGTTGTCGAGGGTGGAGACCGGCGAGCAGATGCCGTCGTGGGCCAGGTTGGTGGCGACGGCGACCACCGGCAGGCCGACCCGGGCCGCGGCGTACTTGGCGGCGTCGATGATCTTGCCGCCGCCGAGGCCGACGACCGCGTCGTAGTGCTTGCCGCGCATCTCCTCGGCGAAGCGCACCGCGCTGTCGAGGCTGCCGTCGTCGACGTTGTACCAGTCGGCCCCGGGCAGGGCCGGCTCCAGGCGGCGGCGCATGGCCGCGCCGGAGCCGTTGCTGATCGCGACCGCGATCCGGCCCGAGGCCGACAGCCGCTGGTCGGCGAGGATACCGCCGAGTGCGTCCAGCGCGCCCGGGCGGACCTCGACGAACAGCGGCGACGGGACCAGTCGGGTCAGTACCGGCACGCGATCTCCCGCGCCTTCGCCAGGTCGTCGTGGTTGTCGACCTCGACCCAGGAGACCTCGCCGATCGGCTGGACGTCGACCCGCAGGCCGCGGTCCACCATCTCCTGGTAGCCGTCCTCGTAGTACAGCTGCGGGTCGCGCTCGTAGGTGGCGCGCAGCGCGTCGGTCAGGTCGGCGGCGGCGGCCGGGTTGATCACGGTGACGCCGATGTACTCGCCGGTCGCCTCGCTCGGGTCCATCAGCTTGGTGATGCGGCGCATGCCGGTGGCCGGGTCGACGACGACCTTCATCTCCTCGTCGGCGAGGCTCTTCACCGTGTCGAGGGCGAGCAGGATGCCGGGGGCGGTGCCGGCCTCGGTGAGGCGCTGGTTGCCCTCCAGCATGGTGCGCTGGACGGAGGCCGGGTGGACGGTGTCGCCGTTGGCCAGCAGCAGGCCCTCGGTGAACAGCTCGCGGGCGCACCAGAGCGAGTAGGCGTTGTTCCACTCCTCGGCCTTGTCGTTCTCGACCAGGTGGAGCTTGACGCCGTACTTGCTCTCCAGGGCGTCCTTGCGGTCGTACACCGCCTCCTTGCGGTAGCCGACGACGATCGCGGCCTCGCGCAGTCCGACCTCGGCGAAGTTGCCGAGGGTGAGGTCCAGGACGGTCCGCTCCCCGTCGACCGGCACCAGCGCCTTGGGCAGGGTGTCGGTGTACGGGCGCAGCCGGCGGCCGGCGCCGGCTGCCAGAACGAGGCCGATCATGCGGGGTCTCCTGATCCGTCGTGCTGTGCACAGGGGGTGTGCCGGGGGGCACCGGCGCCGCCGGGCCGAACCGGGCGGCGGCGCGCCGGTAGCGGCGCGGATCCGGGCACCGTGCTGTAAGTGATGGTAGGCGACCGGGGCGACCAGCCCGAACGCGGCCGGGGGCTGTGCGGTGACGGGCGGGCGACGGATCGTACGCTCGAACGTGGTTCGAACGCCGATCGCGCGGGTATCCGATTGCGGTCCCTCTTTCGAGGGGCCCCCGGTGCCCCGCCCGGCCAGGACCGGACCCCCGAGGGTCATGATCCATCGGATTGTGCGTGTGGCCGGTGCCGACCGCCACCCGTACGGCAGACTGACCCCGGCGTCGGCGCCGGTGCGCCCGCCGCGTCCGGCACGTCTGCCGCACCCCTCGCGGTCCACCGGGCGCACCCCCATGCTCGTGCTCCCCCTGGTTCCGCTCCCGAAAGAGGCACCATGCCCCAGAGTCTGCCGACCGACCCGACGCAGTTCACCGCCGAGATCGACACCGGCCTCGACGTGGAGACGGACGTGGCCGTCGCCGCGACCGGCCCCGAGATCCTGCTGGAGCTGGTCGACGACGAGGGCGTCACCATCGGGACCGGCGAGAAGCTCTGGGCGCACCAGCAGCCCGGCCGGCTGCACCGCGCGTTCTCGGTGTTCCTCTTCGACCGCCAGGGCCGGCTGCTGCTCCAGCGCCGCGCCCTCGGCAAGTACCACTCCCCCGGCGTCTGGTCGAACACCTGCTGCGGGCACCCGTACCCGGACGAGCAGCCGTTCGTGGCCGCCGCCCGCCGCACCGCCGAGGAGCTGGGCGTCGCGCCGGCGCTGCTCTGCGAGGCCGGCACCGTCCGCTACGACCTGCCAGACGAGGCCTCCGGGCTGATCGAGCGGGAGTGGAACCACCTGTTCGTGGGCCTGGTCACCGCGCCGGTGCAGCCGGACCCGGAGGAGGTCGACGACTTCGCCTTCGTCACCGCGCAGGAGCTGCGGGAGCTGCGCGCCGAGCGCCCGTTCTCGGTCTGGTTCGAGACGGTCTTCGAGGCCGCGCTGCCGGGCATCCGGGAGATCGCCGGGCGGGACTGGTAGCCGGGGCGGGCCCGCGGCGCCGGTCGCTCCCGGTGGCCGGCCCCGGCCGGTGCCGGTCAGTCCGCCGGCTCCGGGGGGACGGGCAGCGAGGCCCAGACGACCTTGCCGCCCTCCCCGGTCCGCTCCACGTCGCACACCCCGCCCGCCTGCAGGGTCACGCTCTTGACCAGCAGCAGGCCGCGGCCGCCGGTGCGGCCGGCGTCGCTCTCCTGGGCCTTCGGCCGGTACGGGTCGCCGTCCTCGACCGACACCCGCACCCAGCCCCGGCGCACGGACAGCTCGGTGGTCACCTCGGGGGACAGCTCGGCGGCGTGCGTGACGGCGTTGCCGACCAGCTCCGAGACGATCAGCAGCAGGTCGTCCACCAGCTCCTGGTAGCGCACCCCGGCCATGCCCTGGGCGAGCAGGCGGTCCCGGACCGCGTGCCGGGTGAGCGGCACCGAGGCCTCGGCGGCGGGCACCGGGAAGCGCCAGACCCCCTCGACCGGCCCGTCCGGGGCCGCGCGCGGCCCGCCGCGTCTCGGCTCGGCCTTCGCCGCCCCGCTGATCTGCTCCACGTGCCGCCGCCCTTCGTCCGCGACCCGGCGCGGTCCGGGAACGACCGGAACCACCGGAACCGTCCGGGAACCCGTTGTTCCACCCCGGGCCCCTCGGTCCACAGAGGCTAGGAGAGCCGCCCCGGCGGCCGGGGCACCGGCGACAACTTGCCCGTGTCGGACCGCTTCCGACCGGAACCGACCGCAGCGGGCACCGGAGTCGACCGCTTCCTTCGCATCGGGGCCCAGTTCGGCCCGGTTTCGAGCGTCCTCACGAGCCGTCCCAGCCACCCCGGCCACCCCGCCCCTCCCCACCGGTGCAAACGCGGTGAGAACCACGCCCGAATGCTGGTAGTGTTCTCTCTGTCGCCGAGGGGGCGAGAGAAAAACCCCCGAAGCACACACCCCGTCCGGGTGGCGGAATGGCAGACGCGCTAGCTTGAGGTGCTAGTGCCCTTTATCGGGCGTGGGGGTTCAAGTCCCCCCTCGGACACCAGAGAAATTCCCCGTGGATTCCCCAGGAATCCGCGGGGAATTTTCTTTTCCCGGCCCGGCCGACTGCGGCCGGCCCCGTCCGACCCGTTGCCCGACTCCCCGATCTGGCCTCCGACCTGCGCATCCGCGTCCGGAAGCCGGACACGAGATGGCAACGATCGGACGGTTTGAGCTTCCTCTGAGGTCTTCGCCCCATTTCGCCCCATAGGCTGCTCTCCGTTTGCCCCAAATGGCAGTGCAAAACCGCAAAAACCACGACTCCATCCGGTGGACCGCGAGCGAGAGGACCGATACGTTGAGTGAGCCCGAAGCGTCGACGGCATCACACCAGAACTACCGCCGGTCACTCGGCACGATCAGCCTCACCGCGGTCGGCCTCGGGTCGATCATCGGCTCGGGCTGGCTCTTCGGCGCCGAGCGGGCCGCCAGACTGGCCGGCCCCGCGTCGATCCTCGCCTGGGTGATCGGGGCCGCGGTGGCGCTCACCATCGCCCTCACCTACAGCGAGCTCGGCTCGATGTTCCCCAAGGCCGGCGGCATGGTCCGCTACGGCCAGTACTCGCACGGCTCGCTCGCCGGCTACCTCGCCGCCTGGGCCAACTGGATCGCCATCGTCTCGGTCATCCCGGGCGAGGCCACCGCCTCCGTGCAGTACATGAGCTCCTGGGACTTCGGCTGGGCGAAGGCCCTGTACGACGGCCAGGAACTGAGCGTCACCGGCGTCGCGCTCGCCAGCGTGCTGCTCCTGGTGTACTTCGCGCTGAACTGGTTCGCGATCACGATGTTCGCCAAGACCAACACGGCGATCACCGTCTTCAAGGTCGTCGTCCCCGCGCTGACCGCCGGCGCCCTGCTCTTCGCGCACTTCGACACCGCCCACTTCACCGACCACGGCGGCTTCGCGCCGAACGGCTGGAGCGCCGTCTTCACCGCCGTCGCGACCTCCGGCATCGTCTGGGCCTTCAACGGCTTCCAGTCGCCGCTCAACCTCGCCGGTGAGGCCCGCAACCCCGGCAAGTCGCTGCCGAAGGCCGTCATCAGCTCGATCCTGATCGCCCTGGTCATCTACATCGCGCTCCAGGTCGCCTTCCTCGGCGCCGTGCCGACCGAAGGCCTGGCGAACGGCTGGAGCGGCCTCGGCTACACCTCGCCGCTGGCCGACCTCGCGATGGCCTGGGGCCTGAACTGGCTCGCCATGCTGCTGTACGCGGACGCCTTCGTCTCGCCGTCCGGCACCGGCATGATCTACGCCGCCACCACCTCGCGCATGATCCACGGCGTGCAGGAGAACGGACACCTGCCGAAGGTCTTCGGCAAGGTCGACGCCAAGACCGGCATCCCGCGCCCGGCGCTGGTGCTCAACCTGATCGTCGCCTTCCTGTTCCTCGCCGTCTTCCGCGGCTGGGGCTCGCTCGCCGAGATCGTCTCGGTGGCCACCGTGATCTCGTACATCACCGGCCCGGTCGCCGTGATGGCGCTGCGCCGCCTCGCCCCCGAGCTGAAGCGGCCGGTCCGGCTGCGGGCCATGCCGGTGATCGCCCCGATCGCCATGGTGTTCGGCTCGCTGGTCCTGTACTGGGCCAAGTGGCCGCTCACCGGCAAGGTCATCCTGCTGATGGCCGCCGGCCTGCCGATCTGGGCCTTCTACGAGCTGCGCAAGCCGTGGGCCGAGCTCAAGCCACACCTGAAGGCGGGCGCCTGGATGATCGCCTACCTGTTCGTGATGGCCGGGATCTCCTGGGCCGGCAGCACCGACTACGGCGGCCGCGGCGACCTGCCGGAGGGCTGGGACCTGCTGATCGTGGCCGCGATCGCGCTGGCCTTCTACTACTGGGGCGTCGCGAGCGCCTGGGCCAACCCCTCGCTGGCCGCCGTCCGGCAGGAGATGGCCGAGGCGGAGCAGCCGGCAGAGGAGCCGGTCGAGGCCGCGCGGGTCTGAGGCCCGCAGGCACGTACGGCGAAGGGCCGGTCGGAACATCCGACCGGCCCTTCGCCGTACGTGCGGGGCGGCTCAGCCGCGGCGGGCGCGGCGGATCGCGGAGGTGACCACCGGCGGGAGCAGGTCGCGGGCGGCGCGCTTGGCGACGTTCACCGGGCGGCGGCGCTCGGCGGCCCGGGCCCGGCGCTCGGCCAGGTCGCGGGCGGCCTCGTCCTGGGCCTCGCGCAGCGCCCGGCGGGCTTCCTCGGCCTCGCGGCGGGCCTCCTGGGCGGCCAGCCGGTCGTTGTGCCGGGACGGGCGGAACGGCTCGATGCCCTCCGAGCTGCCGACCATCCGCAGGAACCGCAGGCCGTTGATGGTCTCGATGCCGAGCTCGCAGCCGGCCGCGAGGCCGACCCGGTCGAGCAGGTCGCGCTGGAACGGCTCCGGGTCGCCCCAGGTGCCGTAGAACTTGGACTCGGTGAGCAGGATCGGCTTCAGCCCGTGGTTGAACACCGCCTCCCAGGTCGCCGCGGCGACGCCGGGGGTGTGCTGCGAGCGGAAGTCGTCCATCACCACGACGCCCTGCTCCTGCAGCGCGACCCGGGCCACCTGGATGTCGCCCACCACGTGCTCGTACAGGTGCGAGGCGTCGATGTGGATGAACCGGAAGGAACGGGGCGCGAGGCGGCCGTCCGCCAGGACGCTCGTCGGCGCCTGGATGATCTCCGGCAGCTCGTCGTGGAAGGACAGGTAGTTCGCCTCGAACGCCGCGCGGGTCAGCGTCTTGCGGTACGACATGTCCATCTCGGCCGCGTTCTCGTCGTCGGGAGCGTCCGAGTCGAAGAGGTCACAGACGGTGAACGTCTCACCGGGCTGCAGGTGCTCGCCGATCACGATCGCGCTGCGGCCCAGGTAGGCACCCATCTCCATCAGGTCACCCGTCACGCCGGCCTTCTCCTGGCGCGCCAGGAACCACTCGAAGGAATGCCGGTCGTGGTCCCAGAACCAACCCGGGACATCGTTCAAATCAGCCGGTTCGGCGGGCTTGTGCGCTTCGCCCTGCAACGCGGCGTCAACCACGGGGTGCTCCTTTGAACGGTACGTACTACAAGCGAGTTGAGCGAACCTCAGCCGTGGGGCACGCCTCGCCCGGCCCAGAAGAGTGCTGGTCGTCGACCGTGTACGTCGTATCAGACCACTGACAGCGATGGTCCCCCCGTGCTGCGTTCGACGCAATCTACTCCGGTAGACCCCCTTCTGGGGAGGGCATTCGGCCGGCAATTTCCACGGTCCGCGCACCTCGGGGGCGGACATGTACACGGCCGCCGGGCGGCCGGTCTCCACCGTGGTCCACCGACCGCGCCGAGTCACCGCTCCACCGGGACGGCCTTCGCCGGGCCTTCCCCTCGCACCGCGGTGGGGGGCGTGCCCCGGGACGGAGGGGGCGGAATCGGGAAAGGCGAGCACCGCAGTGGCGGACAGGCACCGGGTTGGTCGTCAGAACTCCTTCACCGTAGGGGAGTCGGCCGCGCGACCGGTCGCTCGGCGGGGCGGGGGCGGGCCGTTCGACGCGTACACCGCGCGGTTCACGCCCGGGTGAACGGCGGTGGGTGACCGGCAGTCGGCGACGCCTCGCAGGTGACGGGCCGTCGACGCACGCCCCAGCGGGCGGAATCGGCTCTTGCGCGCGGGTGCCCCGGCCGCCTTGACTACCACCGTCACGCGCAGCAGGTGATCGGACGAGAGGACAATCGGTGCAGCAGCACGCGGAGTACGGCGACCGGTACGGCGACCAGTACATCGACGGCGACTGGCGGCCCTCGGGGGACGCCGGGTCGATCACCGTGCTGAACCCGGCGACCGAGCGGGCCATCGCCACCGTCCCGGCCGGCGGGGCCACCGACGTCGACGCCGCGGTCGCCGCGGCCCGCCGGGCGGCCCGGGCCTGGGGCGCCACCACCGCCGACCAGCGCCTGGCACCGCTGACCCGGCTGCGGGACGGCCTCGCCGCCGCGCAGGAGGAGATCACCGCGACGGTGGTGGCCGAGCTCGGCGCCCCGGTCGGCTTCGCCGCGGCCGTGCACGCCGGACTGCCGCTGACGGTGGCGAACTCCTACCTGACGCTGCTCGCCGAGCACCCCTTCGAGGAGCGGATCGGCAACTCGGTGGTACTCGCCGAGCCGGCCGGGGTGGTGGCCGCGATCACGCCGTGGAACTACCCGCTGCACCAGATCACGGCCAAGGTCCTCCCGGCGCTGGCGGCCGGCTGCACGGTGGTGCTCAAGCCGGCCGAGGACACCCCGCTGACGGCCCGGCTGTTCGCCCGGCTGGTGCACGAAGCCGGTTTCCCGGCCGGGGTGTTCAACCTGGTGACCGGCACCGGCGCGGTGGCGGGGGCGGCGCTGGCCGCGCACCCCGGGGTGGACGCGGTGTCGTTCACCGGCTCCACGGCGGTCGGCCGGCAGATCGCCGAGACGGCCGGGCGCGGGCTGAAGCGGGTCTGTCTGGAACTCGGCGGCAAGTCCGCCAACGTGGTGCTGCCCGGCGCGGACCTGGTCCGCGCGGTGAACGTCAACATCGCCAACGTCTTCGCCAACTCCGGCCAGACCTGCAGCGCCTGGACCCGGCTGCTGGTGCACGAGGACCAGTACGAGGAGGCCGTCGCGCTCGCCGCCAAGGCCGCCGCCAAGTACCGGCCGGGCGACCCGACCGACCCGCAGACCCGGGTCGGGCCGCTGGTCAACGCCAAGCAGCTGGCCCGGGTGCGCCGCTACCTCGACGACGCGCTCGCCGCGGGCGCCCGGCTGGTCGTCGGCGGCGCCGAACCGATCGCCGAACTCCCCACCGGCCACTACGTCCGGCCGACCGTGCTCGCCGACGTCGCGTCGGACGCCGCGGCCGCCCAGGAGGAGATCTTCGGCCCCGTCCTGGTCGTCCTCCCCTACCGCGACGAGGACCACGCCGCCGACCTCGCCAACGGCACCGAGTACGGCCTGGCCGGCGGCGTCTGGGCCGCCGACACCGAGACCGCCGCCGCCTTCGCCCGCCGCCTCGACACCGGCCAGGTCGACCTCAACGGCGGCCGTTTCAACCCGCTCGCCCCGTTCGGCGGCTACAAGAGCTCCGGCCTCGGCCGGGAGATGGGCCGCCACGGGCTGGAGGAGTTCCTCCAGTACAAGTCGCTGCAGTACTAGCCGAGTCGCCCCGCCGGGCCGGCGTCCTGCGGCCCGGCGGGAGGCGGCGTCGGACGGCCCGGCGGGAGGCGGTCAGGCCAGGTCGACGCCCGGGTAGAGCGGGAAGGGCGCGAGGAGGTCCGCGGCCCGCTTGGCGACGCCGTCGCGGACGGTGTCGTCGAGGGCGTAGCCGGCCTTGGAGGGGGCGCCCAGGGCGGTGGTGGTCGGTGTGGCGGCGCGCAGGACGGTGTCGATCAGGGCGGCGATCTCGTCCATCTCGTCGGTGCCGAGGCCGCGGGTGGTGAGCGCCGGGGTGCCGAGCCGGACGCCGGAGGTGTACCAGGCGCCGTTCGGGTCGAGCGGGACGGAGTTGCGGTTGGTGACGATGCCCGCGTCGAGCAGCGCCGCCTCGGCCTGGCGGCCGGTCAGGCCGTGGCCGGAGACGTCGGCGAGGACCAGGTGGTTGTCGGTGCCGCCGGTGACCAGGGTGGTGCCGCGGCGCAGCAGGCCCTCGGCGAGCGCCCGGGCGTTGTCGACGACGGCGTGCGCGTAGGCCCGGAACTCGGGGCGGCGGGCCTCGGCGAGGGCGACGGCCTTGGCGGCCATCACGTGCGAGAGCGGGCCGCCGAGCACCAGCGGGCAGCCGCGGTCGACGTGCTCGGCGAGCTCGGCGGTGCTGAGCACCATGCCGCCGCGCGGGCCGCGCAGGGACTTGTGGGTGGTGGTGGTGACGATGTGGGCGTGCGGCACCGGGTCGTGGTCGCCGGTCAGCACCTTGCCCGCCACCAGGCCGGCGAAGTGCGCCATGTCGACCATGAGGGTCGCGCCGACCTCGTCCGCGATCTCGCGCATCGTGGCGAAGTTCACCAGCCGCGGGTACGCCGAGTAGCCGGCCACGATGATCAGCGGGCGGAACTCGCGGGCGCTCTCGCGCAGCGCGGCGTAGTCGATCAGGCCGGTGGCCGGGTCGGTGCCGTAGCTGCGCTGCTCGAACATCTTGCCGGAGATGTTGGGGCGGAAGCCGTGGGTGAGGTGGCCGCCGGTGTCCAGGGACATGCCGAGCATCCGCTGGTTGCCGAGCTCCTGGCGCAGCCGCGCCCAGTCCTGCTCGGTGAGGTCGTTGACGCCCCGGACCCCGGCCCGGGCCAGGGCGGGGCTCTCGACGCGCTGGGAGAGGACGGCCCAGAAGGCGGTGAGGTTGGCGTCGATGCCGGAGTGCGGCTGGACGTAGGCGTGTTCGGCGCCGAACAGCTCGCGGGCGTGCTCGGCGGCGATCGTCTCGACGGTGTCCACGTTGCGGCAGCCGGCGTAGAAGCGGCGGCCGGCGGTGCCCTCGGCGTACTTGTCGCTGAGCCAGTTGCCCATCGCGAGCAGGACGGCCGGGGAGGCGTAGTTCTCGCTGGCGATCAGCTTGAGCGAGGCGCGCTGGTCGTCGATCTCGCGGCCGATGGCGGCGGCGATCCGCGGCTCGACCTCGGCGACGACGTCGACGGCGCTGCGGAAGGCGGTGTTCGCGGTGGGGGTGGCGGCGGTGTGCGGGGCCTGCTCGGTGCGCGGGGGCTGCGGGTGCCGGTCCTGGGCCATGGCGGTCTCCTGACGGGGATTGCGGGCGGCCCAGGCGCTCGGCAACTTCGGCGTGAGGATTCACGGGGCCGCTTCCCGATGGTCGATTCCATCCGTGCGCGCCAGTCGCGGCCCACCGGGATCGTAGCAATACCGGGCGCCGGCGGAGGGACTGTGGCGGAGGTCTCAGAATGCGGGACGGCCCGCCCGGATTGAGGCTTATGTCCGTTCCGGTGCGACGGCAGTGTTGCGGCGAAATGAAGCCGTCACCATTCCGGAAACAATGCCGAAGGAAAACGGAAGGAATGGCTTCGGACCGCATTCCGGGGATTTGCCGAACATCCGACGCATCCGATCTGATGTGGCCCGCACGGCCCGCCGGGAAACCCCCGCAAGGCCGCCTCACATGCCCATCGACGCACCCACACCCACGGGGCGGCGGAGAATTCGGGGAGTACGCCTGTCATGGCCGTGGTCGACACCGTCCCGGCGCCGGTCCGCCGGCGCCCCGCCGCGCCGGGCCCGCTGCGCCGCCTGCTGCACGACCGGGTGGGCGCCGCCGCACTCGCCGTCGTCCTGCTGTTCCTGCTGCTCGCCCTCACGGCGCCACTGGTCGCCGCGCTGTACGGGAAGAACCCGGTCGAGCACTACGGCCAGAACCTGCCGGGCCTGCTCAGCGACGGCGGGCTGCCGATGGCGCCCAACGGCGGGATCTCCGGCGAGTTCTGGTTCGGACTGGAGCCCGGGCTCGGCCGGGACGTGCTGACCCAGCTGCTGTACGGCATCCGCACCTCACTGCTGATCGCCCTCGCGGCCGCCGCCGTCACCACCGCGCTCGGCGTGCTGGCCGGCGTCGCGGTCGGCTACCTCGGCGGGATCGCGGACCGCGCGTTCGGATTCCTGGCGAACGTGCTGCTCGCCTTCCCCACCCTGCTCCTGCTGCTGGCACTCAGCCCGGTCGTCCAGTCCCGGCTGGTCGATCCGGGCGCCGCCGAGCCCGAGTGGATGCAGTTCCTGGTGCTGATCCTGGTGTTCTCCGCATTCGGCTGGATTCCGCTCGCACTTTCCCTGCGCGCCACCGTGCGATCGCTCCGGGAAAGGGATTTCGTGCAGTCCGCCCGGGCCCAGGGAGCGAGCCGGTTCCACATCGTCGTCCACGAACTGCTGCCGAACGTCCGCTCGCAGCTGCTGGTGCACGCCACCATGGCGGTGCCGACCTTCGTCGCCTCCGAGGCCGCGCTGTCCTTCCTCGGCGTCGGCGTCACCGAGCCCGTACCGGACTGGGGCCGGATGATCGCCCGCGGCTCGGAGGTCTTCCAGGCCGACCCCACCTACATGGTCTTCCCCGGCGTGGCCCTGCTCGCCTTCGTCCTCGCCTTCAACCTGCTCGGCGACGCCGTCCGCGACGCGCTCGATCCGCGGACCGGCGGCGGGCGCTGAGACCCGCCCTCACTCGCCCCACCCGTCACCCCTGACTTCCCTGTCACCCCCGATGTCCCCGTCACCCCCGTCACCCAGTTCGCTCCGGTGCGATCCGCCCGGGGCCGAGGAGAGATTCGCCATGCGCTGGACCAGAGCGTCGCTCGCCGTCATCGCCACCACCCTGCTGGCCACCTCCTGCTCGGCCGGCGCCGGCAGCACCGGCTCCGCGCCCGCCGGCGCCTCCGCCAAGGAGACCTCGCCGCTGACCGCCGCGCTCGGCACCGAGAAGGAGAGCGCCGGACCGGCCCCCGCCGTCCCCGGCGCCCGCCCCGGCGGCACGGTCAACGTCTACAACAGCGTGGAGTTCCGCCACCTCGACCCGCAGAAGGTGTACGCCGGCGCCGCCTACAACGCCTCACTGCTCTGGGGCCGCCAGCTCACCCAGTACCAGGTCGTCGACGGCAGGGCCAAGCTGGTCGGCGACCTCGCCACCGACACCGGCACCCCGGCGGACGGCGGACGCACCTGGACGTACCGGCTCAAGGAGGGCGTCGCCTGGGAGGACGGCAAGCCGATCACCTCCCAGGACGTCAAGTACGGCATCGAGCGCACCTTCGGCAAGGGCTACGAGGTCGGCCCGCCGTACTGGCCGCAGTGGCTCACCGGCGAGGCCTCCTACGAGGCCGCCCGCGCCAAGTACGCGGGCCCGCAGGCCGGCGACCTCGCCGCGATCGAGACGCCGGACGAGCGCACCGTCGTCTTCCACTTCCCGCAGCCGCAGGCCGACGTGCCGTACATGGCCGCGCAGTCCTCCTCCTCGCCGGTGCGCCGCGACAAGGACACCGGGACGGACTACGACCGGCTGCCGTTCGCCACCGGCCCCTACCGGATCGTCGAGCACGTCCAGAACACCCGCATGGTGCTGGAGCGCAACCCCGGCTGGAAGGCCGACACCGACCCGATCCGCAACCAGTACCCCGACCGCTTCGTCTTCACCTACGGCAAGGAGACGCTCAACATCAACCAGGAGGTCCTCGCCGGGCGCGACGGCGGCGCCGACGCCACCACCGCCTCCGACACCCTCTCCCCCGAGCTGTACCAGACCGCCGACACCGACCCCAAGGCCCGCGACCTCGTCGTCACCGGCCGCCAGGGCGCCTTCGTCACCCAGCTCGTCGTCAACAACGAGCGGGTGCCCGACGTCGAGGTCCGCAAGGCCCTGCACCTGGCCTACCCCCGCCAGCAGGCCCGCCAGGTCCAGGGCGGCTCCCGGACCGGCGAACTCGCCACCACCCTCAGCTCGCCCGCCCTCATCGACTGGCAGAAGTACGACCTGTACCCGGCCAAGCCGGAGGGCGACCCGGAGGCCGCCAAGGCCGAACTCGCCAAGGCCAAGCAGGCACCCGCCAGCCTGACGTACGGGTACAAGAACACGCCGAACGGGCAGCGCGTCGCCCAGGTGCTCGTCGACGGCTTCGCCAAGGCCGGGATCACCGTCGTGCCCAAGCCGATCGACCCCAAGGCCTACCTCGACGAGGTGCACCGCGCCGACTCGCCGTACGACCTGTTCGAGGAGACCTCGTCCGTCGACTGGCCGACGCCCTCCACCCTGATCCCGTTCTCCTTCGACGGCCGGGCCGGCGGCGACCTCAACTCGGCCCGCTACCGCAACCCGGCGGTCGACCGGGAGATCGACCGGATCAACCAGATCGGCGAACCGCGCGCCAAGGCCAAGGAGTTGTACGCGCTGGAGCAGACCGTGATGAAGGACGTGCCGGTGCTGCCGTTCGCCTACCCGACCGTCAACCAGCTGCACGGCGCCAACGTCGGCGGGGCGTTCGTCCACCCCATCTACGGGACGGTCGGGCTGAGCTGGCTGTACCTGAAGTCCTGAGGCAGGGCGGGCCGGTGGGCGGCCGGCGCTGCGAGCCGTCCGCCCACCGCCCGCGGGATCCTCCGGGATCGTCCGAGCCCGTCAGACGTCGTCCGAGGCTGTCCGAGGTACCGAGAAATGCTCACCTTCGCCCTGCGGCGCGCCCTCCAGGCGCTCGCCGTCCTGGCCGCGGTCTCCGCCGCCGCCTTCGCCCTCTTCTACGCCGCGCCCGCCGACCCGGCCCGCGCCGCCTGCGGCCCGCGCTGCGACAGCGGGCAGATCGCCGCGGTGCGCCAGAGCATGGGGCTCGACCAGCCGCTGCTCGCCCAGTACGCCGACTACCTCGGCGGGATCGTCGCCGGGCGGGACGTCGGCGACGTGGACGGCTCCGTCATCCACTGCGCCGCCCCCTGCCTCGGCTACTCCTACCGGCTGCACCAGCCCGTCACCGAGGCGCTGACCGACCACCTGCCCGTCACCCTGTCGCTGACCGCCGGCGCGCTCGCGGTGCTGCTGGTGCTCGGCCCCGGCACCGGATTCGTCTCCGCGCTGCGGCACGGCCGCCGCACCGACCGGCTGCTGTCCGGCTTCACCCTGGTCGGCGCCAGCGTGCAGATCTACTTCCTCGGCTACGTCGCCCAGTGGGGACTGGTCTACTCCACCGGGCTGCTGCCGCTGCCCGGCTACACCCCGCCGGCCGACGACCCGGCCGCCTGGGCCGGCGGGATGCTGCTCCCCTGGCTCGTCCTCGGCTTCGTCAACTCGGCGGTGTTCGCCCGCCTCTCGCGCTCCCAGCTGCTGGAGACGATGAGCGAGGAGTACGTCCGGACGGCACGCGGCAAGGGCCTCGGACGGCTGCGCGCCCACCTCAAGTACACGGCGCGCGGCGCCGCCGGACCGCTCGTCCAGCTGCTCGGGCTGGAGGCCGGGGCGCTGCTCGGCGGGGCGGTGATCACCGAGACGGTGTTCGGGCTGAACGGGGTCGGGCGGTTCGCCGCCGAGGCCGTCGAGGGGCAGGACCTGCCGGCCGTGGTCGGCGCGGTGCTGCTGGCCGCCTGCTTCGTGGTGCTGTTCGTCGCGCTGGCGGACCTGGCGGTGGCCTGGCTCGATCCGCGCGTCCGGTTGGGCTGAGGGGAGTTGTCCGATGGTGAAGTCTGTTGATCTCGATCTTGATCGCGCTGGTGCTCGCGCTCGTGATTCGGTGGAGGCCGGGCCCGTGCTGAGCGTGCGGGACCTGACGGTCACCTTCGCCGCCCCGCGCGGCGGCGAGCCCGTGACGGCGGTGAGCGGGCTGTCCTTCGACCTCGCGCCGGGTGAAGTCCTCGGCCTGGTCGGCGAGTCGGGCTCGGGGAAGTCGACGGTCGGACTGGCGGTGCTCGGCCTGCACGACCCGCGCACCACCACCGTCACCGGCTCGATCCGGCTGGGCGGGCAGGAGTTGGTGGGCGCCGAGGAATCGGTGCTGCGCCGGGTGCGGGGCGGCCGGGCGGCGCTGGTCTTCCAGGACGCCCTCACCTCGCTCAGCCCGTTCCACGGCGTCGGCGCCCAACTCGCCGAGATGTACCGGCTGCACCACCCGGACACCGGGCGCGCCGAGGCCCGCCGGCGGGCGGTCGCGATGCTGGACCGCGTCGGCATCCCGGCCGCCCGGGCCGGCGACCACCCGCACCGGTTCTCGGGCGGTATGCGCCAACGGGTGATGATCGCGATGGCGCTGATGAACGACCCGCAGCTGCTGATCGCCGACGAGCCGACCACCGCCCTGGACGCCCGCGTCCAGCGCCAGGTCCTGGACCTGCTGGGCGAGTTGCAGCGCGAGCACGGGACGGCGGTACTGCTGGTCAGCCACGACCTGGGCGTGGTCGCGGGCACCACCGACCGCACACTGGTGCTGCGCGGCGGCCGCGAGGTCGAATCCGCGCCGACCGCCGAACTGCTGGCCGCGCCGCGCGAGCCGTACACCCGGGCACTGGTGGGCGCGGCGCTGGGGCTGGACTCCGTACCGGGCACCGCCCTGGCGACGGTCGACGATCCGTCCCCCTCGCGGGTCTTCCGGCCGAGGGCGGCCGGGCGGCCGTCGCCGCAACGCCGGCTGGTGGAGGTCGACGACCTCGCCGTGCACTTCCCCGGGCGGCGACGCCTCCCGACGCTGCGGGCCGAGCCGGTGCGGGCCGTCGACGGGGTGAGCCTGCGGATCGCCCCCGGCGAGACGGTCGGGCTGGTCGGCGAATCCGGCTCCGGCAAGTCCACCACCGCACGGGTCCTCGCCGGACTGCAACACCCCAGCGGCGGGACGGTGTTGTACGACGGCCAGGACGCCACCCGGCCCGACCGGGAGCTACGGCGACGACTCAGCCGCGAAGTCCAGCTGGTCTTCCAGGACCCGTACGCCTCGCTCAACCCGCGCCGCACCGTCGCCCGGACGCTGGACACCCCGCTGCGCCTGCACACCCCGCTCGGCGCGGCGCAGCGGCGCGAGCGCGCGGCCGAACTGCTGGAACAGGTCGGGCTGTCCGCCGACCACCTGGACCGTTACCCGCACGAGTTCTCCGGCGGCCAGCGCCAACGCATCGGCATCGCCCGGGCGTTGGCGCCGCAGCCGCGCCTGATCATCGCGGACGAGCCGGTGTCGGCGCTCGACGTGTCCGCGCAGGCACAGGTGCTCAACCTGCTGATGGAACTGCGCGAACGCCTCGACGTGGCCTTTCTGTTCGTCTCGCACGACCTGGCCGTGGTACGGCACTTCTGCGACCGGGTGGCGGTCATGCACCGGGGGCGGCTCGTCGAGTCGACGGACCGGGACCGGCTGTTCGCCGCGCCGCACACCGAGTACACCCGGGAACTGCTGGCGGCGGCGCACTAGCTGTATTGACCCGCAGGGTTGTTCACGCGGCTGATCGGCGGCTTGCCTCCGAGTGCGGTGTGGCAGCGATGGTAGTTGTACTGGTGCAGGAAGGTG